>NZ_JBKBQY010000053.1:0-24009 GCF_046292185.1 Yoonia sp.
GCCCGCCACTGCGCGTGCATGCAGCAGGGGGGCGATGTCTGCGTTGAAATCCGACAGAAAGCCGAAATAGGGGCTGCCCGTCAGGTCGGTATCGCGCAGCACGGTGAAATCTTCAGTCTGCATCAGGACCGGGGAATAGGTGGAACATTCGGTATGGATGCCGCCGACAGCAATGCGCATCGTGGTGTCTTTCATGATCATGAATATTTACAGCGTGGGATGCAGGCGGACCTGCCGGGCGAAGCGGTGCCAGTCCTTGGCGGTGGATTGGGTCCAGCCAGCCTCGGCCACGGCACAAAGGCGGGGAAAAATCAGATCGTTGAACCATGCTTTGGTGGTATAATGTTCGCACCAGATGCAGGCCTGCACGCCGCGCATCTGCTGGCGCAGATCGGCGGGGAAATCACCCTCGGCCTCGTAGGTATAGCTTTGTTCCGGGGGGACGGGACCAGCCCAGCCTGCGCCGTTGTCAAGCCAGTCGTCCGATTGCACCATGTCAAGGTAATAGGCCTGGCCCGGTGTCATCACGACGTCATAACCCTGTTTTGCGAGGTCGATGCCGACTTGCGGGTTTTCCCATGCCATCAGCAGCGTATCTTCGGGGGGTACCCCGCCGCCATGGGCGATTTCATTCCAGCCGACCATGACCTTGCCGCGCGCGGATAGCATCGCCTTGACCCGGCGCAGGAACCAGCTTTGCAGCTCAAACGTGCCGGACAGGTTTTCGCGTTTCATCAGCGCGCGCGCCAGTGGCGAGGCGAGCCATGCGTTGGCGGCCACCTCATCCCCGCCAATATGGATATAGCGGGACGGAAAGATTTCAGCGATTTCGTCAAAGACGGTTTCGAGCATGGTAAAGGTTTCGGGCACGGCGGGGTTCAGCGCGTTGTTGAAATACCCCTGCACCGAGTAATAGCTGTCGGGTGTTTCATCGGGGTCGGCCAGATGCGGCAAGGCGGCCAGCACGCAGGCGGCGTGGCCCGGCGTTTCGATTTCGGGCATCACGTCGACGCCAAGGGCTGTGGCATGTGCCACGACATCGCGCATGTCCTGTTGTGTGTAGAACGCGCGCTGCCTGTCCGCGCTATCGCCCAGTTGCGGCAGCATGCCCGGCAGATCGGCACCGCGTGTGGCACCGGTGTCAGTCAGTTGGGGGTAGGCCTTGATTTCGGCGCGCCAGCCTTCGTCGTCGGTCAGGTGCCAGTGGAACAGGTTGAATTTCTGCCAGGCCATCATGTCGATGATGCGGCGCACGTCATCGGCGGGCCAGAAATGGCGCGACACATCCAAATGGCAGCCGCGCCAGTCATAGCGGGGTGCGTCGGCAATCTGTCCCGTGGCGGGGAATTTGAAATCTGGGTCGGTAAAGGCCCCGTGCAGCATCTGCGCCAGCGTGATCAGCCCGTAACGCCGACCGGCCGCAGTGCTGGCGGCAAGGATGATGTCATCGCCGAAATCAAGCCGGTAGCCTTCGGCAGGGATCGCGGCATCGTTGGCAAAGCGCAGGGCGCGGCTGCCCGGCACGTCCGACAGCTGGAACAGGCGGCGCGCGGCGGGAAACAGGCGGCTGTGCAGCGCGTCGACCGACAGCATCAGGCGCAGGTCGTCCTGTGCAGCACCGGGTGCTGCATGCAGGATGACGGGTGCGTCGCCGGGTGCGGCGTCGATCGCATTGGGCCATGGCAGCACGGCAAAAGGCAGCGTCAGCCGCCCCGCAGGCAGGCGCGGCGCGGGCAGGGCAGGGGCGGTGCCGCCATGCGTCAGATCGCCGGTCTGAACGGGGTGGGTGCTGCCGTCGCTGTGGGTGATCCAAGCGGTCTTGGCCGCGTCATTGCGGTGAAAGGGTGACCGGTTCAGCCCGCTGACTGAAAAGGTCCAGGCGTCGCCGGGCGCAAGGGGGGCGGCATCCTTGGGCGAAAATTCGTGATAATTCGCAGCGCGGCGGTGAAAAACCGCGTTGTGCAGGTCATGGCTGGGCATGACCCGTGTGATAGAGGTCAGCGAAAGCCGGAAACCGGTCAGCGCCGTGTCGGACAGGTTGTGCAATGTGATCTGCCATGTGCCCGCAGGGGCCGGGTCAGGCAGCCAGGTGTTTTCCAGAAAATACGTCATGTCAGGGCCTTTATCGTGAAGAATGTGCAGATCAATCTGCTTGTGTCTGGTAATCGGGGGATTGGCTAAAGGTCGCAGCCAGTGCCGGTATGCCTGCGGTCAGTCCGCAATCAACCGGCAGGCAAATGCCCGTGATCGCAGCGGCAACGGGCGAGGCGAGAAAGCCCACAGCCTCGGCCACGTCGCTGGGCTGCACGATGCGGCCAAGGGCGTAATGTGCGGCGGCCTGATCGAACACGGCGGGGTTGGCGGCGGCGCGCGCTTCCCAGGCTTGGGTGCGCACGGTGCCGGGGGCGACGGCATTGGCGCGGATGCCGTGATGGCCATATTCCACCGCAATCAGCCGTGTCAGATGGATCATGCCTGCCTTGGCCGCGGAATAGGCGGGGTGGCCGAACACGCCCATTCCGTTGACCGAGGCGATATTCACGACCGATCCCTGTGCCGCGATCAGCTGGGTTTCGACCGCCTTAAACACGGTGAAACAGGCGTCGAAATTCAGCGCGCGGTCGGCGGCCCATTGGCTGGCGTTTGTAGCATGCAGGCTTTCGGCGAGGGCGGCACCAGCAGCATTGACCAGCGTCTGCAAGCGGCCAAGGTCGCGCAGCCGGTCGGCCATGGCGGCACAGCTGGCCGCATCGGTGACGTCAAGCGCGATGGCATATGTGCGCGCGCCAAATTCATTCGCCGCGCGTTCGGCTGCGGTGATATCGCGGTCAGCGATCACCACGATGTCGTGATCTTGCAAAAGCCGTGCAACGATGGCGCGCCCGATGTCGCCAGCGCCGCCCGTGACCAGGGCCAATGTCTGCATGATGGTCATTCCTTTGGCGGTGGGTGGTGTGATCCCGACAGGTGCGACCGCCACCGCACCAGCGGATGGGGCCTAATCGCCAAGCAATTGGCTGTCATCGCCGTCGCGGTGCTGGACGAGTTCTTCTTTGATGCCGCGCAGGATGCGGGTGGATTTCTTGCGGTCGGCATAAGCGACCAGATTGGCGATGATATCCACCATCGCCAACGACGCATACCGGGTAGAGGTCGCGCGAAAGATATTCTTGCCTTCGGGCAGGTTGATCGAGATCACGACGTCGGCCATCTCTGCCAGCGGTGATCCGGCCTGTGTCAGCGCGATTGTCGGAATCCCGCGTTTGCGCAAAAGCTGAAAACAATGTGTCAGTTCGCGGTCGCGGCCGGTAAAGGATGACCCAAAGACCACCGTGCCGGGGGCGGCGGCGGCGGCCAGCATCAGGTTCATGCCGTGGTCCGACGATGCCGAAATACGCGCGCCAAGCCGGAATAGCCGGTTTTGCATTTCATGCGCGATCATCGAAGAATTGCCGCCTGACCCGAAGGCATAGATCATGTCCGCCTTGGCCAGCAGGTCGACAGCCGCTTCGATTTTCGGCAGATCCAGCGTGCGATGCATTTCAAACAGCGCGCTTTGCGCCTTGGTCACGATATCTTCGGCGACTTCGGCACTTGTGGATGTGACGGTTTCGGGGTTCAGATAGCGCAGGCCGACATAGGCGCTTTTGGCCAGTTGCACCTTGAAGTCTGAAAACGACGCACAGCCCAGGCGGCGACAGAACCGCGTCACCGTAGGTGGCGACACGCCCGCCCCGGCCGCGATATCAGTGATGGATGCGTTGGTGGCGTAATGCACATCGGCCAGAACAAAGCTGGCCAGCTTTTTTTCCATCGCCGACAGGCGCCCGTCCTCGTCCGCGAGACTGAGGATAAGATTGTCGGTCGCGCTGTTCAGCGGTATCGGATCGGACGAATCTGTCATCATGGCCCTTTCGGTCCGCGGAGTTTGCGCGGATGATCTGTTTTGATGTTACTGGTCAAATCTATGGCAAGCTAGCCCAGAAAGAAATTTATTTTCAATTACTGGCCGATATGCACAAATTTTTCTGGATTTTCGTCGGAATTACGGTTTTATGCTTAAATAAATTTCATAAGGTGCCTGAAAAATGACCGAACGCGACCCTTATCGTAATCCGTTTTCCGCAAGCGACAACGACCGCGCGGCGATCTGGGATATGTTGGTGCAGCGCGATATCGATGCCTTTGTCGCCGCGGACTGGGATGCGGTCGCGGGCGATTTCATCGCTGACAACTTTACCGGGTTCAGCGGGCATTTCCAGCGCGAACCCGATGGCTATACTCTGGCCTATCCGACGTTGTCGGCCTATCGCGATGACTGGATCAGGCAAGCGCAGGATTTCGGGGCGCAAAAGGCGGCGGGTGCCTATGCCGGCGATCCGCGTGCAGGGATCTTTGCCGCGACACGGCTGGAAGAGATCGAGATCACCGGCGATGCCGCGTTGGTCCGCAAGCGGTTCGACGGGCATCTGCCGCGCAGCGACGGGTCGCGTGAAAAGATGAACTGGCAGACGCTCTATTGGTGCCGCAGGTTGGATGGCCGCTGGAAGATCGCGGGCTTTCTGGGGTATCTGCCGCATGTCATGGACGATTGAGAATGTCCGGTGATGCCAAACGGATATTCGTCGCTGCGCTGGCGACGGAAACCAACACATTTTCGCCCATCGTGATTGACCGGCAGGCGTTTGAAGATTCCTTTTATGCAGCACCCGGCCAGCACCCCGACACTGCGACGCTGTGTACCGCGCCGATCCCCGTGGGGCGGCGTGTCTGTGCCGGACTCGGCTGGACCCTGATCGAAGGCACGGCGGCCTGGGCCGATCCGGCGGGGCTGGTTTCAGGCGCTGCGCATGTGGCGCTGCGTGATGAAATACTCGACCAGCTACGCACGGCGATGCCGGTCGATGCGGTGGTGCTGGGGCTGCATGGCGCGATGGTGGCGCAGGGCTGCGTCGATCCCGAAGGTGATCTGCTGGCGCGTGTGCGCGAGATCGTGGGGCCGGATATTCTGGTCTGCGCCGAGCTTGACCCCCACAGTCATCTGACCGCGCAGCGTGTGGCAGCGGCCGATTTCTTTGTCGCGTTCAAGGAATTTCCGCATACCGATTTTGTCGCGCGTGCGCATGATCTTTGGGCGATTGTCGTCGATACGCTGCAAGGGCGCGTCAGGCCGGTAATGTCGACCTATGATTGCCGGATGATTGATGTCTTTCCCACATCACGCGAACCGATGCGCGGGTTTGTGGATCGTATGCTGGCGATCGAATCCGATGACCCAAAGGTGCTGTCGCTGTCGGCGATTCATGGGTTCATGGCCGGTGATGTGCCGGAAATGGGCACGCAGATGATTGCCGTGACCGATGGCGATGCGGCGTATGGCACCGCGCTTGCGACCCGGCTGGGGCAGGAATTGTTCGCGCTGCGCGGCAAATTCATGATGCCCGTGCTGAACGAGAAAGACGCGGTCGCCACAGCGATGCAGGCCAAGGCCGGTCCCGTGGTGATCGCGGACATGTGGGACAATCCGGGCGGTGGTACGGCAGGCGATGCGACGGTTCTGCTCGCCGAATTGATGGCGCGCGGTGCGACCGGCGTGGCCGTAGGCACGATCTGGGACCCGATTGCCGTCAGCCTGTGCCGTGCGGCGGGGACGGGTGCGGTTATGCCGCTGCGCTTTGGTGCGAAATCCGCGCCGTTCACGGGTGATCCGGTTGACGCATTGGTGCAGGTGCTGACGCTGTCGGAAGATGCGGCCATGACTTTTGGCGAAAGTGTCGTGCCGTTTGGTCCGGCGGCGCGTGTGGCCTTGCTGGACAGCGCAGGCGCGCCCATTGGGATCGAGGTGATCCTGAACACGGTCCGCGCCCAAAGCTATGATCCGTCGCTGTTTCATGTGATGGGGATTGACCCCTGCGAACAGCGCATCCTAGTGATCAAATCCACCAATCATTTCAACGCGGCCTTTGCCCCGATTGCAGCCGAGATCCTTTATTGTTCAGCAGGCATGCCCTATCCGAACAATCCCGCGGTCACGCCTTACCGGTTTGTGCGCCCTGACATCTGGCCACGCGTGGCCGATCCATTTGCAAAGGTGGTCTGACATGGCATTTCCCTGGCCCGATATCGGCACGCCGCTGGCCGATGTGCTGACGCCGTTGCCGGTGATCGATGAGGACCGGCTGGCCGCGAATATCGCGCGCACGCAGGCCTATATGGATGCGCATCGGCTGTCGTTCCGCCCGCATATCAAAACCCACAAGATCCCCGCCATCGCGCGCCAGCAGATCGCTGCCGGTGCCATCGGGCTGAATTGCCAGAAAGTGACCGAGGCCGAGGTTTTCGCCGATGCCGGGTGCGATGATATCCTGATCAGCTATAATATCATGGGCAAGGATCGTCTTGCACGGCTGATGGCGCTGAATGACCATGTCGCCAAATTGCACGTTGTCGCTGACAGCGCGGTGACCGTGCAGGGCTTGTCGGATGCTGTGGGCGGTGGCAAGCCGCTGCTGGTGCTGGTCGAATGCGACACCGGTGCCGGGCGCTGCGGTGTGCAGACGCCGCAGGCCGCCGCTGAACTGGCGCAGCAGATCCATGCCGCGCCGGGGTTGGTGTTTGACGGGCTTATGACCTATCCTGCGCCGGGTGGCGCACGAGCGGTCGAGGCGTTTCTACGCGAAACGATGGCTCTGCTGGACGGGCACGGTATCGCCTGCCCCACGCGGTCCAATGGCGGGTCACCCGATCTGTTCAGTGCGCATCTGGTGCCCACAGCGACGGAACACCGGGCGGGCACCTATGTCTATAACGACAGATCCATGGTCCGTGCGGGGGCCTGCGGGCCGGATGATCTGGCGATGCATGTACTGGCCACGGTGGTGTCGCGGCCGACACCGCAACGCGTCGTGCTTGATGCAGGGTCCAAGGCGCTGACATCCGATTTACTGGGCTTTGCCGACTATGGCGAGATTGTATCGCTGCCCGGCGCAAGGATCGTGTCCTTGTCCGAAGAACATGCCGTCGTCGATCTGTCCGGCTGCACCGCTGCATTGCCGCCGGTGGGCGCGCAGGTCCGGATCGTGCCGAACCATACCTGTGTCGTGTCGAACCTGTTTGACCGGATGGTGTTTCATCGCGACGGTGTCGTGACACGGGTGGAAAAGGTCGCGGCACGCGGCACGGTCTGGTAAAGCCCGCGCATGACCCACCCTGATGCATATCACGCGACCCGTATCTTTGATGGCAGCGACTGGCATGATACTGCCGCCTTGCTGGTGGCGGGGGGCCGTGTCGTAGATATCGTGCCTCAAGCCAAGGCGCCCGCGGGCGTGGTGATCGACGGTATAATCGCGCCGGGGCTGATTGACCTGCAGGTCAATGGCGGGGGTGGCGTGTTGTTCAACAATGATCCGACGGCTGCGGGCATCGCTGCGATCTGTGCGGCGCATGCACGGTTCGGCACGACAGGCGTGATGGTCACGCTGATCACCGACCGGGCAGAGGTGACGCAACAGGCGATCGACGCGGCCATCGCGGCGGATGGCAGCCAAGCAGGCTTTGTCGGGTTGCATCTGGAAGGGCCGCATCTGGCGCTGTCGCGCAAGGGCACGCATGATCCCGCACTGATCCGGGCGATGTCGGATGACGATCTGGCCCTGCTGACGGCGGCGGCAGAACGGCTGGACCGGCTGATCTGCACCATCGCGCCGGAATCCGTCAGCACAGCGCAGGTCACGGCACTGGTGCGGGCGGGAGTCTGTGTCAGCCTTGGGCATACAGATTGCAGCGATGCGACGGCGCGCGGCTATGCCGATTCGGGCGCACGCATGGCTACGCATCTGTTCAACGCGATGGGGCCGCTGGGCCACCGCAGCCCTCATTTGACCGGTGCTGCGCTGGATGACGGGCGGTTCTGGGCCGGGGTGATTGCGGATGGATTTCACGTTGACGGGACAGCTCTGCGCATCGCTCTGCGCGCCAAGGCCGGACCGGCGGGCATGTTTCTGGTGTCCGATGCGATGTCGACGGTGGGAAGCGATGCCAAGGGTCTGGTGCTGAACGGACGACAGATCCTGCGCGCCGACGGGCGGCTGACCTTGGTGGACGGAACGCTGGCCGGTGCAGATATCGCGCTGATCGATGCCGTGCGCTATCTGCATCTGACGCTGGGCGTGCCGCTGGACCGCGCGCTGTATCTGGCATCGGGCGCGCCTGCAGCAGCGCTCGGGTTGGCGGATCGCGGGCATCTGCGCCCTGGCGCGCGGGCGGATTTTCTGGCGCTGACACCGGAGGTGACGCCGACTGACACATGGATCGCCGGCGCGCGCGTGGCGGCAGGGCCGGCATGATTCTGTGTTTTGACATCGGCGGCACCGCCATCAAACCCGCCGAGGCGCATGGTGCCGATGATATCGTCATGGGTGCGCGGATTCCCACACCGGCGCATGATTTCGATGCTTTCATCGCGGTGCTGCAACAGGCCGTGGCGGGGGCCAGCCTGCCGCCTGCGGGTCTTGCGTTTTCCATCGCGGGTGTGGTGGACGGGGAAACCGGGCTGGCCACCGTCGCGAATATTCCCTGCCTGAATGGCAGGCCGTTGCAACGCGATCTGGAGCAGGCCCTGGGCCTGCCCGTTGTGCTGGCCAATGATGCCGATTGTTTCACCCTTGCCGAGGCGATGATCGGCGCCGGGCGCGACCATGCTGTCGTCTTTGGGCTGATCCTTGGCACCGGTGTCGGTGGTGGCGTGGTGGTACGCGGTGAGCTGATCAATCACGCAGGCTTTGCCGGTGAAATCGGGCATGCCCCAGTGGCCCAACGGTTATTCGATGAGTTCGACATCGCGCTGCCCGCCTTTGCCTGCGGTTGCGGATTGCATGGCTGTCTGGATGCGGTCTGTTCGGCGCGCGGCATAGAACGGCTGCACAGCTTTCTGCATGACGGTACCGTGGCGGACAGCCGCGCCATTGTCGCTGCATGGGCGCAGGGCGATGCCGCCGCCAGCCGGACTGTAGATATCTGGCTGGCGGTGCTGTCAGGGCCTTTGGCGCTGGTGCAGAATGTGCTGGGCGCGGGCGTTATCGTGGTGGGCGGCGGGCTGTCGACGGCACCTGCGCTGATCGGTGCACTTGACGCGGCGGTGCGCGCGAAATGCCTGCAACGATTCGCCCGGCCTTTGGTGATCCCGGCGCAATGCGCAGGCGAACCGGGGCTGATCGGCGCCGCCCTGCTGGGGTTGCACAAGGCAGGGCAAAGGACGCAATAAACTGGCGGTTTGTGAAAAGGAATTACACTAATTACCGCTAAGCATAAATTTTTAATGAAATTTCTTGACTGAACGCTGAATATAGGCCCAGATAACGAAAATTAATTTCTTTCTGGAGAAGCCGCATGAAGGTTGCGATCATCGGCCTAGGACATCGTCTGGGCTATCTTGGCTATGTTTTCAGCCAGATGGACCCGACCTTTGAAATTGTGGGATATTTCGATCCGGCTCCCGCCGGGTTACCCACACTGACCGAGCATGGCATCAGCGCAGGCACGGTGCATGCATCGCCTGAGGCGTTGATCAATGCGGGCGGATACGACCTGCTGATGATCGGATCGCCCAATCACCTGCATCTGGATCACATCCGCCTTGGTCTGGAAGCGGGCAATACGATCTTTTCGGAAAAACCCATCGTGGCCACGATAGAGCAGACCTATGATCTGGCGCGGTTGCTGGCGCGGCACGGGTCTGACCGGCTGTTGGTGGGATTGGTGTTGCGCTATGCGCCGCTGTACCGTGACTTGATCGCGGCGCGCGATGACGGTCTGCTGGGCCAGATCGTGTCGGTCGAGGCGGCGGAACATATCTATCCCTATCACGGGGCATTTTTCATGCGCGACTGGCGGCGTTATGAAAAATGGGCGGGCAGTTTCATGCTGGAAAAATGCTGCCACGATCTGGATCTGTATAACGGCCTGATCGGCGCGCGCCCCGAACGTGTAGCCAGCTTCGGCGGGCGCAAGTCCTTTGTGCCTGAAAATGATCCGCGCCGCGATGGCGCGAATGATCTGGAACTGTTCCATCGCAAACCATCGGGCTGGAACGGGTCGGATCGTGTGTTCGACAGCGACGGGGATATCATCGATTATCAGGTCGCGATCATTGAATATGCCAATGGCGTGGGCATGAATTTCCACACCAATTTGAACGCCCCTGACCAGTTCCGCCGCTTTGCCGTTTTCGGCACCAAGGGGCAGGCCGAGGGGGATTTCATCCGTGCCGGTTTCAAGGTCACAGACGTGATGACTGAAACCACCAAGATCGACAAAACCTATCAGGCGACGGCCCTGTCGGAACATTACGGTGCCGATGAAACCATGGCCGCCGAGGTGATCGCCCATGTCATGCACAACGGCCCGCTGCCGGTATCGCCGCTTGACGCGCTGGAGGCGGGCATCCTTGCGCTGAGCATGGATGACGCGCGCCGCAGCAGGCAGGTCGTGGATCTGCGTCCCATCTGGGACCGCTATGACGAAGCGCTGGTGCGCAAGGGTGCGGTGGCATGACCCAGTCCCGTGCTGCATGGTATTTTGCATGGTTGCTGCTGACGCCCGCGATCCTTTACGTGCTGGTCATCGTCGCATGGCCGCTGGTTGAAACCTTCCGTTTGTCGTTCACCAACGCATCCTTGCGCCGCACCACGGATTATGTCGGCTGGACGAATTACGAACGCATCTTTGATGCGCGGTTTCTAGAAATCATTATCCGCACCTTTACCTGGACGTTCTTTTCGGTGCTGCTGAAGATGATCATCGGCACCTTTGGTGCGGTGCTGCTGAATTGTGCGGTGCCCGGGCGCAACCTGTTCCGCATTTTAACAATGCCGCCATGGGTCGTGCCAATGGCAATCGGCATTTTCATGTGGGGCTGGATGTATAATGGGCAGTTCGGCATGATTTCGGGCCTGTTGCAACGGTTCGGACTGGTGGACGGGCCTGTCGCCTTTCTGGCCTATGGGCGGTCGGCCTATTGGGCGACAATCGTGACCGATGTCTGGATCGGCGTGCCGATGGTGACGATCTATTTTCTGGCCGCCATTCAGGCGATCCCGCGCGATCTGTACGAGGCCGCGTGGACCGATGGCGCCAGCCGCTGGTACAGGTTCCGGCGCATCACATTGCCGCTGATGATGCCTGCTGTGATCACCATGTCGATGCTGTCGTTGATCGCGACCTTCAACAGTTTCGACATCATCTGGATTCTGACGCAGGGCGGCCCGTCGGGCAGTACCACGACGATGATCATCGACACCTATTCCACGGCCATCGGGTCGCGCCGCTATGGCGAAGGGGCGGCACGCGCCGTCGTGATCTGTATCTTTCTGTCGCTGTTCTGCCTTGCTTATTTCCGTATCACGCGCCGGCTGTCGAAAATGGACAGGGTATAGGAGCCGCTGATGAGAATACCTTTCCCAAGACTGCCCTTTATGCGCCGCCGTGAAAGCACCCGTGCGATGATCGACCGCTATAGCTGGGTCGAACTGATCATGATCTATCTGGGCATCTTCGTGTTCCTATTTTTCATGCTGTCACCCTTTATCGAAGGGTTTTTGGTCAGTCTCAAACCTTTGGCGCAGCTTTTTTCAACACCTTACCGGTTCTGGCCGGAAAACGGGTCCTTCGAGGCCTATCGCACGATGTGGATCCGTATCCCCTATTTCGCGCTTTATATCTTTAATTCGCTGCTGATCGCGACGGTGGCCACGATGATCGTTCTGGTGCTGGTGGTGCCTGCCGCCTATGCCTTTGCGCGGTTTCGGTTCAAGGGCATGGCGCTGGTGCTGGGGGCGTTTCTGGCGGTGTCGATGTTTTCGGGCGCGGTTCTGCTGATCCCGCTGTTCCGTCTGATGCGGACGCTGGGGTTGTTGAACACCTATTGGGCGATGATCATCCCCGGCGCGGCGTTCCTGATCCCGTCGGCGATCTGGCTGTTGCGCACTTATATGATGCGCATCCCGCCCGAATTGCATGAAGCTGCCTATATGGATGGCGCATCGCAGTTCTATACCTTCCGCCGTGTGATCCTGCCGATCGCGCGTCCGGGGATCATCGTCGTGGCGATCATGACGTTTATCGGGGCCTATGCGCAGCAATTCATCTTTGCACTGACCTTTAATTCCAAGACCGAATACATGCCGCTGCCGGTCGGCCTGTTCGCGTTCTTTGGAAAGCAAGAGGTCATCTGGAACGAATTGATGGCTGCCAGTTTCGTGGGGATCGCGCCTGCGCTGGTCATCATATTCTTTCTGCAACGTTATCTCGTCGGCGGGCTGACTGCCGGCGCGGTCAAACAATAACCACCACCAACAAGGAGACGTGACGTGACAACTTTTGCGAAAACAGGCCTGATCGGGATGATGCTGGCCGGAACGACCGCGCTGCCTGCGATGGCGCAGGATATCAGCTGGATCTATTGCGGGGACCGGATCGACCCGGTCCATGAAAACTATATCGCCGAATGGGAGGCGATGAACGAAGGCTGGACCGTCACACCCGAGGTCGTGGGTTGGGCGCAATGTCAGGACAAGGCCACCACCCTTGCCGCGGCGGGCAGCCCGGTGGGCATGGCCTATGTGGGGTCACGCACGCTCAAGGAATTTGCGATCAATGAATTGATCGTACCGGTGCCGATGTCCGAGGATGAAATGGCACTATATTACCCCCATATCGTCGACACGGTGACGTTCGAGGGCACACAATGGGGCGTGCCGATCGCCTTTTCGACCAAGGCGATGTACTGGAACAAGGACATTTTCGAAGCTGCAGGTCTGGACCCCGAAAGCCCGCCCACCACATGGGAAGAAACCATCGACGCGGCGCGCCAGATCACTGAAAACACCGACTTTTCTGGTTATGGGCTGTCTGCCAAGACATTCGACAACACGATGCACCAGTTTCTGCATTGGGTTTACACCAACAACGGGCAGATCATCGATTCCGACGACAACATCGTGATGGACAGCCCCGAAGTGTTGCAGGCCCTGGAAGCTTACCGCGACATCACACCCTATTCTGTGCCGGGCGCGACCGCCTATGAACAAAACGAAATGCGCGCGATCTTTCTGGATGGTCAGGTTGGCATGTTGCAAGCCTCCATCGGCACCGCGTTTCGTGCGATGGAAACCGATATGAACTGGGGCGTGACCAACCTGCCGACCGGCCCTGCAGCCGAAGGCCCTGGCACCTTGCTGATCACCGATTCATTGGTGGTGTTTTCCGAAACCGGGGTTGAGGACAAGGCGATTGAATTTGCCAAATTCATCACCTCGCCCGACGTGCAGCTGGAATATGAAATGTCGCCCGATGCCGGCCTGACCCCATTGCGGCCATCCGCGGCGGTTGACGACCTGGTCGCGGAAGCCCCGCATTGGGCGCCCTATATCGACGGCATCGAATTTGGCGGACCAGAGCCGCTGTTCACTGACTATACCGGTTTCCAGAATGTGATGATCGAAATGGTGCAGGCCGTCGTGACCGGCGACGCTGAACCTGCCGATGCGCTGACGCGCGCGGCGGGCCAGCTTGAAGATTACAAGTAACCACTCCGGTGCCCGGCTGTTGTGCCGGGCACCGCCCCTTTTTTCTTTCGGGTCCGAAAGACCATACCACACCAGCAGGAGCAGCGAATTGGGCCAACTTTCCCTCAACCAGATCACCAAGATCTTTGGCACGTTCGAGGTCGTCAGGAATGTATCGCTTGACGTGCATGACGGCGAATTCATGGTCTTTGTCGGCCCGTCGGGCTGCGGTAAATCCACCTTGTTACGGATGATCGCAGGACTCGAAGACACATCAGGCGGCGATATCGTCATCGATGGCAAACGTGTCAACGATCTGGCCCCGGTCAAGCGTGGCATCGCGATGGTGTTCCAGTCCTATGCGCTGTACCCGCATATGAGCGTTTATGAAAACATTGCGTTCCCCCTGCGCGTCGAAGGTGCACCAGAGGCCGAAATCAGGCGCAAGGTCGACGAAGCCGCGCGTATCCTGCATCTGGAAACACGAATGGATCAGCGGCCCGGCAACCTGTCCGGCGGGCAGCGCCAGCGCGTTGCTATCGGACGCGCAATCGTGCGCGAACCCGAGATTTTTCTGTTCGACGAACCGCTGTCAAACCTGGACGCCGCGTTGCGCACCGACATGCGGATCGAACTGACACGCCTGCACAAACAATTAGGTGCGACGATGATCTATGTCACGCATGATCAGGTCGAGGCGATGACAATGGCTGACCGTATCGTGGTGCTGAACGGCGGGGTGATCGCACAAGTCGGCGCACCGCTGGAACTGTACCACAAGCCACAGAACCTGTTTGTCGCGGGGTTCATCGGAAATCCCCGGATGAATTTCCTGCCAGTGATCTGCGATGCTGTCACCGATGCCGGTGTCACCGTGACCTATGACGGCAAATCCCTGACCATTCCGGTCAGCGTGCCTTCCGATCAGGGACCGGCGCTGAAAGGCACTCAGATGACGCTTGGCATCCGGCCCGAACACGTCGTGCTGGGCGCGGGCGAAGCGCAACTGACGGTCGCACCTTCGGTGGTGGAATATCTGGGCCAGCACACCATCGGCTATGCGCCGCTCGCGGGGGATGCGGGCAATTTCTGTTTCGTATTGTCCGGCACACAAGCCGCGGTCGAGGCACCGACGGTCGATCTGTCCTTTTCCACTGCTGACTGCCATTTGTTCGATGCCAATGGTCAGGCCTTCGAACGCCACGTCGACATGGCCGCCATGCGGATGCAGAAACCGGTCGGCATGTTGCAGACCGCGAACTGAGCGGCGGGCATTGTTGTTGCAATCAAGTCGGAATGTCGTTCAAAGGCCGGGACGGGAGTAAACGAGGAATTCCTCCTCGCCGTCACCGTCCAGAAGCTCAAACGCCTCGCAAAGCTAGGGGCAGGGTGAAGCGCTGCACGCATCGTCCATCGACATCCCCATGTCCCTGATGTGCCGGGCACCAATACAGCCATAATGGCTGTATGCCACCAAATCTCAGGCGCCAGCCTTTCGACCAGCGCCCGGTCGTCCGCGTCAGATCACTCCAGCGCCTGATCCGTGATCAGATGCGTCCAGGCACCCTCTGGCTCGGCCGAGATCACCGGGTCGGACCCGCCGCCCAGCAACGTCGCCACGGTGCGTTCGTAGTCTTCCGGGTCAAGCGCGCCGTTGGACCCAGCTGTCAGCTTTGCGATTTCCTGCATCATGCGGACCTGTGCAGCCTCTGATTGAGCCCCGGTTTCGTCATATTCGACGATGATCGCACCGGCTTCTTCTGGATTTTCCTCGGCCCATTTCCAGCCGCGCATCGAGGCGCGCACGAAACGCACCATCTTGTCGACGAATTCCGGGTCCTCAAGGTTTTCTTCCAGCACGTAAATCCCGTCTTCCAGCGTGGCGACGCCCTGATCTTCATACATGAAGGTGATCAGTTCCTCAGGATCGACGCCCGCATCCAATACCTGCCCATATTCATTATAGGTCATGGTCGAGATACAATCCGCCTGCCGCTGCAGCAACGGATCGACGTTGAAACCCTGGCGCAGGACGGTCACGCCATCCTCGCCGCCCTCGGTCGGGATGCCGGCCTGTGCCATCCAGCTCAGGAATGGATATTCATTGCCAAAGAACCACACACCGATGGTGCGGCCGCGGAAATCCTCGACGGTTTCGATCCCGCTATCCTTCCAGCAGGTCAGCATCAGGCCCGATGTCTTGAACGGCTGCGCGATGTTCACCACGGGTAGACCGCGTTCGCGCGCGGCCAGCGCCGATGGCATCCAGTTCAGCATCGCGTCCGCACCACCGCCCGCCAGTACCTGTGGCGGCGCGATATCAGGACCGCCGGGCAGGATCGTGACGTTCAGCCCCTCTTCCTCGTAATAGCCTTGGTCAAGCGCCACATAATACCCCGCGAACTGCGATTGCGTGACCCATTGCAGTTGCAGCGTCACGTCATTGTCTTGGGCAAGGGCTGTGCCACCAAGACCGGCAGCGCAGGCCGCTGCCAACATCATCTTCTTCATTTTGACCTCCTAGTCAGTGTGATGCCCTCTTGCCGGGGCTTGTTATTTACGTTGCGACGGGTGCCAGAATGTCACCCGCCCCTCGATCCATGCGACAACACCGTAGATCGTGCTGCCCGCAATCGCTGCGACCACAATTTCGGCCCAGACCATATCAAGCGCAAGCCGCCCGACCGATGTCGATATCCGAAAGCCCATCCCAACCGTGGGAGAGCCAAAAAATTCAGCAACAATCGCCCCGATCAACGCCAAAGTCGTCGCAATCTTTAAGCCGTTAAAGATGAATGGCATCGCGGCAGGCAGGCGCAGCTTGAAAAGGGTCTGCCAATAACCCGCGCCATAGGTCCGCATCAGATCGCGCTGCATCGCGGATGTATCGCGCAGACCTGCGACGATATTCACAAGGATCGGGAAAAACACCATGACGGCGACGACCGCCGCCTTGGATTGCCAGTCACTGCCCAGCCATTTGACGAAAATCGGCGCGATCCCGACGATGGGCAGCGCCGCCATGAACCCGCCAACCGGCAGGATGCCGCGCGTCAGGAAATCCGACCTGTCCGCCAGGATCGCCACGCCAAAGGCGCAGACAGAACCGATGATGTACCCGGTCATCGCGCCCTTGATGATCGTCTGCTCGAAATCCGCCCAAAGGATAGGAAGAGAACTGCCGAACCTGTCCGCAATCGCCGTGGGCGCAGGCAGGATGATCGGGCTGATTCCCAACATTCGCACCAGCATTTCCCACATAATCAGCAGCGTCAGCCCGAATATCGCCGGCACCAGCAACCGCACCACCGGGCTTTGCGCCGCGCGGCTGGCCGCAAGGCGTGCATTGACGAACCAACCCAATCCCCAAACCGCCAACACGCTGATGATCGCCATATTCATGCCTGCACCATCCCCATCCGGCGCAGGGTCAGCCGTTCCAGCGCAGTGAATATGCCCACCAGCGCCGCCGCCGTGATCGCCGCCGCAAACAAGGCGGCCCATGTCACCAGCGGGTTGCCATATTGATCGCCCACCAGCATCCGCGCGCCAAAACCCGCCCGCGCCCCTGTCGGCAATTCCGCGACAATGGCACCCACCAAGGCCGCCGATATCCCGATCTTGAACGACGCAAACAGATAAGGCACCGACGCTGGCAGACGTAATTTCCAGAACGCCTGCGTAGAACTGGCGTAGTAGGTACGTAGCAGATCCATCTGCATCGCATTGGGGCTGCGCAGCCCTTTCACCATGCCGACGACGACCGGAAAGAACGACAGATACGCGCTGATCACCGCCTTGGGCAGCAGTCCCTGAATACCTATAGACCCCATCATTACGATGATCATTGGTGCCAGCGCCAGAATAGGAATGGTCTGGCTGGCAATCGCCCAGGGCATCACGCTCATATCCATGGCGCGGTTATGCACGATCCCCACGGCCAGCAGAATGCCCAGCGTGGTGCCAATGGCAAAGCCCAGCAAAGTCGCCGACAAAGTCACCCAGCCATGATAGACCAGCGATTGGCGCGAGGTGACATTGCGCAGCGCGATCGTGTCCCACATTTCGCCCGCGACTTGATGCGGTGACGGCAGGCGCGGGCGGTCAAGCGTATAGGTCAACCCGATCAGCCCCGGATTGGAAATACTCAACCCCAACCCGGAATAACCCTGCCGCTCGGCTGGCGTGGCAGGTGTCACGGCCAAGCCGTCACGCTGCGCCTGATCGGCGGTCAGATGCATATTCATCGGCACCACGGCCAGCACCCAGATCAGCAGGATCGCTCCAACGATGGTCAGGATCGGCACCAGCGATTTCACAGCGCCGCTCCTTCGCTTTGTGGAAAATACTCCCGCCGGAGGCAGCGCCTAGTCATCCACATGCCCCGCACGCAGACCTTCCCGCACCCGGTGCGCAATTTCGATAAAGGCCGCGCTTTCGCGGATATCGAGCGGGCGATCCCGTGGCAGCGGACTGTCGATCACATCGGTGATCCGGCCGGGGCGGGGCGACATGACGACGATCTTGGTGGACAGATAGACCGCCTCGGGGATCGAATGGGTGACGAAACCGATGGTCTTTTCCGTCCGCGCCCATAGCTGCAGCAATTGTTCATTCAGATGGTCGCGCACGATTTCATCCAGCGCACCAAAGGGTTCATCCATCAGCAGAATATCGGCGTCAAAGGCCAGCGCGCGCGCAATACTGGCGCGCTGCTGCATCCCGCCGGACAATTGCCAAGGAAATTTCTTCTCAAACCCTGCAAGATCGACCAGCGCCAGCACGCGCGCCACGCGTTTGGCCTGGTCAGCCCTGGAAAACCCCATGATCTCCAACGGTAGCTTCACATTGCCGCCAATCGTGCGCCACGGGTACAGGCCCGCCGCCTGAAACACATAGCCATAAGCACGCGCGCGCCGGGCTTCGTCCGGTGTCATGCCGTTGACCGAAAGCGTGCCACCCGTGGGCGTTTCCAATCCCGCGATACAGCGCAGGAACGTCGTCTTGCCGCAGCCCGATGGGCCGATGAAGCTGACAAACTCGCCCTTGCCGATATCAAGGTCCACGTCTCTCAGCGCATGGACCGGGCCGTCGTTTGTCTGGAAAGTCAGGTTCAGCCCCTTGGCGCTGATCACGGGTTCAGCGGACATCAAACCCCCGTCGCGGGAATACCCGTCCGTTGCACGGGGCGGGGGGCGGTCAGATCTTTCCATTTCGCGAGCGCGGTATTGGTCGGCGTATTCGCCGCGCGTTTGACGAATTGCCCGTGCCCTTCCTGCGTGCGGATGTCACCGTCATGCACGGCGACATGGCCGCGCGTCAGGGTGAAACGCGGCAGGCCGGTGACTTCCTTGCCTTCAAACACATTGTAATCAATCGCGGATTGCTGGGCTGATGCCGTGATGGTCTTGGATTTCTCCGGGTCCCAGACCACCAGATCGGCATCCGCACCGACCAGCACAGCGCCCTTGCGCGGATAGCAATTCAGGATCTTCGCGATATTGGTCGAGGTCAGGGCGACAAATTCATTCATCGTCAGCCGCCCAGTACGCACACCGTGGGTCCAGAGCATCGGCATCCGGTCCTCCAGCCCGCCCGTGCCATTCGGGATCTTGGTGAAATCGCCGACGCCATAGCGTTTCTGATCCGTGGTAAAGGCGCAATGATCCGTCGCCACAACCGACAGACTGCCCGATTGTAGACCGGCCCACAGCCCGTCCTGATGCATCTTGTTGCGGAACGGCGGCGACATCACGCGCCGCGCGGCATGGTCCCAGTCCTGATTGAAATATTCGCTTTCATCCAGCGTCAGATGCTGGATCAGCGGTTCCCCCCAGACGCGTTTGCCCTGCATCTTGGCGCGCCGGATCGCCTCATGCGCCTCTTCACAGGACACATGCACGATATATAGCGGCACACCGGTCATATCGGCGATCATGATCGCGCGGTTCGCCGCCTCCCCCTCGACCTGCGGGGGGCGGGAATAGGCATGCGCCTCTGGCCCGGTATTGCCCTCGGCCAGCAATTTGGCAGAGAGTTCCGCCACCACATCCCCATTTTCGGCGTGGACCATCGCGATGGCACCAAGCGAGGCAAGCCGCGAAAATGACGCATACATTTCGTCGTCATTGACCATCAAGGCGCCCTTATAGGCCATGAAATGCTTGAACGTGTTGATGCCCCGGTCACGGACGACGCTTTCCATCTCGTCAAAGACTTGTTCGCCCCACCATGTCACCGCCATGTGGAAGGAATAATCGCAATTGGCGCGGCCTGATTTATTATCCCACATCTGCAAGGCATCATGCAGGCCCTGGCCGGGGGCGGGCAGTGCAAAATCGACGACCATGGTCGTGCCGCCGGCCAACGCCGCACGGGTGCCCGATTCAAAATCATCGGCCGAATAGGTGCCCATGAACGGCATTTCCAGATGCGTATGCGGGTCGATCCCGCCCGGCATGACATAGCAGCCCGTCGCATCGAGCTGTTCATGGCCTTTCAGGTCCGGCCCGATCTCGATGATGCGGCAATCCGAGATCAGGACATCCGCCTTATACGTCAGGTCCGCCGTGACGATGGTGCCGTTCTTGATCACTGTGGTCATTTTTCTCTCCCTGTCTTCACCCGTCCCGGTCAAGAGCCGGGACCTTGGGCCAGCTCAGACAGGAATATGGGCGGTGATGTCCTGCCAATGCGGATTGGCGGTATGGAACAGCTGGTTTTTCCAAGCGCGCCGCCACCGCTTGATCGCGCGTTCGCGGCGCAGGCTGGTGTCGAAATCGTCGTGGGTTTTGAACCAGACCAGCGTCTTGATCTTGTATTTCGCGGTATGCGCGGATCGTCCGTCGCGGTGCTGCTGGACGCGGGCATGCAGGTCGCGGGTGCGACCGATATAGATCGCACCGCCCGCGCGAGACGCCATGAGGTAGACGAAATGGGTCATGACCCGACTTTAGCCGCATCTGGTGAATAAGTGGTAAATACTCATCGCACCCCTGACTTGATCCGGGGCCTCTCGCCAAGCGTTGAGCGAGGCCCCGGATCAAGTCAGGGGTGGATAGGTCTGCTACCGCCTTCACCCGACAATCTCCGCCGTTTCGACCACCGCATGAAACAGTACATCCGCCCCGGCGGCGGCCCATTCCGGCGTGATCTCTTCCGCCTCATTATGGCTCAGACCATCAACGCAGGGACACATGATCATCGCCGTGGGATAAACGTCGTTGATCCAGCAGGCATCATGGCCCGCCCCGGAAATGATATCCATATGGCTATACCCCAGCCGCTCTGCCGCGTTGCGCACGGCAGCCACACATTTTTCATCAAAGGCGGGCGGATCGAACTGACCGACAATCTCGGCCTCGAATGTCACGCCGATATCTTCGCAAAGTTTTGGCGCACGGTCCATCAGTTCCGCGACCATCGCGTTCAGCTTGTCCAGCAGATGCGTCCGCATGTCGACGGTGAACACGACCTTGCCGGGTATGATATTTCGGCTGTTGGGATAGACGTCGATATGGCCAATGGCACCCACCGCATTGGGCTGGTTCTTCATCGCGATTTCATGGACCAGTTCGGTGACCAGCGCCAGACCGCGCCCGGCATTCTTGCGCATATGCATGGGCGTCGATCCGGTGTGGCTTTCCTTGCCCGTCACCGTGCATTGCACCCAACGCAGCCCCTGACCGTGCGTGACGACGCCGACCTGTTTGCCTTCGGCCTCCAGTATCGGGCCTTGTTCGATGTGCAATTCAAAGAAGGCATGCATCTTGCGATCGCCGACCGGCTCAGAGCCTTTCCAGCCGATCCTTTCCAGCTCGTCACCGAATTTCTTGCCCTTGGCATCGACGCGATCATAGGCCCAGGCCAGTGCATGCTTGCCCGCAAACACGCCCGAGGCCAGCATTGCCGGAGCAAATCGCGTGCCTTCTTCATTGGTCCAGTTGGTGACGACAATCGGATGCTTTGTCTTGATGTCCAGATCGTTCAGCGTGCGGATAATTTCCAGCCCGCCCAAAACGCCCAGAACCCCGTCATATTTTCCGCCGGTCGGTTGGGTATCCAGATGCGAGCCGACATAGACGGGCAAGGCATCGGGGTCCGTGCCTTCGCGGCGTGCGAACATGTTGCCGATCTCATCCACGCCCATGGTGCAGCCCGCGGCGTCACACCATGTCTGGAACAAGTGCCGCCCTTCGCTGTCTTCATCTGTCAGGGTCTGGCGGTTGTTGCCACCTGCCACGCCGGGGCCAATTTTTGCCATCTCCATCAGGCTGTCCCACAGACGTTCGCCGTTGATCTTGAGGTTCTCACCGGGGGATGGCATCGGGCTCTCCACTTTTTTCTTGGTTTGACCAGATGGTCAAAACAACGCTAACAGAGGAACAGCATCAGTCAAGTTTTCTGCGTTAAGCATTGGCAGGTGATTATTATGCCAGCAAGCCTGGCCTTTCATCGGCGGTTTCGCCTGAAAAATGAGCGTTGTGTGATCATGACCAAACCGCCAACACGCATACAAAAACGCAATCAGGCGGCGATCCTGTCGGCGGGTCTGGATGTCTTTTCCCAGTTCGGGTTTCGCGGCAGCACGCTTGACCAGATCGCCGATGCAGCGGGGCTGTCAAAACCCAACCTGCTGTATTATTTCCCGTCGAAAGAGGCGATCCATACTGCCCTGCTGGAACGGTTGCTGGACAACTGGCTCGACCCGCTGCAAGCACTGAACGCGGATGGTGACCCGGTGCAGGAAATACTGGGCTACGCCAAACGCAAGCTGGCACTAAGCAAGGATTATCCGCGCGAAAGCCGGTTGTTTGCCAATGAAATCCTGCAAGGCGCGCCCCGGATCGAAACCATTCTGCATGACGATCTGAAAGCGCTGGTCGATGACAAGGCCGCCATCATCCAAGGCTGGGCGGACAATGGCAAAATCGCCCCGGTGGATCCGTATCACCTGATCTTTTCGATCTGGGCGCTGACCCAGCATTACGCCGATTTCGATGTGCAGGTGCGCGCCGTGCTGGGGGACCGGGCACCCTACGACGGTGCGGCAGTTTTTCTGGACATGCTCTATCGGAAATTACTGGCGCCTTAAGGCTTCTTGCCTGCTACTCCGCCGCGACGGCACCCGGATTGTTGGGATGCGTCGTCCAGTTGGCGTATTCTTTTTGGACGACCTTGCCAGTGCGCGGATCAACCTGCCCCGGTTCCATCGCTTCCATCGTGATGCAATTTTCCACCGGGCAGACATCAACGCATAGGTTGCAGGCCACGCATTCCTCGTCAATCACGGTGAAAGTCCGGTCGGCGGACATCGCAATCGCCTGATGGCTGGTGTCTTCGCACGCGGCATAGCAACGCCCGCATTTGATGCAATCATCCTGGCTGATCCTAGCCTTGGCGACGTAGTTCAGGTTCAGATATTGCCAGTCAGTGACATTTGGCACTGCACGCCCGACGACCTGTTCGACCGAGGTATAGCCTTTGTCATCCATCCATTCGGACAGGCCACTGATCATTTCCTGCACGATCTTGAAACCATAGGTCATTGCGGCGGTGCAAACCTGCACATTGCCACAGCCGAGGCTGATGTATTCCGCCGCATCGCGCCACGTGGTTATACCGCCGATGCCGCTGATTGGCAGGCCGCGTGTATCGGCATGGCGCGCGATTTCAGACACCATCGACAGGGCAATCGGTTTCACCGCCGGGCCGCAGTAACCGCCATGCGATCCCTTGCCGTCGATGGATGGTTCCGGCGACATGGTGTCGAGGTTCACCGAAGTGATCGAATTGATCGTGTTGATCAGGCTGACCGCATCGGCACCGCCCCGCTTTGCCGCAGCGGCGGGCTGCCGGATATCGGTGATGTTGGGTGTCAGTTTCACGATCACCGGCTTGTCGTAATATTGCTTGCACCAGCGCGTGACCATTTCGATATATTCGGGCACCTGCCCGACGGCGGCACCCATGCCACGTTCGGACATGCCATGCGGGCAGCCAAAATTCAGCTCAATCCCGTCGGCACCAGTTTCCTGTACGCGGGGCAGGATGTCTTTCCAGGCCTGTTCTTCGCATGGCACCATGATCGAGACGATGATCGCGCGATCAGGGTAGTCAGTTTTGACCCGTTTGATTTCATCGAGATTGGTTTGCAAAGGCCGGTCGGTGATCAATTCGATGTTGTTCAGACCCAGCAACCGCCGGTCAGCCCCATAGATCGCGCCGTAACGCGGGCCGTTGACGTTGACGACCGGCGGCCCTTCGGACCCCAGCGTTTTCCATACAACCCCGCCCCAGCCCGCCTCGAACGCGCGGCGGACGTTGTATTCCTTGTCAGTCGGCGGGGCGGAGGCCAGCCAGAACGGGTTAGGGGATGTGATGCCCAGAAAATTCGTCGTCAGATTAGCCATGGCTCTATCCTTTGTTTCCCGCCGCAGTCCCG
>NZ_JBKBQY010000054.1:0-23902 GCF_046292185.1 Yoonia sp.
CGGGTCAGCCCTGCCTCGATCCCGGCGCGCACGGTGCCGACAGCGGCAATCGCCGCGACCCCCAGCGCCAGGCAGGCCAGAAACACGCGAAAGCCGCGCAAGCCCCCGCGCAATTCGCGCAGCGCGAAACGGGACGCAATCCGCAGGGTCATTCTGCGGCCCTTGCCAGCGTGTCGATCCGGCCATCGCGCAGGTTGATGACGCGGTCACAGCGCGCCGCAAGGTCATTGGCATGGGTCACGATGATCGGCGTCGCGCCATGCCGGTCGCGCAGACCGAACAACATGTCGATGATTGCAGCGCCATTGGTAGCATCCAGATTGCCGGTTGGTTCATCGGCCAGCAGGATTTTCGGGCGCGGGGCAGAGGCGCGCGCCAAGGCGACGCGTTGCTGTTCGCCGCCCGACATCTGGCTGGGGTAATGGTTGATACGGTCGCCAAGGCCGACGGCGCGCAATTCCGCCTCTGCCCGCGCAAAGGCGTCGCGCACACCGGCCAGTTCCAGCGGGGTTGCGACGTTTTCCAGCGCGGTCATTGTCGGGATCAGGTGGAAAGATTGAAACACCACCCCCATATGATCCCTACGAAAGCGGGCCAGCTGGTCTTCGTTCATCTTTGTCAGGTCCTGGCCAAGCGCCATGATCCGCCCCGATGTCGCCTGTTCCAGCCCGCCCATCAGCATGAGGAGAGACGATTTGCCCGAACCACTCGGCCCGACCAGCCCCAAGGTTTCCCCCTGCGCGACCGTCAATGCGATGTCGTGCAGAATATCGACCCGACCGGCATTGCCGTCCAGAGATAGATTAACGTCTTTGATCGTCAGAACGGGGTTTGTCATGGGTGCAGCCTTTGGTCGCGGTGTCAGGACTGGATATGGTGCAATGCGCGTGTTGCGCAACCTAAGCGGGGCGGTTTTGCTGACCATGACAGCCGCACATGCCGAAACTGTGACAATCGCCGCTTTGGGGGACAGTCTGACAGCCGGTTATGGGTTGGATCAGGGTCAGGGCTTTGCCCCGCAATTGGAACAATGGCTGCGCGATCAGGGGGCGGATGTGACCATCGTGAATGCGGGCGTGTCAGGCGATACGACAGCAGGTGGGTTGTCGCGGGTGGAATGGACGCTGACGCCTGAGGTGGATGGGCTGATCATCGCATTGGGCGGAAATGACTATCTGCGCGGGCTTGATCCCTCGGTCAGCCGGGCCAATCTGGATGCGATTCTTGCGGCAGGTCAGGAGGCAGGCGTGGAAATGCTGCTTGTCGGGCTGGCGGTGGGGACGAATTACGGGCCGGCGTTCAAGCGGGACTTCGAGGCCATGTATGTTGAACTGGCCGAGCAATACGATATTGCGCTGTACCCGGATATGTTCGCCGCCTTGCGCGCAGGGGGTGAGACGCAGGAGGCCGTGCGCCGATTTATGCAGGCCGACGGCATTCACCCCGGTGCAGACGGGGTCGAGGCTATCGTGGCTGACATCGGGCCCGTCGTGTTGGACCTGATTGAGGATATCAGAGAATAAAGGCCACCGGATGGGAACAGCCGGAAGCCAGATCAATCGCGCGAGCTTGGCCGTCGTTAATCGGCCAGCGTCAGATTGACAGCGCTTTCGCGTCCGTCGCGGCTTGCCTCGATGTCGAAGTTGACCTTCTGGTTGTCCTTCAACCCGGTCAGTCCGGAGCGTTCAACAGCGGAGATATGCACGAAAACATCTTTTGACCCGCCATCGGGGGCGATGAAGCCGTAGCCTTTTGTCGTATTGAACCATTTGACAGTGCCTGAAGCCATGTCCTTGTCTTCCTTATATTTTTCCGCTCGCTTTATGCAGCGGACCGGCTCGGTCAAAGTAAGATCGAATGACTGGGCCGAAAGGAGACAGTGGTCGATTTATTGCCGTCGCAACATGATGTTGCCACGATTCGCTATAAAATCAATAAATTTTCAGAGAATGCCAGTTTATGGCGTCCGTTACGCATAAAAAAACGGCGCGCAGAATATGCACGCCGTTCCTTGAAATCTGTCGCTTATGCGAGTGCGAGGTTGATCGCAGATTCGCGGCCATCACGGCCAGATTCGATATCGAAAGTAACCTTCTGGTCATCTTTCAGGCCAGTCAGGCCGGAACGCTCAACAGCGGAGATATGGACGAAAACGTCCTTGGATCCACCTTCAGGAGCGATAAAGCCGAAGCCTTTAGTTGCGTTGAACCACTTTACGGTGCCATTGGCCATCGTATTTTTCCTTCATCGTGCTGCCCACGAGATTGCGGCAGCTTGGCTTAGTCAGAACTTGATCGAGTGACTGTGGCCGAAAGGAGAACAGTGGGTCGAAAAGAATAACGTTTGCCGCACCCTTATGCCAGAAAGGCCATCAGAAATCAAGCGATAGTTGCAACTTTCCGGTCGATGCCTGTGCAACGGGAAACACCGACAGGTGAAACGCCGGTTTCAGCGTACGAATTTCTTGTGCTTCATCCGCTTAGGCTCTAGCGCATCGGCGCCAAGACGCGCCTTTTTGTCTTCTTCGTAATCGGTGAACCCGCCTTGGAACCATTCCACATGAGCGTCACCTTCGAAGGCCAGAATATGCGTGCAAATCCGATCCAGGAAGAAGCGGTCGTGCGAGATGACCACCGCGCAGCCCGCGAAATCGACCAGCGCGTCTTCCAGCGCGCGCAGTGTTTCAACGTCCAGATCGTTTGTCGGTTCGTCGAGCAGCAGCACGTTTCCGCCTGATTTCAACAGCTTGGCCATGTGCACGCGATTGCGCTCACCGCCCGACAAAAGACCGACTTTCTTCTGCTGATCGCCGCCCTTGAAATTGAAAGCGGAACAATAGGCGCGGCTGTTCATCTGGGCATCGCCCAGCATGATGATTTCGGCCCCGCCGGTGATTTCTTCCCAGACAGTCGCATCCGGGCTTAGCGCGTCGCGGGATTGGTCGACATAGGACAGTTTGACGGTATCGCCGTATTCTACAGTGCCTTCGTCAGGTTCAGCCTGCCCGGTCAGCATCGAAAACAGCGTCGATTTACCCGCGCCGTTCGGCCCGATCACGCCGACGATCCCGCCGGGAGGTAGATCAAAGCTCAGGTTTTCGATCAGCAACTTATCGCCCATCGCTTTTTTCAGTCCCTCGACCTCGATCACCTTGTTGCCCAGACGTGGACCGTTTGGAATGATGATCTGGGCACGACCCATCTTTTCACGCTCTGATTGGTTGGCCAGATCGTTATAGGCGCTGATTCGTGCTTTAGATTTCGCTTGTCGTGCTTTGGCGCCTTGGCGCATCCATTCCAGTTCGCGTTCCAGCGTGCGCTGCTTGGATTTGTCATCCTTGGCTTCGCGTTCCAGCCGTTTTGCCTTGGCCTCTAGCCAGCTGGAATAGTTGCCTTCGTGCGGGATGCCAGAGCCGCGGTCGAGTTCAAGAATCCAACTGGTGATCGCATCAAGGAAATAGCGGTCGTGCGTGACGATCAGGATCGTGCCTTTGTAATCGATCAAATGCTGCTGCAGCCAAGCGATGGTTTCAGCGTCCAGGTGGTTGGTCGGTTCGTCGAGCAGCAGCATGTCAGGCGCTTCAAGCAGCAGCTTGCACAAGGCGACACGTCGCTTTTCACCGCCAGACAGCGTGGTGACGTCGGCGTCGTCTGGCGGGCAGCGCAACGCCTCCATGCTGATGTCGATCTGCGCGTCCAGATCCCAAAGGTTCTGCGCGTCAATCTCATCCTGAAGGCTGGCCATTTCATCGGCGGTTTCTTCGGAATAATTCATCGCCACTTCGTTATAGCGGTCCAGAATAGCCTTTTTGCCAGCTACGCCCAGCATGACGTTTTCTCGTACGGTCAGGTTTGGATCGAGTTCGGGTTCCTGCGGCAGGTAACCGACACGCGCGCCTTCTGCTGCCCAAGCCTCGCCTGCGAAATCCTTGTCCTGACCGGCCATGATCCGCATCAGCGTGGATTTACCGGTGCCGTTCACACCGACGACGCCGATTTTCACGCCGGGCAGGAAATTCAGGCGGATGTTCTCGAACACCTTTTTGCCGCCGGGATAGGTCTTGGATACGCCGTCCATGAAATAGACGAATTGATAGGCTGCCATTGGGCTGCTCCGCTTTGTCGGGTCTGGATTGACACTGTCGATATCGGAAGCCAGCGCCGGGGGCAATCAGTCTTGCTGAGCAGGACAGGCGGTGCTCTTCATAAGTTAATTTTACTGAATCAACACAACAAACTGCGCAATTGCGCAATTTTCTATCTCAAAATTGATCAATCTTCCTGAATATTGAGCACTGATCAGCTTTTGTGATGCGGAATCTCAAATTCCCTTATGGTTGCAAGGATGCTGGCAGCAGAACCTGCAAGTGCGGGTCAGTCGTGCATTCCGATCCGGTTCAATAATAAACGGGGAATATATCATGAGTAAGACCACCTTTATCGTCGGCCTTGACGGGTCCGAGGCGGGGGCGCGCGCGTTAGCCTTTGCCAAAGACCGCGCAAGGGCCGACGGCGATTGCACCATTATCATCTGTTACGTGATTGAATGGTCGCCCTTCGCCTTTCAGACCGCCGAAGAAAACGCCAAGCGGCACCAGCGCCGTGAAGCAGAAATCGCGATGGCGCGGGAACGCGTCCTTGACCCGTCACTGACCATGACAAGGGCGTATGGTTTCGACATCGAAGGCGTGGTTCGCCACGGCGATGCTGCCGAAATTCTGGATGCTCTGGCCCGGGAAAAGGGGGCCAAGCAGATCATCATCGGCCGCGTTGGCGCGCGCGGGCTGAAGGCACGGCTGTTCGGCGGTGTCGCCGGGCGATTGGCCGCTGCTTCGTCTGTGCCTGTCACGATCATTCCATGAGAGGAAACATCATGTCGAAATTCAAATATGTCGTGGCGACGATGATCGCCTTCTGCCTTCCCGCGATGGCCGCCGCACAGGGGACCTTGGGCCTGGATGATCGTATCAATGCGATCTTTGCCGACTATACCAGTTGGTATGTGGCGTTTATCTTTGCGCCCTTTCCGGGGACAGATTTTTCGTGGATTGCGCTGTGGCTGGTCGTGGGGGCGGTGGTGTTCACCGTGTACTTCGGTGCCATCCAGTTCAGCGGGTTTGTCCATTCCATCAGGCTCGTGAGGGGGGATTATTCAGACCCGAACGACGCAGGCGAGGTCAGCCATTTTCAGGCGTTGGCCACCGCTTTGTCCGGCACCGTAGGGCTTGGCAATATCGCGGGGGTCGCGGTCGCAGTCAGTATCGGCGGGGCAGGGGCCACGTTCTGGATGGTTGTCGCTGGTCTGTTCGGCATGGCGACCAAATTCACAGAATGTACCCTTGGCGTGAAATACCGCAATGAATACCCCGACGGCTCTGTGTCCGGGGGGCCGATGTATTACATGGTCAAAGGGTTCAAGGAACAAGGCCTGCCCTTGGGCGGCGCGATGGCGATCCTGTTTTCCGTATTTACCATTCTGGGAGCTTTGGGTGGCGGCAACATGTTCCAGGCCAATCAGGCCCATGCCCAGATATCCAATGTTGTCGGTGATTATCCCGGCTGGATCACCGGTGTGGCGCTGGCGCTGCTGACCTTCGCGGTGATCGCGGGTGGTCTGCAATCCATCGCGCGGGTCACCAGCAAGATCGTACCTTTCATGGGTATTTTCTATGTGCTGGTGTCGGTGCTGATCCTGCTGATCAACTATGACCAGATCATCTGGGCCTTCGGGCAGATATTCACCGGGGCCTTTACCGGGTTGGGTATCGTCGGTGGCTTTACCGGCGCCTTGATCCAAGGTTTCCGGCGTGCTGCCTTTTCCAACGAGGCAGGGATCGGGTCTGCCGCTATCGCCCACTCTGCGGTGCGTACAAAAGAACCGGTCAGCGAAGGCTATGTCGCTCTGCTGGAACCCTTCATCGACACGGTGGTGATCTGCACGATGACTGCTTTGGTGATCGTGATCAGCGGCGTGCTGGCACAAGACCCTGAAACCGGGCTTTACATCTGGAACGCCGAACTGGGCCGGATCACGACCGAAGGCAATGTAGGAGGCGTTGCCCTGACATCAGCGGCCTATGCGTCGGCGTTTTCGTGGTTCCCGGTCCTGTTGATGGTCGCTGTCGTACTGTTCGCTTTCTCGACCATGATCAGCTGGTCCTACTACGGATTGAAAGCCTGGACCTATCTGGTCGGGGAGGGCGCGAAGAAGGAGTTCGTTTTCAAATGCATCTTTTGTCTGTTCATCGTGATCGGTGCTGCTGCCAGCCTCGATCCGGTCATTGATTTTTCGGATGCGATGCTGTTCTCGATGGCGATTGTAAATATCATTGCGCTCTACTTTCTGATGCCTATCGTAAAGCGGGAATTGCACAGCTATCGTACACGTCTTCGGTCCGGTGAAATCCACAAAACCAAGGTGTAAGCCACAAAAAAAGGCCCCGGCGCAGTGCCGGGGCCTTTCTCTTCAGCGCGAACGCTTATTGCGGGACTTCGCCGCTTAGACCTTCGACGAAAAAGTTCATGCCAAGCAAGGTTTCGTCGTCGGCGACTTCACCATCTTCCAGCCAGACCGATCCGTCCTGATAATTGATCGGGCCGGTGAACGGATGATATTCGCCCGTGCGGATCGACTCGATCATCGCCTCGGCAGAGGCTTTGATTTCAGCAGGGACAGCATCGGTTATCTCGCCGATGCCGACCATACCTTCGGGGATACCGTGCCAGACGTTGCTGCTTTCCCACGTGCCGTCAATCACCGCCTGGGTGCGTGCGATATAATATGGTGCCCAATCATCGATGATGGATGACACGCGCGGGAAGGGCGCGAATTCGGCCATATCGGATGCCTGACCGAAGGTGATGACATTGCCTGCAGCCTGCGCCGCCGCTTGCGGTGCGGTCGAATCGGTATGTTGCAGGATCACATCTGCGCCTTGTTCGATCAGGACCGACGCCGCTTCAGCCTCTTTTGCGGGATCGAACCAAGTATAGGCCCAGATGATGCGGAATTCGACATCTGGGTTCACCTCGCGGGCGTGGATGAAAGCAGAATTGATGCCTTGGATAACTTCGGGGATGGGGTAGGACCCGATATAGCCGATGATATTGCTCTCGGTCATCTGACCCGCGATATGCCCTTGAATGGCGCGGCCTTCATAGAACCGGGCGTTATAGGCCGAGACGTTATCGGCGGTCATATAGCCGGTCGCGTGTTCGAATTTCACATCGGGAAAGCGTTCAGCCACGTTGATGGTGGCATCCATGAAACCAAAGGATGTGGTAAAGATCAGGTCAGCGCCTTGCAGCGCCATGGAGGTGATGGCGCGTTCGGCATCGGGGCCTTCGGCGACGTTTTCGGCGAATACGGTTTCAACGGCATCGCCGAAATGCGCCTCGACGGCCTGACGTGCCTGATCATGTTCATAGGTCCAGCCGCCGTCGCCGACGGGTCCTACATAGATGAAGCCGACTTTGGTCGGATCGTCCTGCGCAAAAGCGCCGGTGGCCAGCGCAACCGCGATGCCTGTCCCTGCGAGTAATGTTTTTATTTTCATGTTAATCCCCTTGGTGGTCGATAAGCCTCAGCGTGAGGCGTGGAACGATTGGGCAAGTGACCCCGGTGCCCGTCCGGATCGCATCATAACCAGAACCAGAATGGTTGCCAGATACGGCGCCATCGAAAGATAAGAGACAGGCAGCGCGACTCCCGCCGCCTGAAGATTTAGCTGCAACACAGTCACACCGCCAAACAAATAAGCACCGAGCAAAAGCCGCCATGGTCGCCAGCTTGCGAAAACCACGATCGCAAGTGCGATCCAGCCAGCGCCAGCCGTCACCCCTTCGGTCCATTGCGGCACGCGCACGAGCCCGAGATAGGCGCCGCCAAGCCCCGCACAGGCCCCGCCGAACATGATCGCCAGCAACCTGACACGGATCACGTGGTAACCCAAGGCATGGGCTGCGTCGTGGTTTTCACCGACCGCGCGCAGGATCAGCCCAGCCCGGCTGTAGCGCAGAAAGGCCCAGGTACCGGCGATGATCAAAATGCCCAGATAGACGATCAGGTCATGGCGAAACAAAATCGGGCCGATGACCGGAAGATCGCTCAGCAACGGGATCGGGAATTTCGCCACCGCTGGCGCCTTGATCCCCACATAGCCCTGCCCCAGTAACGCGGCCAGCCCCAGCCCGAACAAGGTCAGCGCCAACCCTGTCGCCACCTGATTGGACAGCAGCACTTGCGTCAGAACCCCGAAGATCAGCGCAAGCATCGCCCCGCCAAGTGCGGCCCCTGCAAAGCCGAGCCAGGGTGATCCAGTACTGACCGCGACGATGAATCCACAGATCGCGCCGGTGATCATCATGCCTTCCACCCCGAGGTTCAGCACCCCGGCCCGTTCCACCACCAATTCGCCGATCGCCGCCAGCAGGATCGGGGTCGCCGCCACCATCAGGGATGCCAGCAAAAGCACCGGGTTGATTACGGACAGATCCATCAGACGAGCCTCCGCGCAGTAAATCTGACGCGGTAATGCGTGAGTACATCCACCGCCAACAGAAAGAACAACAGCATCCCCTGCAGCACTTGGATCGCTGCCGCAGGCAGGCGCAGGTTCGATTGCGCGATCTCGCCGCCGATATAGGTCAGCGCCATCAGCCCGGCCGCAAGCAGGATACCCACCGGATGCAACCGGCCCAGAAAGGCGACAATGATCGCGGTGAAACCATAGCCTGCGTTGAAATCAATGCTGATCAGGCCCGAAGGACCCGCGACTTCAAACAGCCCTGCGAGGCCTGCCAGCCCACCTGAAATGCCCATGCAGATCAACACCAGCAGGCCGGGGTTCACCCCCGCAAACCGTGCTGCCCGGGGGCTTTGACCAGACAGGCGTACCTGAAAGCCGAAGATATGCCGCGACAGCGTGATATAGGCGAAAATCACTGCGATAAAGGCAAAGACCACGCCCCAATGCAGGCCCACCCCTTCGTTGATCCAGCTTGTCGCGGATGGATAACGTGCCAGATTACGACTGCCCGGAAATCCCATCGCATCGGGGTTGCGCAAGGCACCCAGCGCCATAGAGGCAAGCAGGTTCTGCGCCACGTAAACCAGCATCAGGGATACCAGAATTTCATTGGTGCCGAATTTCACGCGCAATACACCTGGGATCATCGCCCAGGCCCAACCGCCCAAAGCGCCCGCCACGATCATCAGCGGCAGGATGAAAACGGATTCCATCGGGTAAAACGCAAGGCCAACAGCCGCGCCGCAGATCGCGCCCAAAATGTACTGGCCCTCGGCGCCGATATTCCACACACCCGCGCGAAAACCAAACGAAAGCCCGATCGCGATCAGCACCAGCGGCGCGCCTTTGATCAGCAATTGCGGGCGATAATACCAGGCAAATTCCGAAAACAACGGGTCCCAGAAAATCGTGCGGATCGTCACGAAAGGATCATTGCCCAGCGCAGCGAACAGCAACCCGCCGCAGACCATCGTCAGCACCACCGCCAGCACCGGTGCCGCATAAGTCCAGAACGCGGACGGCGCGGTCCGTTTTTCAAGCCGGATCATGCAGCCCCCTTCATCGCCGTATCAGGAATGTCCCCGCCCAAGGCATTAAATCGCGCCTTCAACATCCGCCACCTCCATATCATGGGCACCACCCAGCATCAGGCCGATCTGCTCAACGCTCAGCCCCTGTGCCGGACGCGGTGCCGACAGACGCCCATTGTTCAAGGCGGCAAAGCGGTCGGATATTTCCATCAGTTCATCCAGATCCTGAGAAATACAAATCACCGCCGCACCCTTATCCGCCAGATCCAGCAAAGCCTGCCGGATCGCAGCCGCCGCCGAGGCATCGACACCCCAGGTCGGCTGATTGACCACAAAGACCACCGGGTCCTGCATGATCTCGCGGCCGATGACAAATTTCTGTAAATTGCCACCCGACAGCGACCGCGCCGTATTGGCAGGCCCCGGCGTACGTACATCAAAGGCCTTGATCACGGCAGCCGCATAATCCCGCGCCTTGCCCCAGCGGACAAAGCCTCGGTTGGCCAGGTTTCGCCGCGTAACGGCGGTCAACAGGGCATTTTCGGTCAGCGTCATATCAGGGGCGGCGGCATGGCCCATTCTTTCCTCGGGCGCGGCCAGCAACCCCAGACGACGGCGCGCATTCGGCCCCAGATGCCCGATGCTTTTACCTGCCATCATCAGCATGTCACGCCGTGTACGGATTTCGCCGGACAAGGCCGCGACCAGCTCGTCTTGTCCATTGCCGGCAACGCCGCCGATGCCCAGGATTTCGCCCCGACGGACAGTCAAATCAATGTCCCGCAGGGACGTGCCGAACCGGTGCGGCGGCTTTGCGCCCAGCTTTTGCAGCGTCAGGATCACTGCGCCTTCTGGGCGCGACGCCTTGTGTGGCACATGCAGGCTGCTGCCCACCATCAGTTCCGCCATCTCGCGTGATGAAGTGGCCCGTGGGTCACAGGTTCCCACGACCTGCCCCAGCCGCAGAACGGTGGCTGCATCGCAAAGGGCGCGGATTTCCTCCAGCTTGTGCGAGATGTAAAGGATTGCGGTGCCTGCATCACGCAAGCGGCGCAAGGTTTCGAACAGGATCGTCACCTCCTGCGGGGTCAGCACAGATGTCGGCTCATCCATGATCAGCAGCTTGGGATCTTGCAGAAGACAGCGGATAATCTCCACCCTCTGGCGTTCGCCTGCCGAAAGTTCGCCCACAACGCGCGTCGGGTCCAGCGGTAGACCGTACTGATCGGACACTTGGCGCACCTGTGCTGAGATCGCGCGTTGAGGCGGCGGATTTTCCATGCCAAGTGCGATATTTTCAGCAACATTCATCGCATCGAAAAGCGAAAAATGCTGGAAAACCATCGCCACACCAGCAGCCCTTGCTGCGCGGGGTTCTGCGGGTTCAAACAGCGTGCCTTCAAGATGCATGTGGCCGGCATCGGGTTTGACCAGCCCATAGATCGTCTTGACCAGGGTTGATTTCCCCGCACCGTTTTCGCCGAGCAGGGCGTGAATTTCACCCGGTTGGATTTCGAACGATACATCCTTGTTGGCGACAACACCGGGATAGGCTTTGGTCAAACCGTCAAGTCGCAACAAAGGTGTATTCATGCGCGGCTTTCCCTGTTCTGGAGTCCCTGCGGTCTGATCATGGCGGTTGCGACGCCAAGCGCAAGAGCAGCGGGGTGTTTGCCCAGAGATGTGTCACCAATGGGACAGGCAATGCGCGCGATCAGGGCGGAAGAATGACCCAAAGCAGCCAGTCTCCTGCGAAATCTTGTCCATTTGGTCGCCGATCCGATCAGGCCGATACTGTCGAACGACCGCGACAGGATCGCATGGCACAGCGCCAGATCGATGGCATGGCTATACGTGAGGATCAGATGCGCCGCATCATCCGGCGCATGCGGCACCGCCTGTACCGGATCGACGGCGACTAGTGTGGTGACATCCGTCTGCGGAAATCTATCGGCAGCGACATCCACCCAAGTGATCGCAAAATCCGGCAAGGGTTGCATGACATGCACAATCGCGCGCCCGACATGGCCTGCGCCATAGATCCAAAGCGGGCGGCGCGCAGGGGCATCCAGCGCCAATGCCTGTTCCCAGACCAAGGTCACCGATCCGCCGCAACATTGCCCCAGGGCGGGGCCCAACGGGATTGTCGCCCGGTGCTGACCTTGCCCTTCTGCCAGCATCCGCCGCGCCTTGGCCATCGCATCCCATTCGAGCGCGCCGCCGCCGATCGTGCCTTCAATCCTGTCCGGCCAGACAAGCATCTGTGCGCCCGTCTCACGCGGGGCAGACCCGGCAGTATCGGTGACAGTGATCCGGATCGGTATCATTCCCGCGCTCTTTGCACCGCACGCAGGATTTCCTCTGGCGTGGCAGGGGCCTGCAAATCGGGATAGGACGGCCCGCAAGCCTGAACCGCGGCCGAAAGGGCCAGGAATGCGGAAATTCCGAGCATGAACGGCGGCTCACCCACCGCTTTGGAGCGATAGATCGTCTGTGCCGGGTTCGGTTGATCCCACAGCGCCACATTGAAGACGTCAGGCCGGTCCGAACAGGCGGGGATCTTGTAGGTCGCGGGGGCATGGGTGCGCAAACGGCCCTTGTCGTCCCAGACCAGTTCTTCGGTCGTCAGCCAGCCGGCACCCTGCACATAGGCACCTTCGACCTGACCAATGTCCAGCGCAGGGTTCAGTGACGACCCTGCATCATGCAGAAGGTCAGCGCGCAGGATACGGTTTTCACCGCTCAGTGTATCTATGACCACCTCGGTCACGGCGGCACCCTGGGCGAAGTAAAAAAACGGCGTGCCTTTGCCTTTGTTCCGGTCCCAGCTTAAGCCCGGCGTTTTGTAAAACCCTGTCGCTGACAGGCTGACGCGCTGGAAATAGGCGGTCTGCACAGCCTTGGCAAAATCCATCACGTCACCCCCGACATACACCTGACCATCCGCAAAGCGGACATCCTCGACCCGTGCCTGATGCATGGCAGCAAGGCAGCCCGCGATCCGGTCACGGATAATGTCGCAGGCATTGGCCACGGCCATCCCGTTCAGGTCGGACCCCGAGGATGCTGCCGTCGCTGATGTGTTGGGTACCTTGCCGGTATCGGTCGGCGTAATCTTGACCATTGCCACATCAATGCCGAACCGGCTTGCTGCGACCTGCGCCACCTTCTGGAACAAGCCCTGTCCCATTTCGGTGCCGCCATGATTCATGTGGACAGACCCGTCTTGGTACACATGTACCAAGGCCCCGGCTTGATTGAGATGCGATAGCGTGAAGGAGATCCCGAATTTCACCGGGCTGAACGCGATCCCGCGTTTCAACACGGGTTGATCCGCGTTCCATCGGGCGATTGCGGCTGCACGCGCCTGATAATCCGCTGTGGCAAGCAAGTGATCCGTCATTTCGTGCAGGATAAAATCCGTCACTGGCATGTGATAGGGCGTGGTCTGCGCATCCATCGTCCCCGCATCAGATTTGGCAGATTTGTCCCCGCGTAACGCAGGTTCACCCGTCATCGGCGCATAATAGTTCCGTTGCCGGACAATCGCCGGGTCCAGCCGCAATTCCGCCGCGACATGATCCATTACACGCTCGATCCCCAACACCCCCTGCGGGCCGCCGAAGCCGCGAAAGGCGGTCGCCGACTGGGTATTGGTCTTCAGCCTGTGCGAGGTGATCCGCGCCGCAGGAAGATGATAGGCGTTATCCGCATGCAGCATCGCACGGTCAGCGACCGGAAGCGATAAATCCAGTGCCCAGCCGCAACGGGTCATCTGCACAAAGTCCACAGCAAGCACCCTGCCATCATCATTAAAACCAACGTCATAGCTGATCCGGAAATCATGCCGCTTGCCGGTGATCATCATATCGTCGTCACGGTCATACCGCATCTTGCACGGCTTGCCGGTCAGCCTTGCCGCCACCGCGCAGGCCACGGCCAGCGCATTGCCCTGACTTTCCTTGCCGCCAAAACCGCCACCCATGCGGCGCACCTCGCAGCGGACGGCATGCATCGGCAGGCCCAGCGCCTCCGCCACCTTGTGCTGGATCTCGGTCGGGTGCTGGGTAGAGCTGTGCACCACCATATCGCCGCCTTCCTGCGGCAGGGCGAGCGCGGCTTGCCCTTCGAGATAGAAATGCTCCTGTCCGCCCATGTCGATCCGGCCTTTGATGCGGCGCGGCGCTTGAGCCAGCGTCTGATCCACATTGCCTTTGGTCCAGATGCGCGGGCCATCCTCGTACCGGCTATCTGCCTGCATGGCCTGATCAATGGTCAGGACTGGCGTTTCGGCATCAATTTCGATCTCGCCCAACCGCGCCGCCTTGCGCGCCGCCAGATGGCTGTCGGCCACGACCAGAAACAATGGCTGGCCAAGGTAGTGCACGCGGTCCACAGCCAGCAAAGGTTCGTCATGGGCATTGGGTGACACGTCATTGACATAAGGAAGATCAGCCGCCGACAGGACCGCAATAACACCGGGGGCTGCGCGCACGGCCTCAATATCCATCGCCGTGATCACGCCCTTGGCGACATCCGACAGACCAAAAGCCAGATGCAATGTGCCCGCCGGTGTCGGGATATCGTCGATATAGCGTGCGGCACCGGTGACATGCAGGTGCGCCGCGTCATGCGGCAAGGGTTTGGCGACGCTCATGCACTGACCTCCAGCACATCGGTAATATGGCCCTGGCTGTGCGCAAAATAGCGGTGCAACAGGTTCCGCGCAGTCTGCAAGCGATAGGCCGCAGAGGCGCGCATGTCCGACATCGGCGTGAAGTCATCGTCGAAATACTGGGCCGCCTGATCGACGGTTGCTCGCGTCCATGGCTGGCCTGTCAAGGCGGCCTCCACATGGCTGGCGCGCGCGGGTATTCCGGCCATCCCGCCAAAGGCGATCCGGGCCGAGGTTACAACCCCATCCACGACGGCAATGTTGAAACAGCCACATAGCGCCGAGATATCCTGATCGAACCGCTTGGATATCTTGTAGCATCGCAGGTGCGGTGCATGCCGGGGCAGGGTGACGCCGGTGACCAGCTCGCCTGCGCGGCGGTCCTGTTTGCCATATTCCAGAAAGAAATCCTCAATCGGTATTTCGCGCACGGCCTCACCATGCCGCAGATGCAATGTCGCCCCCAGCGCGATCAGCGCAGGCGGATTGTCCCCGATGGGCGAGCCGTTGGCGATATTGCCGCCGATCGTTGCAGCATTGCGCACCTGATCTGACCCATAACGCCGGATCAGTTCCGTGTAGGATGCGTGATGTTCACGCATCACCTCCAACACCTCGGCCATTGTGACCCCCGCACCGAGATGGATCACCTCATCGCTTACTACCACTTGTCGTAAATCCGCGCATCGATGCAGAAAAACGACCTGTGCCAGATCGTGCAATCGCTTGGTCACCCAAAGCCCGACATCCGTCGCCCCTGCCACCAATGTTGCATCAGGGTTGGCGGCATAGAGGGCGGCGAGTTCATTCAATGTCTCCGGCGCATAGGGCACAGGTTCAACCGCCGGCGGGCTATCATGCATCCAGTTCGGCACTGGCGCATCCTCTGCCGCTTTGGCCGCGCGGATGATCGGGGCATAGCCTGTGCAACGACACAGGTTCCCCGCCAGCACATCGTCATGATCCGTCCGCCCTGTCAAATGCGCGGTCGCCATCGCGGCGATGAAACCGGGCGTACAGAACCCGCATTGCGACCCGTGGTGATCGATCATCGCCTGTTGCACCGGATGCAGCGCACCATAAGGGCCGTTGATCCCTTCCACCGTGCGGACTGCCTTGCCGTGCAGTTGGGGGAGCAACAGGATGCAGGCGTTCAGCGATCTGGCACCAGCGGCATCAGTCACCATCACCGTGCAGGCACCGCAATCGCCCTCGTTGCAGCCTTCTTTGGTGCCGCACAGGCCGCGTTCAATGCGCAGCCAATCAAGCAAAGTCATGGTTGGCTGCGCGGTGACGCAGATGGTTTCCCCGTTGAGAAGAAACGTGACTTCCATTGTTGTTGACCCGCCGCCTTACCAGATCAATGGTATCAGATGTCGATGCGGCGTAGACATCTGCCCGTGATTACAGGGTATAAAATCGGCGCGCAGCCCGCTTTGCAAGGCTTTTCGCCGCAGTATGCGCCAGAGCGTTGCGTTCGCCCAAATATTGGGCGGCACTCAGGGCTGGTTTGCGTCCCGATTTTCCCAGATCGCGCGCTGCCAGGCAAGCCAGCCCTGAACCTCGATCAACGGTTCGGTTTCCAACTGGCAGGTGCGCACGCGCCCTTTCTTGACGGACCGGACGACGCCGCTGTCTTCCAGTACCTTGAGATGCCGCATGAAAGTCGGCAGCGCCATTTTATGCGGCTTGTGCAATTCGCTGACGCTGGCGGGGCCGGCGGCGAGGCGCTGCAAAACCGCCCGCCGTGTGGGATCGGCCATCGCACCAAAGAAGGAATCGAGCTTGTCAGTCATCCGGCTGAGTGTCAGGTCATGGCGTTCCAAGTCAAGCGTGATGCCCGGACGCTCTTGTGCCTGCGCGCCCATCCGCTACCTTTGGCCGATGACAGATCATCCCCGATTCATTCACCTGCGCACCCATACCGAATATTCCCTGCTGGAAGGGGCGGTGCCGGTCAAATCATTGGCCCCTCTCGCGGCAGGTATGGGGATGCCGGCGGTTGCCGTGACCGATACCAACAACATGTTCTGTGCGCTGGAATTTTCTGAATATGCGTCCAAGGCAGGCGTCCAACCGATCATCGGCTGTCAGATTGATCTGACATATACCGCGCCAGAGCCGGGCAAACGCCCCGACGCACCAGCGCCCATCGTCCTGCTAGCGCAGAACGAAGCCGGGTATCTGAACCTGATGAAGCTGAATTCCTGCGCTTATCTGGATGCCGCCGGGCAATTGCCGCAGGTCACGGTCGAGGAACTGGCGCAATACAGCGCGGGTCTGATCTGCCTGACCGGCGGGCCGGACGGCCCCGTCGGGCTGCTGCTGCGGCACGGTCAACAGGCCAAGGCAGATCTGTTACTGGACCAGATGGCGTCAATTTACCCGGAGCGGCTTTATGTCGAATTGCAGCGCCACCCGGTGGACGGTGGCCTGCCAGAGGCGGAGCGTTTGTCAGAGCGCGGCCATATCGAAATGGCCTATGCCAAGGGCCTGCCGTTGGTTGCGACCAATGACGTTTATTTCCCCAAATCCGCCTTGTATGAAGCACATGATGCGCTGATCTGTATCGCCGATGGCGCCTATGTCGATCAGCAGGAACCCCGCCGTCGCCTGACCCCGCAGCATTATTTCAAAACACCCCGCGAAATGGCGACTTTGTTCGCCGACCTACCCGAGGCGCTTGAAAACACCATCGAAATCGCGCGGCGCTGCGCCTTCAAAGCCTATAAGCGCGCGCCGATCCTGCCAAAATTCGCCGATGACGAGGTCGCCGAACTGCGTAGACAGGCGCAGGAAGGGCTGAAAGCGCGGCTCGCCGTGATCCCGCATGCGGCCCCGGTGGAAGAGTATGAAAAACGGCTCGATTTCGAGCTGGGGATCATCGAAGGCATGGGATTTCCCGGCTATTTCCTGATCGTGGCCGATTTCATCAAATGGGCCAAAGGTAACGGCATTCCCGTCGGGCCTGGGCGGGGGTCGGGTGCGGGATCGCTGGTCGCCTATGCGCTGCTGATCACCGATCTGGACCCGTTGCGGTATTCGCTGCTGTTCGAGCGGTTCCTGAACCCTGAACGCGTCTCAATGCCCGATTTCGACATCGACTTTTGCATGGACCGGCGCGAGGAAGTCATTCGCTACGTGCAGGATAAATATGGCCGCGACAGGGTGGGTCAGATCATCACCTTCGGTGCGCTTCTGTCCAAGGCGGCGGTGCGCGATGTGGGCCGCGTGTTGCAGATGCCTTACGGGCAGGTGGACCGTTTGTCCAAGATGATCCCGGTCGAAGGCGTCAAACCCGTCAGCATCGAAAAGGCGCTGGCGGATGAGCCGCGCCTGCGAGAAGAGGCAAAGAACGAAGAGGTCGTGCAGCGCCTGCTGACCTATGCCCAGCAGGTCGAAGGTTTGCTGCGCAACGCCTCCACCCATGCCGCCGGTGTGGTGATCGGTGATCGTCCGCTGGATGAACTGGTACCGCTCTATCAGGACCCGCGGTCGGATATGCCCGCCACGCAATTCAACATGAAATGGGTGGAACAGGTGGGGCTGGTCAAATTTGACTTTCTGGGGCTGAAAACCCTGACCGTGATCCAGAATGCGGTGGAACTGATCCGCAAAGCGGGGCGCAGCCTGAATGTCGCGGCGGACGGTGATGTGCTTTACCAACCGCCCGTGGGTTTTGAATATGACATCGGGGCGATCCCGCTGGACGATCCGAAATCCTACGCGCTTTATGCCAGCGCCAAGACCACTGCGGTGTTTCAGGTGGAAAGCTCTGGCATGATGGACGCGCTCAAGCGCATGAAGCCGACGTGTATCGAGGATATCGTTGCCCTTGTTGCGCTCTACCGTCCCGGCCCGATGGAAAATATCCCCACCTATTGCGAGGTGAAGAACGGGGTCAAGGAACTGGAATCGATCCATCCGTCGATTGACCATATCCTTGCCGAAACGCAGGGCATCATTGTCTATCAGGAACAGGTGATGGAAATCGCGCAGGTCATGGCGGGCTACAGCCTTGGCGGTGCCGATCTGTTGCGCCGCGCGATGGGTAAGAAAATCGCAGAGGAGATGGCGAAAGAGCGGCCCAAGTTCGAAGCGGGCGCCAAAGCGAACGGGGTGGAGCCGAAAAAGGCGCGCGAGGTTTTCGACCTTCTGGAAAAATTCGCCAATTACGGGTTCAACAAATCCCACGCCGCCGCCTATGCCGTCGTCAGCTATCAGACCGCCTGGCTGAAGGCGAACCATCCGGTCGAATTCATGGCCGGGGTGATGAATTGCGATATCCATCTGACCGACAAGCTGGGCGTCTATTTCCAAGAGGTGAAAAAGGGGCTGGGGATCGACTATATCCCGCCTTGCGTGAACCGATCACAGGCGCTGTTCGACGTGCAGGATCAGAAACTGGTCTATGCTTTGGGAGCCTTGAAGAACGTTGGTGTCGAGGCGATGAGATTGATCGTCGCAGGGCGGGCGGATAAAGCCTTCGTGAACTTGTATGATTTTGCACGCCGCTGTGATCTGAAACGTGTCGGTAAACGGTCGCTGGAAATGCTGGCACGGGCCGGCGCGTTCGATGTGCTCGATCCGAACCGGCGGCGGGTGATGCAATCGCTGGATGCGTTGACGGCCTATTCGGCGGCGATCCATGACCAGAAATCATCCAATCAGGTGTCGCTGTTCGGCGACGCGGGCGAGGATCTGCCGGAACCGCGACTGTCCTTTGGCGATGATTGGTTGCCCGCAGAACGGCTGGCCGAGGAATTCAAGGCGATCGGGTTCTATCTGTCCGGTCATCCGTTGGATGATTACATGGCAGCGCTCAAGCGCAAACAGGTGATGACGCTGGACGAGGTGACCGCGCGCGCAGCCAAAGGGGCCTCGATTGTGAAAATGGCGGGTACTGTGTCCGGACGGCAGGAACGCAAATCGGCGCGCGGCAACAGGTTTGCCTTTGTGCAATTGTCTGATCCGACCGGGCAATATGAGGTCACGATGTTTTCCGACACTTTGGAACTGGCCCGCGCGCATCTGGAAACAGGATCGCAGATCGTCCTGCAATGTGAAGCGACGCTGGAGGCGGATCAGCTCAAACTACTGGGCCGGTCGGTGTCGCCGATTGATTCCGTGGTGGCGGATGCCGGATCCGCTGGCCTGCGGGTATTCATTGACCGCCCCGATGCAATTGACACCGTCGCCAGTATTCTGGCCAACGCCGCCCGCGACGGCGTGCGGGCGGCACGCGGATCGGTCTATGTCTGCCTGATGGGCGATGATCTGCCCGGCGAGGTGGAGCTGGATCTGGGAGAGCCTTTTCCGATCAACCCGCAGATCAAGGGCGCTTTGCGCAGTCTGAGTGGCGTGATCGAGGTGGGAGACGCCTGAGGTCGATATGGACGACTTACCAATGCGGAGGCCGTTGATCCGCGATCACCACACCGCCATCCGCATCCTGATCGCGGTTCGCTTCGCGTTCCATCAACAGGGCCACACGGCGGGTGAGCAGCGCGATGTCTTTGTCCTGGCGCGCGACAATATCGGACAAATCATCGACGCTGCGCGTCAGATGGGCGATCTTTTCTTCGAGTTGATCGAGTGTGGTCATGCGCTCTGATACACTGCCCTGCCGCAAGCGCAAAGCCTGTAGCGCGGTGGTGCCTTGAGTATTTTTGGAAATAAGAAGCGAAAGGAAGCGGGCGGCTTGGTCGCATTGCATTGCCCCTGTCATGCTGGCGAGGTAAACGGCGCCAAAGCAAAGGGACTACGCGATGGCCAGTGACAAAAAGCAACCCCGCCCCAAGGCAGTGACGCCCAAGGGGTTTCAGGATTATTTCGGCGCGGATGTAACCGAACGCGCCGCAATGCTGGGCAAGATCGCCGGGGTTTATCATCGCTATGGATTTGATGCGCTGGAGACATCGGCTGTCGAAACGGTCGAGGCGCTGGGCAAGTTTTTGCCCGATGTGGATCGCCCGAACGAGGGTGTCTTTGCCTGGCAGGAAGATGCGGATTGGCTGGCTTTGCGCTATGATCTGACCGCCCCGCTCGCGCGTGTGGCAGCGCAATATCGCAGTGATCTGCCGAGCCCTTACCGCCGCTATGCGATGGGCCCGGTCTGGCGCAATGAAAAGCCGGGGCCGGGGCGGTTCCGACAGTTTTACCAATGCGATGCGGATACTGTGGGCGCGGCGAGTGTGGCCGCCGACGCCGAGATCTGTGCGATGCTGGCGGATTGTCTGGAAGAGGTTGGCATCAAGCGCGGCGATTACGTGATCCGGGTGAATAACCGCAAGGTGTTGAACGGCGTGCTGGAAGTTGCGGGTCTGTCGGGCGACGATAAGGAGGTCGAGCGCGGGATCGTGTTGCGTGCCATCGACAAACTGGACCGGCTCGGTGTGGATGGTGTCCGCGCATTGCTGGGCGAGGGCCGCAAGGATGAGAGCGGCGATTTCACCAAAGGGGCTGGGCTAAGTGATACGCAGGCGGATGTCGTCATCGGCTTCATGGAAGCGAGACGCGACACCGGGGCCGCGACAGTCGCGCGGCTTGCCGAACTGGTCGTCGGATCGCCTATCGGCGTTGCAGGGGTGGCGGAACTTGAAGAGATTGCCGACCTTCTGTCCGCCCAAGGTTACGGTCCTGACCGCATCATCATCGACCCCTCCGTCGTACGCGGCCTCGGCTATTACACCGGCCCTGTCTATGAGGCCGAGCTGACCTTCGAGGTCAAGGATGAAAAAGGTCGCCAGCGCAACTTCGGCTCTGTTGCGGGAGGCGGTCGTTACGACGATCTGGTCAAGCGCTTTACCGGGCAAGAGGTCCCGGCTACGGGAGTTTCCATCGGCGTCGACCGTCTGCTGGCCGCTTTGCGCGCTACTGGGCGTATCAAGAGCGAGGCGGCAGGTCCCGTCATCGTCACTGTCATGGACCGCGTGCGGATGGCCGATTACCAGACCATGGTAGCGGAATTGCGCAATGCCGGTATCCGGGCAGAGGTTTATCTGGGCAATCCCAAGAACTTTGGCAATCAGTTGAAATATGCCGATAAACGCGCCTCTCCCGTCGCGATCATCGCGGGCGGGGATGAATTTGATCAAGGCATCGTGCAGATCAAGGACCTGATCCTTGGTGCGGAAATCGCGCAGAATGCGACGCTGGAGGAATGGAAAGACCGCCCCAGCCAATATGCCGTGCCGCGTGATCAGATGGTCGCGCGCGTCCGCGCCATTCTGGATGGACAGGCCTGATGCCCACATCCCCTGCAACCTTGAAGGAGGCACGGCGCCTGCGCGATCACTTTGCTGCTCAAGGCGCTGTGGTGGTCAAGGCGGATGTGTTGCAGCCCGCCGATCTGCTGCTTGATCTTTATGGCGAGGATATCCGCGCCCGTGCTTACCTGACCGCCGATCCCCTACGTGGTGAAATGGTCTTGCGTCCGGATTTCACCGTGCCGGTTGTGCAGATGCATATGGACTCCGATGCCGATCCCGCGCGCTATACCTATTCGGGAAAGGTTTTCCGCAAGCAGGAAAATGACGAGCGCCGTGCAAATGAATTCGTGCAGACCGGTTACGAGGTTTTCGACGGCCAGAACCCTGCCGCCGCCGATGCCGAGGTTTTCGCCGTCATTGCCGAGGCTTTGGCAGGATTGCCGCTGCGCGCGGCCACCGGCGATATCGGGGTTCTGATGGCGGCGGTGCGCGGACTGCACACGACAGAAGATCGCAAAGCCGCCTTGTTACGCCATATCTGGCACCCGGCGCGGTTTCGCGCGCTGCTGCGCCGCTATGGGTCGGGCGAGGTGCCGCCTTTGCGTGCCGCTTTGCTGAATGCCGCTGATCCGTTTGTGACGGCTGGTGGGAACATCGGCTTGCGCAGTCGGGCAGAGGTTGCCGCCCGCATTGCCGCTTTGCAGGCCGATGCGCAGGCAAAGCCGCTTGCCTCAGATGAAATTGCGCTGATCGATGCGATACTGGGCCTGCGCGCCACCAGCACCGATGCGCTGAGTGTGTTGCGCGATATTGCCGTTGATATGCCCGCGATCAGCGGTGCCGTGCGCCGGATGGAGGCACGTTTGAACGCATTGTGCGCGCGCGGCATCGCCGTGGATACGCTGGAATTCGAAGGCAGCTATGGCCGGACCAGTCTGGAATATTACGACGGGTTCGTTTTTGGTTTTTATGCCAGTGACCGACCGGAATTGCCGCCCATTGCCACTGGCGGGCGCTATGACGCGCTGACCGCAAGGTTGGGGCAGGGGCGTGCCGTGCCCGCCGTGGGTGGCGTGATCCGCCCTGATCTGGCGCTGGAGGTGGGCAAATGCTGAAACTCGGGGTGCCGTCCAAGGGGCGGCTGATGGAAAAGACATTCGACTGGTTTGGCGCGCGCGGCGTGACCCTGCGCAAATCCGGCTCGGAACGTGAATATGCAGGTGCAGTTGACGGCATCTACGGGATCGAACTGGTTCTGCTGTCCGCAGGTGAAATTCCGCGTGAACTGGCCGCAGGCAATATCCAGCTTGGCGTGACCGGGTCCGATCTGGTGCGCGAAAAACTGGTGAACTGGCAGCAGCGTGTGACGGAACTCGCACCCATGGGCTTTGGCGGGGCGGATCTTGTGATCGCCGTGCCGCAGGGCTGGGTCGATGTCGATACGCTGGATGATCTGGACGCGGTTGCTGCTGCCTTCCGGGCCAAGCACGGGTTCCGTTTGCGGATCGCCACGAAATACCACCGGCTAGTGCGCGATTTTCTGCGCGATGCCGGCGTGGCGGATTATCAATTGATCGACAGTCAGGGCGCGACCGAAGGCACCGTCAAGAACGAAACCGCCGAGGCGATTGCCGATATCACGTCGACAGGGGAAACGTTGCGCGCCAACGGGCTGAAGATATTGTCGGACGGGCTGATCCACGCATCGCAGGCGACCCTGTTCCGTGGCAAAAGGTCCGACTGGACTGAAATGCAGCGCAAGACGTTGAAGACCTTGCTCAACACACTCGACATCTGATTATTCGGCGGGCACCAGCCTGATCCGTGCCTGCCCAAGGCGCGGATGCACCTTGCGCGACAGTGCCCATGCACCCAGCAGGCTGAGGCCAGAGGCTACGAAGACTCCCGAAACCGGCAGCGCGAGCAAAACCAGCCATGCCGTGCCGGGGGCCAGAATGCCAGAGACATCGCGGAAACTGGCGTAAACGGCGGCCATCTCCGTCCGTTCCGAGGGCTTTACGGCCAGTAGAAACGGCAACCCTCCCGACACATCGAGCAGGATCAGAAAGAATGACCCGCCTACCAGTGCCAGCACCGTCAGCCAGGGCCAGCCAGCGGCGAAGCCTGCAAGTGTGAATAATATCCCGGCGGTGACAAATCCGGTGCGCACGGCTTGCCTGATCGACCGCTTCTGCATCCAGCGCAGCATCAGGGGGGTGACGAACAGCGCCGCATTCGACATCGATAGCACGATCCCGCCGACCCGGTCGCCCAGCCCGTTCTCAAGCGCGTAGATTGGCAGATAGACGATATACACCCACCAGCCGCCCGAGCGGATCACCGCGAAAAGCCAACCGGCGACAAGCCGTGGCTGCGCGGCAAAGCGCGGCAGAAACGCCAGCGGATTGGCAGGGGGCCGCTTGCTTTTGGTGATCAGTTTGCCGTTGCCGAGCCGCAT
>NZ_JBKBQY010000055.1:0-23192 GCF_046292185.1 Yoonia sp.
CACCTGTGACCATCGTCGAAATGGACCCGGCAGAGCGTCAGGCCTGGGTCGATGCCCTGCCAAATCTGGCTGGTGAATGGGCGGCCGAAAATGACGGTCGTGGTCTGCCTGCGGCGGATTTCCTGGCCGCATATATGGATGGGCTGCGTGCCGGTGGTGAAGAGCCCGCACGCGACTGGTCGGCGGAGTGATCTGCCAAAATGGCCAATAATGACCAAAACGCGCGCCCTGAAGACGGGGCGCGCAACCCTTTTATGCAGCGCGCCTGGGGGGCGCTGGTGGATGGTCTGGGTGCTGTCGGATCGCTGTTGATCGTCGCGCTGATGCTGGTGATCTGCGCCGATGTGCTGTCGCGCAACATGATGGGGTCATCGCTGCCTTTGGTGTCGGAACTCGGCGCGCTGATGGTCGTGATGATCGTCTATCTGCAACTGGCGACTACGATCCGGCACGACCGGCTGGCGCGGGCGGATGTGTTCTATTCCGGCTTTCGTGAAAAGCATCCGCGCAAGGGCGCGGCGCTGGGGGCCGTCTTTGATCTGGCCGGTGTCGTGATGATCGGCGTCATGGCCTTGGCCACGCTGAACATGCTGACGCGCGATATCGGCGCCAACCAGTTCATCGGCATCACCGGGGTGATGACCTTGCCGACATGGCCATTCCGCGCGGCCATTCTGGCGGGCATGATGATCGGCGGGCTGCAGTTCATCCTGCAACTGCTGGGCGCGCTGCGGATCGTGATACAAGGACCACATAATGACCGGGCTTGAAATCGGGCTTATCGCCATCGCCCTGCTGATCGGGTTGATCATTCTGGGGATGCCCATCGCCATCGGTATGCTAATCGTGTCCTTCGGCGGGGTCAGCCTGCTGCGCAACGATACTGTTGCGATGAGCATGGCAGGCGCTGTCGCGAATGACGCCTTGCGTGAATATCTTTATGCCGTTGTGCCGTTGTTCGTACTGATGGGGCTTTTGGTGACGATATCGGGCGTCGGCAAGGACACGTTCGATGTGTTCCAGCACCTGATGCGCCGGGTGCGCGCCGGGCTGGGCGTGGCAACAGTGTTCGCCAATGCCGTCTTTGCGTCGATCACGGGCGTGTCCATTGCCTCGGCTTCGGTCTTTTCGCGGGTGGCGGTGCCGGAAATGCTGCGCCACGGCTATCGCAAGGAATTCGCGACGGGCGTCGTTGCCGGATCATCCGTGCTTGGGATGCTGATCCCGCCATCGTTGTTGATGATCGTCTATGCCGTGCTGGCAGAGGAATCCGTGGGCCGGATGTTTCTGGCAGGTATCCTGCCGGGTATCCTGCTGGCGTTAGTGTTTTCCGTGACGATCATTCTGCTGGCCACTTTCCGGCGGGATTTCGTGTTTGAACCACTGGCCACCGCGACCGAGATCGAACGCCTGTCCGGTTTCCAGATGGCGGGCAAATTCGTGCCGATCCTTGCCCTGATGGGGCTGGTACTGGGTGGGCTCTATTCAGGGTTCTTCAACCCAACAGAGGCGGGCGCGGTTGGCGCTGCCGGAGCCCTGATCATCGCCTTGGCGCGCAGGTCGCTGAACCCGCGCAGTTTCTGGGGATTGTTGGTTGAAACCGGACAGATCACCGTGTCGGTGCTGTTTCTGATCATGGCGGCGACGTTCTTTAGCAGGATGTTGGCGATGTCGGGGCTGCCGCGCGTGGTGGCGGATATGTTCCTGTCCGGGCCACTGGGGCCTTATGGATTTTTATTCGTCTTCGTGGCCTTGGTGATCGTCCTGGGTTTCATCATCGACAGCATTTCGATCATGCTGATCCTGCTGCCGATTGCCTTGCCGGTAGCATCGGCGGCGGGATTCGATCTGATTTGGTTCGGCGTCATTACCGTGATCGCGGTCGAGATCGGGTTGCTGACGCCGCCCTTTGGCCTGTCGGTCTATACGATCAAATCGGCGATGAATGATCCCGCCCTCAAGGTGGGGCAAATCTTTCGCGGCGCCTTTCCCTTTGTGCTGGCGATGTTGTTCACCCTGGTGGTGATCATTGCTTTCCCCTCTATTGCGACATGGCTTGCGCGCGGATGAAAAGGATAACGATATGAAACGGATATTGGGCATTGCAGGATCCTTGCGGGCAGCATCGTCATCCCGGGCGGTGTTGCGCGCGGTGCTGGACAACCTGCCTGCTGGGGTCGACCACGACACAGCGGATATCGGCGCCATCCCGCATTACAATGCTGACCACGACGGCGGGGCCGCGGCGACCGCGTTCACCCGCCAGATCGCAGATGCGGATGGTCTGATCTTTGTCACCCCGGAATATAATTATTCCATTCCCGGCGTTTTGAAAAATGCGATCGACTGGGCGTCACGCCCTGCCTATGCCTCCGTCTTTGTGGGCAAGCCCTGCCTGATCATCAGCATATCCGCAGGTGCCTTGGGCGGGGTGCGCGCGCAGGCGCATCTGAAATACATCCTCAACGGGATGCTGGCCCAAGTGCATCCGGGGCAAGAGATCGTTGTCCCCCATGCACCTAAAAAGCTGGTTGACGGGCTATTCAGCGATCCGGATTTTCTGGACTTCATCGCGCTGCAGATCACGGGCTTTTGCGAAAGCTGTGGGCGCGATTAATCCTGCATCCTGCCACTATCGGTGCTGTCACGCAATCTGAGGAAGAACCCTTCCAACTCGTCGGCCGTGGTGCTGTCAATCGCACCTTTGGCGATGTCATCAGGTGACCAGATCCATGTGGCCGCAGGGTCGTGCAGCATGGCCCAGTCTTCAAACAGCCGTTCCGATACGTGCTTGCTGACATGCAAGGTGACTTCGATGTGGCGGTCGTCGTGCGTGATCCTGTCGATGGCTGCCTTGACCGCGTCTTGTGGTCCTTCAAGCCATTGCAGATAGACATCGTCGCGGCAGATCAGCGCGCCGGTGATCCCGTCGCGCATATTGGCCCGCCGCGCGTCTATCAGGATACCGCTGAGCATCGCGCTGTCATAGCCAAACGGACGCGACGTATAGATTGCCCGGAAGAGCGTCATGCTGGGGTCCTTCCCGTTGCCGGGGTCAGCATGGCATGTTTCGCAGGGCAGGGCACGTTCTTTCGCGCCGGCGTCGCGGCTAACGGATGCGCAGCCCCGCACCGTCGAAAATCCGCAGATGTTCCAGCCTGACTGACAACAACGCGCGCTGACCGGTGGCCAGTTTGCGCGGCAGCTCTAACATGCAGGGGGATTCGTCGCCGATCATGCTACAGCATTATGAACTGCCGCCCGGATATCCAGTGCACAGGGCCGCTGGATCAGCGTCCTGTGACTGGACCATCAGCCCAAGCCCGATTGTCATCTCAGAAAATACACCGCCGTCCGCGCGCTGGTTCAGGCGAGAATGCGGGCCGGGGCGCGTAACTGCAGCTTGGGTCAAGTAGCAAGTTTTCGATCAGATCACTGTCGTTGAGTGTACATGAAAGGCGCCCAACCGGGGCGCCGTCATGTCCTGCATCGGTTGGTTAGCGCAGACCAAGGAAAGACAGAATGACCAAAACTACGACAACGAGGCCTACGATATAGATGATATTGTTCATGATAATCCTGCTTGTTTTAAGTCCCGTGTTGGGAACCTCTCAGGCGTCAACACCCCAGTCCGCGAATGGTTCCGCGAAATATTCCTCTGCGCGTGTTTTTTAGGGTGAATATAAAAATCCATGTCGCAAACGAAAAACGCCGCCCCCGAAGGCGCGGCGTCGCGGTCTTGGCAGGGTGGACCGTAATCCACCCTAAGGGGTTCAGAAACCCAGACCGGCGTATTTGTTCTTGAACTTCGACACGCGACCGCCGGCGTCCATCAGACGTGTACCGCCACCGGTCCATGCAGGGTGCACGGAAGGGTCGATTTCCAGCGACATCTGATCGCCTTCCTTGCCCCAGGTGGATTTCATCTGGACCACGGTGCCATCAGTGAATTTGACGTCGATGATGTGATAATCGGGGTGAATACCTTGCTTCATAACGCGCGTCCTTATGCTTGAGCGCCCTTGGGGGCGGTGTAGTTTGTGTCTTCGGCGATACGTGCGGATTTACCGCGACGGGCGCGCAGGTAATACAGTTTCGCGCGGCGCACACGGCCACGGCGGACAACTTCGATGCTGTCGATATTGGTGGAATGGAGCGGGAACACACGTTCCACGCCTTCACCAAAGGAAATCTTGCGCACGGTGAACGACCCGGCGATGCCTTTGCCGTTCTTGCGGGCGATGCAGACGCCTTCATAGGCCTGCACACGGGTGCGTGTGCCTTCGGTCACTTTGTAACCGACGCGGATGGTGTCACCCGCTTTGAAATCGGGGATTGTTTTCCCCAGCGCAGCGATCTGCTCCGCTTCGATCTGTGCGATCAGGTTCATCTGAAACGCTCCTTTTGATGCTTGCGGTGGTCCGCAATGTTGTTTGGCATAACGAAGAGCTCTGATCGTTATCCGGGTCCGGTCGCGCCGCCCGTCAGAGATTGCGTTATCGTTTATGCAGGTTGTCCGGCCTGTCTGGTGCGATGGGCACCAACGCAAGTGCCCCACATGATCCAGCGGTTCCATAAACCAATTGCCCGGAATCAGTGAAACCAACCCAAGCTGGGTGGCGTATAGGCGCAAGCGCCCTTGCGATCAAGGCTTGTCTTGAAAGGCGGCCCAAAGATCTGGCCTACGATCCCGTGTGATTTGTTCGGACATCGCGCGCCGCCATGCGGTAATCTTGGCGTGGTTTCCCGACATCAACACATCTGGGATGGCATGGCCCTGCCATTCTGCCGGTTTGGTGTATTGCGGGTGTTCCAGCAGACCGTTGGAATGGCTTTCTTCAACTGCGCTTTCGGCATTGCCAAGCACGCCGGGCAGCAGGCGCACAGTGGCGTCTATCATCGCTTGTGCCGCAATCTCACCCCCAGTCAGGACGAAATCACCGAGCGAGACTTCCGCGATGCCGAAATGCCGGATCACCCGCTCATCGACGCCTTCAAACCGACCGCAGAGCAAGGTGACACCGTCCGCCCGTGCCCAGTCGCGCGCCATGCTCTGATCAAACCGTCGCCCGCGCGGGGACAGATAGACCAGCGGCATGATGCCCTTGGCTGCGTTGCGCGCGGCGATGATCGCGGATTCCAGAACGTCGGGGCGCAGCACCATGCCTGCACCGCCGCCTGCGGGCGTGTCATCGACATTTCGGTGCTTGCCGATCCCGTGTGCGCGCAGGTCATAGGTTTGCAACTGCCACAGACCATCCTGCAGGGCGCGTCCTGTCAGGCTTTCACCCAATACGCCCGGAAACGCCTGCGGGAAAAGCGTGATGACCTGCGCCATCCATGCGCCGGCCAATGTCGGTGTGTCAGTCATCAATTCGCGCGGTTTCAGCGTCGCGCTGATGGATTTGCGCCCCTGCGCGCGCTTGGCCTTATCCGTCATCGCTGGGAAACAGCCCGACAGGCGGGTCGGCGATGATGCGCCCGGCGGCCAGATCGACGGTCGGCACGGCAGCCTGGGTGAAAGGCAGCAGCACGGTTTCGGACTGGCCCGGCACATGCAGTTCGAGCAATGCGCCCGCACCGTGATCGACGACGGATTTGACCTGACCCAGCTTTGTCCCGCCAGTGTCCAGCACGGCCAGCCCGATCAGATCGGCATAGTAATATTCATCATCCGGCAGCGACGGCATCGCGGCGCGTTCGGCATAAAGCGCGATATTACGCAAGGCATCGGCGTCTTCCTTGGTCACGACACCGGACAGGCGGGCGGTAAAGCCACCCTTGAGCTGGCCCGTCAGGACCACCTGCGCGATGCTGTCACCGGTTTCGGTATAAAGGGGGGTATAATCAGCGATGGCCATGGGATCGGCGCAGAAGGATTTCAGCCGCACCTCGCCATTGACCCCGAAAGAGCCGCCGATCATGCCAACGATAACGCGGTCATTCATTGATCATCTCCGCTGCGAGACAGATGTTCGATACCCAAAGCCCGCCGCCGTTTTCGCAGATTTCCCGCTGGCCGCCGCGTTCATAGAGCATCCCCGCCACAAAGGCGACCATCACAAGGATGAAGGTGCGGAGCAAGCGAAACATCTGGGATTAGGGGGCGCAGCCCGGACCAAGGTCCGGGCCACGATCCGCCGCTTATTCTGCGGCGGCTTCTTCTGCCGGGGCGTTTGCAACTTCTTCAGCGGCAGCGGCTTTGGCAGCTTTTTCTTCGGCGCGCTTGGTCGCGGCTTTGCCGGGCGTGCCTTTTTTCAGGTTGGCACGGTCTTTTTTCGGCAGCACGCCAGCGGTTTCCAGCATACGGGCAACGCGGTCTGTTGGCTGCGCGCCTTGGCCCAGCCAATGCTGGATGCGGTCCATATCCATCCGCACGCGGTCTTCGCTGTCTTTTGGTAGCATCGGCGCATAGGTGCCGAGTTTTTCGACGAAACGGCCGTCGCGCGGCATGCGGCTGTCAGCAGCGACAATCGCGTAATAAGGGCGTTTCTTGGAGCCGCCACGGGCGAGCCGGATTTTCATAGCCATTTGATTTCTCCTTTAAGATGGCAGGGGTCGGCGGGATAAACCCCGCCTTACGATTGGTGTTGTTTGTGATGCTGGATCACTTCCTGAATGATGAAATTCAGGAATTTCTTGGCGAATTCAGGGTCCAGATCGGCCTGTTCCGCAAGTTCGGTCAGCCGCGCGATCTGGGCGTCTTCGCGCGCCGGATCGGACGGGGGCAGGGCGTGTTCGGCTTTCAGCCGACCCACGGCTTGGGTATGTTTAAAACGTTCGCCCAAAGTATAGACAAGGATCGCATCCAGCCGGTCGATACTAGCGCGGTGGTCTTTCAGGATTTCGGCGGCGCGGGTGACGGGGTCAGACATCGGCCTGTCCTTTCGAGTGGCGATAGACAAGCGTGTCGGCAGCGGGGCCTTTGGCCGCGTGATCAAGCGCCGCGCCCAGTTTTTCAGCCAGCCGGATCGACCGGGTGTTGCCGGGCGCGATATAGCTGACGGCCGTTTCCCAGCCCAGGCCCTCGAATGCATGGGCCACTGCGGCTTTCGCCGCTTCGGTCGCGATTCCGGTGCCTTCGGCCTTGTCGGACAGAATCATCCAGCCGATTTCTTTTTCAGGCCAGTCGGGGGGCGTCCACGGCCCGACCAGCCCCAGGGCGGTATCGTCGCCCTGACGGGTGACCGCCCACATGCCATATCCAAAAATTTCCCAATGACCGAGCTCGGATGCGAAAGTCCGCCACGCCTTGCCCAGGTCCTTGTGCCCGCCAAATGCGGTGGCCCGGTCCGACATCATGAAATCACGAAACGCAGGCCAGTCACCCGCGACCGGGCGGCGCAGGATCAGCCGGTCGGTTCTCAGGGGCTGGCAGACCTGCCCCTGCTCACGGCGGTATGAATTATCCGGCAATGTCATTTCTTTTTGCCAAAATCCGACAGGCCCGATGGCAGGCCCATGCCGCCACCCAGACCGGGCAGACCGCCGGGCATCTTGCCCTGCAGCGCTTTGGCAGCTTCGGCCATCGCCTTGGGGTCGTTCATGTCGGGCATGCCTTCGGGCATGTCTCCGCCTTTGCCAAACATGCCCTTTATGGCCTGTTTCAGCATCCCGCCCTTGCCCATCTTTTTCATCATATCGGCCATCTGACGGTGCTGTTTGACCAGCTTGTTCAGTTCCGACACTTCCAGTCCGGCACCTTTGGCGATGCGTTTCTTACGCGACGCTGCAAGCAGATCAGGGTTGGCGCGTTCTTTCTTGGTCATCGAATTGATCAGGGCGATCTGGCGTTTCAGGATGCTGTCATCCATGCCGGAGGCGGCCATCTGTTTACCCATCTTGGCGGCGCCGGGCATCATGCCCATCATGCCTTCCATCCCGCCCATCTTGAGCATCTGTTCCAGCTGCATCTTGAGGTCGTTCATGTTGAACCGGCCCTGCTGGAACCGTTTCATCATCCGCGCGGCTTGTTCCGCCTCGATATTTTCCTGCGCCTTTTCGACCAAGGCGACGATATCGCCCATGCCGAGGATGCGGCCCGCGATGCGCTGCGGCTCGAACGTTTCGATGGCATCCATCTTTTCGCCAAGGCCGACAAAGCGGATCGGCTTGCCGGTAATCGCGCGCATCGACAGCGCCGCACCGCCGCGCCCGTCGCCGTCCATCCGGGTCAGGACCACGCCCGTCACGCCGATCTTGTCGTCGAATTCCTGCGCGACATTCACCGCGTCCTGACCTGTCAGGCCATCGACGACTAGCAGCGTTTCGCGTGGGTTGGCGACATCGCGCACGGCGGCGGCCTGCGCGATCAGTTCCGCGTCGATGTGCAACCGGCCTGCGGTGTCGAGCATATAGACGTCATAGCCACCCATCGCGGCCTGCACCTTGGCGCGTTTGGCGATCTGGACTGGGGTTTCGCCCGGTACGATGGGCAGCGTATCTACCCCGATCTGAATGCCCAGAATAGCGAGCTGTTCCATCGCCGCAGGCCGGTTGGTGTCGAGCGAGGCCATCAGCACCTTCTTGCCTTCGCGTTCCTTCAAACGCTTGGCGAGTTTGGCTGTGGTCGTAGTTTTCCCCGACCCCTGCAGACCAACCATCAGGATCGGGGCAGGCGGGTTGTCGATCTTCAGCGCGCCGGGATCTTCGTCGCCGGTCAGGACGCGCTGCAATTCGTCATGCACAATCTTGACAACCTGCTGGCCCGGCGTGATCGATTTGGTGACGGCCTGACCTGTGGCCTTGGCCTGCACTGCCGCTACGAAATCACGCGCGACAGGCAGGGACACGTCAGCCTCTAACAAGGCGATCCGCACCTCGCGCAAGGCGGTTTTGACATCATCCTCGGACAGCGCACCTTGCTTGGTCAGCTTGTCGAAAACACCTGACAGGCGTTCAGAGAGATTTTCAAACATAGGCCATGGCCCTTTTGTCGTTGCGGATGACCGCCAAACAGGAAGGCCCCCGTGGGCGCAACGCGCTGACGGAGGGCGATCCCCACCAAGCGGGGACCGGACAGCAGATGCAATCCGGAATTGAAAGTCACATATTGCGTGATGTCGGCTGAGTCAACCGCCACAGCTGTGCGCGGTGATGACAGGCAATCGTGCCGGTCCCGGCTATCAGCACAAGCATGTGCCAATATGGTGGTCCGACCCAGATCAGCAGGACGGCCAGGCCGATCATCACGGTCGCCAGCAACACCAGTCCGGCGACACCTTCCAGCCCCCGGCGCCACAAAAGAGCGGCGCCCAACACCTCGATGGAGCCGGTGACATAGCGGGGAAACTGGCCGAAGCCTATCGCCTCATAGATCGCGATATCGCTGCTGTAGCCGGTCAGCTTGCGCAGGCCGAAGTATAGGAAAGCGACGGCCAATGCGGCGCGCAAGGCGGTGATTTTGCTCATATGGCAAAAATAGGCCGCTGTGGGCATTATCAAGAGGCGCGCGAATTGCCTTGCATACATGAACGCATTGGCACAGGTTTCCCCCAGATCGTTTGTCAGCGCACGGTGGGTATCATGGACAATTGGGATGAAATCCGCACCGCCTTTCAGGTGGCGCGCAAGGGCACGGTCAGCGGCGCGGCTGAGGTTCTGGGCGTGCATCATGCCACCGTGATCCGCCATATTGATGCGCTGGAACACCGGCTCGGGGTCAAACTTTTCCAGCGCCATGCGCGCGGTTACACCGCGACCGAGGCCGGGCAGGATTTGCTGCAAGTGGCCCAAGCTACCGATGACCAGTTCACTCAGTTGGCGGGAAGGATCAAAGGGCAGGGCGAAGGCGTGACGGGCGATCTGGTGATCACATCGGTTGATCTTTTGTCGCAATGGCTGACGCCGTTGATGGTCGCGTTTCAGGATGCCTATCCCGATGTTCGGATCAGATACCGCAGCGGCGTGCGCGTTTTCCGGCTGGAATATGGTGAGGCGCATGTTGCGATCCGTGCCGGCAATATGCCCGAAGAACCTGATAACGTGGTCCAGCCGCTGATGCCGCAGCGCATGTCGTTGGTCGCCTCGTCTGCTTATATCGCGCGGCACGGGCTGCCGGACGGCCTCGATGATCTGTGCAACCACCGTTTTGTCACCAGCGATGACGACACCTCCCGCGCCCCGTTTGAACGCTGGCTGCGCGCGCAGGTGCCGGATGAACGCCTGACCTACCGCGCGACGGATCAGCGCAACATGCAGGACGGGATCATGGCCGGTGCCGGGATCGGTTTCGTGCTGAGCCAGCAATGCCATGAAGATCCCGACCTAACCGAGGTGATGCCGAGCCTTGATGCGTGGAACGCCCCTTTGTGGCTGGTCACCCATGTCGATCTGCACCGCACGACCAAGGTGCAGGCGTTCTTGCGGTTCCTGAAAGATTATCTGAAAGACGCCGCCGCTTCCTGATCCAGTTCGCGGTTCAGAAACGCCTCGAACGCATCCAGATCGATGGCCCCCATTTGCCCGAAACCCTGCATCCAGACCGATGCGGCGCGCAGGGCGTCTGGTTCCAGCTTGCACCATTTCACGCGGCCGCGTTTTTCCTGACTGATCAGGCCGGCGGCGGTCAGGACGCCCAGATGTTTGGAAATCGCAGCCAGCGACATGGCGAATGGGTCGGCGACATCGGTGACGGCCATGTCATCTTCCAGCAGCATCGACAGGATCGCGCGGCGGGTCGGGTCCGCCAATGCGGCAAAGATGATGTCGAGCGATGTGTCCATGCCGAAAGCTTACGCCACAGCCGCGCAAAAACGTCAACCATCCGGTTGAATATGGATATCGGGCGCGATGGCCGCGGCATGCGGCCCCTTTCGTTTCTTATTTCTAAAAATATTCAAGAAAGACAGATGGTTAACGCGCCGACGTCGCAACTTGACTCTGTGCTGCCGTGCCCCTAAACCCCGGTCAACCTTCCGAGGGGACCAAACCAATGCCGGACCCGCAAGACGCAGACCGCCTCAAGGCGCTGGACGCGAAAATTGCGACGCTCAAGGCACCGGCAGCGGCCAAGGACCATTCGGAGGAACATTATTCACAGGCACAACTCGCCTGGCGGATGGTGGTAGAGCTGGTGGCCGGTCTCGCGATCGGCTTTGGCATCGGATACGGTCTGGATCACCTGTTTGGGACCATGCCGATCTTTCTGGTGCTGTTTATCATTCTGGGCCTTGTGGCTGGTGTGCAGACGATGATGCGCTCGGCGGCAGAGGTGCAGATCAAGCAGCAGAACGCTGCGGCAGAAAAGGGTGACGCGGATGGAGAATGAGGCTCAATTCGAAGGTGGTGGTCTGGTCTTCCATCCGTTGGACCAGTTCATCGTCAGGCCTGCCTTCGGCGATGGCGTCGTCAATTGGTACACCGTCACCAATGTCACCGTCTGGATGGGCATCACGCTGCTTTGCATCTTTGCGCTGTTCGTTCTGGGCAGCCGGGGCCGGGCCATCATCCCGTCGCGCACCCAGTCGATTGTCGAGATGATCTATGGTTTCATCTACAAGATGATCGAAGACATCAGCGGCAAGGACGCGACACGTTATTTCCCCTATGTGATGACGCTGTTCCTGTTCATCCTGTTTGCGAACTACCTCGCGCTGATCCCGATGTCCTATAGCCCGACATCGATGATCGCTGTCACCGCAACCTTGGGTTTCGGCGCCTTCATCGCGATCACCATCCTTGGCTTCGTCAAGAACGGTATGTCGTTTCTGGGGCTTTTCTGGGTTTCCGCCGCGCCATTGGCACTGCGCCCGATCATCGCGCTGATCGAGGTGATTTCCTACTTCGTCCGCCCCGTGAGCCTGTCCATTCGTCTGGTCGGTAACATCGCGGCGGGTCACGTCGTTCTGAAAGTGTTCGCCGGTTTTGCAGCGATTGCCGTGGCAAGCCCTGCGGCGATCCTTGGCATCGTCGCCATCTATGGGCTGGAGGTGCTGGTCGCCGGCATTCAGGCCTATGTCTTCACGATCCTGATCTGTGTCTATCTCAAGGACGCACTTCACCCGCATCACTAAAACAGGGTGGGTGACATCACCCATTCTACCTCTCAACTTCCAATCGTAAGGAGAATTCACATGGAAGGCGAACTCGCACATCTCGGGGCTGGTCTGGCTGCATTCGGTTCAGGCTTTGCCGCGCTCGGCGTCGGTAACGTGGCTGGCAGCTATCTGTCGGGTGCATTGCGCAACCCATCCGCCGCGGCTGGTCAGACAGCCACATTGTTCATCGGTCTGGCATTCGCAGAAGCTTTGGGGATCTTCTCGTTCCTCGCAGCACTTCTGCTGATGTTCGCAGTCTAAGAGCAAACCCATATCCTTACGACCGACCGGCGTGCTTGATGCGCGCCGGTTGGTGAAATTTCAAGGTGTTCGGGGACCAGCATGGAAACAGAAACTACTCAAGTCGCAGGTGTTTGCGTTGATGCCGGGGGTTACGCCCTTGGGATGCCGCAGCTTTGCGCCGATTGGATGCCAAACCAGATTTTCTGGTTGGTCATCACGCTTATCGCCATTTTCTTCGTGCTGTCTCGCATCGCACTGCCCCGGATCGGTGCTGTGCTGGCCGAACGGTCCGGCACGATCACGAATGACATCGCTGCCGCCGAAGATTACAAGAACCAGGCCGCTGCTGCGGAAGCGGCCTATGAAAAAGCGCTGGCTGATGCCCGGCTAGAGGCACAAGCGATCATCGCCAAAGCCAAGGCCGAAATTCAGGCCGAACTGGATGTAGAATTGCAAAAGGCCGACGCCGAAATCGCCGCCCGGACCGCCGAAGGCGAAGCAGCAATTGCTGAAATCCGCGACACGGCGGTCAAAAGCATCGCGACTGTTGCCAAGGATACAGCCAAGGAACTGGTGCTGGCCATGGGTGGTACGACTGATGCCAAGACGATCACCGCTGCCGTTTCGGCGCGGATGAAAGGATAAGCCATGCGTATTCTGACCACAGCCCTGCTCGGCCTCGCCGCATCGCCCGCGATGGCGGCTAGCGAATATGGGTTCTTTACGCTGCGCAACACTGATTTCGTCGTCAGCATCGCATTCGTCATCTTTATCGGCATCTTGGTCTACTACAAGGTCCCGGCGCTGGTTGCGGGTCTTCTGGACAAGCGCGCGATGACGATCCGGTCTGAACTGGACGAAGCCAAAGCGCTGCGCGAAGAGGCGCAGACGTTGCTGGCATCTTACGAGCGCAAGCAGAAAGATGTGCAGGCCCAGGCCGACCGTATCGTCGCCGCCGCCAAGCAAGAGGCGAATGCCGCTGCCGTGACCGCCAAGGAAGACATCGCCAAATCCATCACCCGTCGTCTGGCCGGTGCAGAAGAACAGATCGCCGCAGCGCAGGCGGCCGCGATCAAGGATATCCGCGATCAGGCCGTGACAATCGCCGTGAGCGTTGCAAAAGAAGTGATGTCCGGACAGATGGACGCCAGTGCGGCCAACGCGTTGATCGACGATTCGATCAATGTCGTGGCTGAAAAGATGCACTGATCCAGCCACCCGGCTGACCATTCAAAAAGCCCGGACGCCTGAACGGTGTCCGGGCTTTTGTGTGTCTAGCGCCGCAACTCGTGCTGAAACCGCTTGAGCGCAAAGGCTTCTTGACGGTCGGCTTTCTGCTGATTGGTCAGGCAGGATTCGACATAATTCAAATGTGCTTCAACCGCGGCGCGGGCGGCTGCGGGATCACGCGCTTGCAAGCCGATGTTGATCTGGCGGTGTTGGTCGAGTAACGCATCACGGGTGGTCCGCTGTCTGAACATCATATTGCGGTTATAAAACACGCCTTCGCGCAGCAGGTCATACATGGACCGCATCATGTGCAGCATGATGATGTTATGGCTCGCCTCGATGATGGAAAGGTGGAAACTGGCGTCCAGATCAGCCTCTTCGGCGGGGTTGCGTTTCTGATGGGCGGCTTCCATCTTTTGAAAGATCGTGTCGATCACCTTGAGGTCGGTATCGGTCCCCAGCCGTGCCGCGCGTTCGGCGGCTAAGCCTTCCATATCGCGACGGAAACTGATGTAGTCGAAAACCGCATCGTCATGCGACGCAAAAAGCGTGACCAAAGCGGGCGAAAAGGCAGAACCCAGCACATCGGCCACGAAAATACCGGCCCCGGCGCGGGCGGCCAAAAGGCCACGATCCTGCAGATCGGCCAGAGCCTCGCGCAGCGAAGGGCGAGAGACATCCATCCTTTCGCTCAATTCCCGCTCTGACGGAAGGCGTTCGCCGGGGCGCAGAATGCCGCGAAGGATCAAGCCCTCGATCTGACGCACGACGCCGTGTGATAGTTTTTCCTGCAAAACGGGTTCAAATGGCATGGAACGGCTCTTGATCGGTGAATCTGCTCATATCAGCACATAGTCACCCCGGTTGCCAAAAGAAAAGGGGTCGCAAGACTGCGACCCCTTGGCGATGCCCTGAAAGGACGATCAGTTCGGTGTGATGACGATTTCCACACGGCGGTTCATCTGACGCCCCTGCGCTGTCGCATTTGACGCGACAGGCTGGTTCAGACCGGCACCGATGGCGCGGACGCGTGCAGGCGACACACCGCCGCTGCGCAGCACACCGGCAACGGCTTGGGCGCGACGCTCGGACAGATCCTGATTGAACGCGGCGGAGCCGACGTTATCGGTATGCCCGATGACGTTGACAGTGGAGTTGGGGTAGTTGTTCAACGACTGGGCAACGATCAGCAGGTCATTCTGTGACTGGGCCCCGACCTGTGTGCTGTTCGTCGCGAAAAGCAGGTCCTGCGACAGAACGACGACAAGGTTGTTGCCGTTGTTCGACACGCCTACATCACTGCGCAATTGGCGCCGCAGTTCTTCGGCCTGACGGTCCATGTTGTTGCCGATGCCGGCACCGACGCCTGCACCCAGTGCAGCACCGACCAATGCGGCGCGGTTACGCTCGCGTACCGTGCCGTCGCCACCGACCAGCGCACCGGCAGCAGCCCCACCCAATGCACCGATGACGGCACCTTGACGTGTGTTTTCGCTCTGGTTCGGGGCGCCCGGATCACAGGCAGCAACAAGGATGAGCGATGACGCAGCGATTGCGAGCGGAATTTTGGAAAAGATCATGACAGTGATTCCATATATTTTAGGATGCGCGAGCTTGCGCGGGTTACACGCTTTCTTATGACAACAAGCGCGCTGCTATCCAATAACGACTTTACATCGCCTTCGGTTCCCCAAAATTTTCATCCTTTTGCATAAAAGCGTCCATGCGGGCGGATTCCCATGCCAGCATGGCGCGTTTGACGGGCAATCCCCAGTGATAGCCGCCCAAGCCGCCCGATTTGCGCAAGGCGCGGTGACAGGGAATCAGCCAGCCCACCGGGTTGCGCCCGACGGCGGTACCCACCGCACGCACCGCCTTGGGGTTGCCGATGGATTGCGCAATCTCGGCATAGGTCGTGACATGGCCTGACGGGATCGCCAGCAACGCCTCCCATACTTTGAGCTGAAAGGGCGCGCCGATCATGTGCAATCGGGTCTGACCTGTCATGCCAAGGGCGGCTGTTGCCCAATCGCGCAGGGCGCCCGGGTTTTCAATGAACTCAGCTCTGGGCCAGCGCAGGCGCAGATCGCCCATGGTGGCGGCGGTGCCAGCTTCGGCGGCGAAGGCCAGACCGCAGATCCCGCGGTCGGTGCCCATGACCAGCGCCGGACCAAAAGCGCTGTCGAACCAGCCCCAGTTGATCCGCAGCCCGGCACCGGCGCGGGCATAATCGCCGGGGCTCATTGCTTCCCAGCGCAGGAACAGATCGTGCAGGCGGCCTGATCCGGAAAGCCCGATCGCATGTGCGGTATCAAGCGTGGTGAACCTTTCCCGCAGCAGAGTTCTGGCGTGATCAAGGCTCAGATATTGCTGATAGCGTTTGGGCGATACGCCGACCCATGTAGAAAACAGGCGCTGAAAATGTGCCGGGCTCATCTGCATTTGCGCGGCGAGCGTGTTCAGCGACAGCGGCGCATCGCCTGCGGCATCTATCAGCGCAATCGCGCGGCGCATCACCTGATAATGATATGTGTCTGTCTGGTCCATACTCGCCAACCTAAGCCCAAGACGCTGCGGCGGCGACCCGATTTATGCGCAACCGGCGCTTGCCCTGACCTGTGGCGCGCGGCATACCGATGCCATGGCCAAACAGCTTGATTATCATACGATCCGCGCGATCTTTGCCCGGTTTCACGCCGCAGAGCCTGAACCAAAGGGCGAGCTTGAGCACGTCAATGTCTATACATTGGTCGTGGCGGTGGCGCTGTCGGCGCAAGCCACCGACGCGGGCGTGAACAAGGCAACACGCGCGCTGTTCGCCGTGGCCGATACGCCGGAAAAGATGCTGGCGCTGGGGCTGGACGGTGTGACCGATCATATCAAGACCATCGGCTTGTTCCGCCAGAAGGCGAAGAACATCATCAAGATGAGCCAGATTCTGGTTGATGACTACGGCGGGGTGGTGCCCAATTCCCGCGCCGCCCTGCAATCCTTGCCCGGTGTCGGACGCAAGACGGCGAATGTCGTGCTGAATATGTGGTGGGGCCAGCCCGCTCAGGCGGTAGACACGCATATCTTCCGCTTTGGCAACCGCAGCGGGGTGGCACCGGGCAAGGATGTCGATCAGGTCGAACGCGCCATCGAAGATCACATTCCGGCCGATTATCAGCTTCATGCCCATCACTGGATGATCCTGCACGGGCGCTATGTCTGTGTTGCACGTAAACCCAAATGCGGCGTCTGTCTGATCCGCGATCTGTGTCAATTTGAGGAAAAGACTCTATGAAGAACTATCAGGTTGTCGGGATCGGCAATGCCATGGTCGATGTGCTGGCGCGCGCCGACGACAGCTTTCTGGATCAGGCGGGTGTGCAAAAGGGCATCATGCAGCTGATCGACATGGACCGCGCGGTCGATCTTTATGACAGGATCGGACCGGCCAAGGAAATCAGCGGCGGATCTGCGGCGAATACCATCGCGGGCATCGCGCATCTGGGCGGGCGCACCGCCTATGTCGGCAAGGTCAAGGATGACCAGTTGGGCGCGATCTTTGCCCATGATTTGCGCGCGCAGGGGGCCGATTACGCGACGCGCATGGCGCCAAAAACCGAGACCGCCGAAACCGGCCGCTGCATCGTCATCGTCACGCCCGATGGCGAAAGGTCGATGAACACCTATCTGGGTGTCACCGAATTTCTGTCACCCGATGATATCATCGACGATCAGATGGCGCAGGCCGAATGGATTTATCTGGAAGGATACCGTTTCGACGGCCCCGACAGCCACGCCGCCTTTGCCAAGGCGATCAGCGCCTGCAAAGGGGCGGGTGGCCGCGTGTCGATCACCCTGTCCGATCCGTTTTGTATCGCGCGGCACCGCGAAGCCTTTGCCACGATGATCCGCGATCATGTGGATCTTTTGTTCTGCAACCGTGCCGAAATGCTGGCAATGTATCAGACAGACGATTTCGAAGGTGCCTTGGCGCAGGCCGCAGCACAGGTTGGCATCGTGGCCTGCACCGACAGCGGCAATGGGGTGCATATCCTGTCGGATGGCGCTCGGTGGCATGTCCCTGCGGTTCCAACCCAGATCGTCGATGCGACTGGCGCGGGTGATCTGTTCGCCGCCGGTTTCCTTTGGGCACTGGCCGAAGGGTATCATCTGGAAAGCTGCGGCAAGATGGGCAACCTGGCTGCGTCAGAGGTGATCAGCCATATCGGCGCGCGCCCCGAGGCGGACCTCAAGGCGTTGTTTGCGGCACATAGGCTGCTGTAAGCCACAGCCGGTCCAGCGCGTCTACGGCGGCCGGATCGAACCTGTCTTCTTCTTTCCAGTATTTGCCGGACGGCACGTAATAGCCCAGCCGCGCCTCCTCGGCCAAGGCCGCACCGACGGCGGCATCGTCAAAGCGTTGCGGCTGGATGGTGGACAGCGCCGTGGGCGTGCTGCGAGGAAAGATCAGGCGGCTGTCGTCCTGTGACAGGTTGACCATTGCGCAACCGCGCGCTGCCGCCATGATCATCAACCGGGCTGATTTTGCTTCAAGCGATCGCAGGGTGACATCCTTGCGCAGAGGGTCCGCCGTGCCGGTGCCGTAAAAATGTGTCATCGTGGCGGCATAGACCATATCACAGCCCATCATCGCGATGACACGCGGCTGCAACGCGGCCAGCGCCCAGTAACCGGCGGTGAACGCCATCGTGCCACCAGCGTAGACAAAACCACCAAATGCATTCTGCAACGGGACATAATCACCTGACCGGATGATCCGCTGCTGTGGGGTGACGCCGGCGGGTTTGCGCGGCTCCGGGAAATCATCGGGATGGATCAGATCATCCCAGTCCGGGCGAACCGCCCAGGCATTGTTGATCGCGACGATCCGGTCGAATGCACCGCGCGGCCATGGACGCGCCTGAATCACATTCGGCCCGCTGCCCAGGATCAAAACAACCGACATCTCCGCATTCCTTGCGCCATTCTCTCATTGCGAAGTAACGCGATCGGCGCGCTTGTCGAAGAAAAATGACCTGCATTCTGGGCGATCCGCATAAAAAGCTATCGCTGGCTGCGGCGGAATGCGGCCTTCAGGATATCCAGCTCGCTGCGCAAAAGTGCGATTTCGGCACGCAGATCGTCGGCCAGCGCTTCGCCTGCAAGCAAGGCAAGACTGCCAAGCGTCGTGCCATCAGCAAGCTGCAGAACGATGGTTTGCAATCCGTCATTCAGAATGTCGGTCGGGACAGGCAGGCTGATCAGCCACATACCCGCCTCATCCCCGGGGGTGCAATGCAGATCGGGCAGGGCGCGTCCGTCGTGACAGGCCGTCACCGCCGGTGTCGACGCGCCCGCATCGCCAAGCGTCGCGCGCCAGATTCCTGCCTGCAGGCGGGACTGGATCAGCGTAGGTGTGGTCATGTTTCCAAGCCTTTCCGGGTGGTCAGATTTGCGCACGTGGATAGCGGCTGATCGTCAGATCGCGCAGCAGGAACTGGTTCATTTGCGGCGACTGGAACATCAGGTCGATCCATATCTTTTCGGCACGTTGTTCATTCAGCTGCGTATAGGCCAGGTCGAATTCAACGCTCGTATCGGCATTGCCCTGCGGCAGGGTCAGCAAAATCTGCTCGGTGTTTGGTCCGTGCTTCACGTTCAACCGCGCGAAAATTTCTGTGGGCTGTTCCGTTTCGATCAGCGCAGATAGCTGGATCACATGCAGCTTTTGTAGATTTGTGCAGATATCAGCGGGCAGATCGATCACCAGCGACAGATACGATCCGGCAAAATGAAACACCTCCAGCCGCACCCCATAGGGCGAGATGTCGGTCTCACGCATATTGCGCAACTGCCGCAATGTCATTTCCATCCGGGGGCAATCGTGAAAAACGCCAAGATCGTCACCCATCCGGGTTTTATCCGTGACCGGGGTTCGCCCCGGTTGGTCCAGTTGCACCCGCCAGGGTGCCGGACGCCACGACCAATCGGTGCCGACAGGCCGCACGAAATTGGTTGATCCCGGATAGGGCCGCGTCAGCCGGTTATCGGCTTGCTGGCACAAATCCAGCAGCGCCGCGCGCAACTGGCGGGCCTGATAGCGTTGCGCGCGCAGATCCTTCAGTGATGTCTGGCCCGCAGTCTGCGCCGCTGCCCGCCACCGCGCAAGGGCACCCTTGTGGAACAAGCGCCCGAGAAATCCCTGCGGCTTGATTGGCATTTGTGTCAGTTATCCCGTTTTGCGATGGTCATGTCAGCTTTCAGGTGGGGGCACCGCCCTGCCAAGGCCCTGCAGCATCAGATCAAGCAATGCCGCGCCGCGCCCCGCCGTCAGTGGCGCATCGTCCAACCCGCGGACTGATACCGTCACCAATCGTCCGTTCACGTCCGTAAAAGCGCGCCATTCGTCCTGCCCCAGCCCGTCCATCGGCGGTGGGCCGCTATCCCTGAAATGCACGACGACCCGCCCGTCAAAGGCCTGCGACGACACCACCGATATCGTGGACCCACTGCCGCCCTGGCCCAGCAGACCGGCACCTTGCGGGCTGATCAGGAAATCGCGCAGATCGGTTTCATCGCCCGTCACCATGGCGGACTCGGCCGCGCCCGCCTGCACCGTGGCCACACCCAGCACCGCGGGCACGGGCGCGTCTGTCCCCAATGTCACGCAAGGCGCGAAGACCGCGAAACCTGCGCGCAGCCTGCTTGACAAAGGGTCCGAGCAATAGCCAGCGGGTGGTGCGACCACCAGATCGCCGTTCAGCATGGCAACGGGCTGTGCGATCCCGGCAGGATCACAGGCCGCAAGGGCCGTGATCCCGATCAGGGCAAGGGCGCGGCGGAACATCGCCTTACAGATCCATATAGATGTGTTTTTCGGCCTTGGCACCGGGATGCGTCAGCGCGCCAAGCCGGGTGGACCCGACAAGCTGCGCGTATTTCCACAAGGCCCCCGAGGCATAGATCGTCTCGCGAGGGCCTTTCCAGTTCTTGCGGCGCTCTTCCAACTCGGCATCGGTCAGATCGACCGACAATTCCCCGGTGACCGCGTTCAGCGTGATCATATCGCCATCTTGCAGCAGCCCGATGGGCCCACCCTGTGCCGCCTCTGGACCGACGTGTCCGACGCAGAAACCACGTGTCGCGCCCGAGAAACGACCATCGGTGATCAGCGCGACTTTCTTGCCCATGCCCTGACCGGACAACGCGGCTGTCGTGGACAGCATTTCGCGCATACCCGGCCCGCCTGCGGGGCCTTCGTTACGGATGACCAGCACTTCGCCTTCCTCATATTTGCGCGCTTTCACAGCCTCGAACGCGTCTTCTTCGCATTCGAACACGCGCGCAGGGCCAGTGAATACCTGTTCGTTGGGCGCCATGCCTGCGACTTTCACAATAGCACCTTCGGGGGCCAGATTGCCAGTCAGGCCAACAACGCCGCCGGTTTTGGTGATCGGGTTTTCGACGGAATAGATGACGCGGTTATCCGCTTCGCCCTTGATCATGTCGAGTTCTTCGCCAATGACCCGACCCGAGGCTGTCATGCAATCCTCATGGATCAGACCCGCCTTGCGCAGTTCCTTCAGCACGACGGGAACGCCGCCAGCCTCATACAGATCCTTGGCGACATATTTGCCGCCCGGTTTCAGATCGACGAAATAAGGCGTGTCGCGGAAGATATCGCAGACATCGGACAGGTCGAAATCAATCCCGGCCTCTGCCGCAATCGCGGGCAGATGCAGACCGGCATTGGTTGACCCACCGGTGCAGGCCACGATCCGCGCGGCATTTTCCAGCGATTTGCGCGTCACGATATCGCGGGCGCGGATGTTCTTGGCGATCAGATTCATCACCGCCTCACCCGAGGCCACGCCATATTGGTCACGCGATTCGTAAGGGGCAGGCGCGCCAGAGGAATTCATCAGCGCCAGACCAATCGCCTCAGACACGCAGGCCATGGTGTTGGCGGTGAATTGCCCGCCACAGGCCCCGGCGGAAGGACAGGCGACCCGTTCAAGGATCTCAAGCTCTGCATCGGTCATGTTGCCGGCCTGATGCTGGCCCACCGCCTCGAACACATCCTGGACGGTCACGTCCTTGCCGTTCAACCGGCCCGGCAGGATCGACCCGCCATAGATGAACACCGACGGCGTGTTCAGACGAACCATCGCCATCATCATGCCGGGCAGGGATTTGTCACAACCGGCCAGACCGACCAAAGCGTCATAGCAATGGCCACGCATCGTCAGTTCAACCGTATCGGCAATGGCTTCGCGCGAAGCGAGCGAGGACCGCATCCCTTCATGCCCCATGGCGATCCCGTCAGTGACGGTGATGGTGGTGAATTCACGCGGCGTGCCCATGCCCTTTTTCACGCCGAGCTTGACCGCCTGCGCCTGCCGGTTGAGCGAAATATTGCAAGGTGCCGCCTCGTTCCAGCAGGTGGCGACGCCGACCCAGGGCTGCGCAATCGCTTCTTCATCCAGACCCATCGCATAGAAATAGGACCGGTGCGGCGCGCGCGATGGGCCTTCGGTCACATGGCGGCTGGGCAATCTGGATTTATCGATACGCTGGTTTGACATAACTTTTCTCCCGGAAACTGTTGCAGCAGGTCTAAATAACGGGCGGCAACGACACAAGCGCGAAACCGCCATTGCGGGCGGCGACGATGCCTGACTAAACATGCGGATGAGTGATCCATACCGCGCCCACGCATCATTTGTCCGCCCTGCATGGCCGCTGCGGGATATCTGGCGGGTGCTGATCGTTGTCTTTCTGGTCGATCTGTTGTTCGAGCTTTCGCCTGCGGTTTTCACGCTTCTCCTGCCGCCGTGGGCCGCCGAGGCGGTTTACAACGGCACAACGGCATTCGGGACGCTGGCGCAGTTTTACAGCTTTGGCATTGTCGCGCTGGGGCTGATCGGATTGGTGCACTTGCTGCACAGGCGGGGGTTCTGGTCACTGATCGGGGATCGCGCGGCAGCTTGGGATGGTCTCAAGCGGGTCGCCTGGGGCGTGGGGCTGGCGCTGCTCGTGATCGAACTGCTACCGCCCTACACCGCGCCGGGTGAACTGGCCGAGGTCCGCAACATCTTCAGTTGGGCGCTGCTGGTACCTCTTGCCTTGCTGGCCCTGCTGGTTCAGGTCGGCACGGAAGAGCTGTTCTTTCGCGGCTACCTGCAACAGCAACTGGCCTGCCTGTCGCCATCGCCCTGGGTGTGGATGGTGATTCCATCCACCTTGTTCGGGCTTGTGCATTACTGGAACGGGAACGGCGCGGCGGACGGGGTGATCTGGGCGGTCTGGGCTGGATTTCTGGGGCTTGGCTGCGCCGATCTGACCGCGCGCACCGGCAATCTGGGGGCGGCTATCGGGCTGCATCTGGTCAATAACGCATTCGCCCTGCTGCTTTACGGGGTGCAGGGCTGGCCCGGGTCCGGGCTGGCATTGTTTTTATATCCCTATGCAGATCCGCAGATGTTCGATTACGCGCTCGATACATTGCTGCACCCCCGGATGATCGTCGAGGGATTGACGCTTTTGGCGTCGGTCCTTGTGATGTGGTCGGCGGCAAGGATCGCGATCAGGCGTTGATTGCATTTTCTGACGCATGGTCATATCTGACAAGGGTCAACCAAAAGGTCGCCTATGAACTGGATCACCAATTACGTTCGCCCAACGATCAAC
>NZ_JBKBQY010000056.1:0-22650 GCF_046292185.1 Yoonia sp.
CGAACTATCCTGAATGCCGCTATACCCGTCCCTTCGGTCCGCCTGATCCGGAGGCTGAAAAATCCGCCATCCCGCCCGATGGAAAATTGCTGGGCCATGAGGCCGGCGATGAAATCCGTATATTCAAGGGCCGCTTTGGCCCCTATGTGCAACGCGGTGCCACGAGCGAGGCAAACCCCAAGCCCGACCGCACCGGCGTGCCGCAGGGCTGGGAAGCAGAAGAGCTGGATCTGGAACAGGCATTGCGCCTGCTGGAACTGCCGCGCCCGCTTGGCCCGCATCCCGAAGACGGCGTCATGGTCTGGGCCAATATCGGCCGCTATGGCCCCTATCTGAAACATGCGCCCAGCACGTCGGATCGCGGCGGCACCAATGCCAATCTTGACGGGATCGACGAAGTCTGGACCGTGGGCATGAACCGCGCCGTGCAATTGCTGGCCGAAAAGGTCGCGTCCCGCGGCGCACGTGGCAAGGCCGCCGTACCGATCCGCGAACTGGGTGAACATCCGCAGGCGGGTGGGCCGGTCAATATCTATGACGGCAAATATGGTCCTTATGTGAAATGGGACAAGATCAATGCCACGATCCCCGAAACGATCACGCCGGACGATCTGACACTTGCGCAGGCGATTGACCTGATCGATGAACGGGCGGCCAAGGCAGGCAAGAAAAAGCCCTCGGCCAAGAAGGCGCCCGCCAAAAAACCGGCGGCGAAGAAACCCGCTGCCAAGAAACCCGCTGCAAAGAAACCTGCCGCGAAAAAGGTGGGCTGACGGGTCGCGGTGCTGCAATGCAGCGTCGCGATTGACTTTGTCCTGCGTCCGCGACAGTTTTACCCCTGAACTGGATCAGGGGGAGCAGAATGAAAAAGGTTTACGGCTCGGCGTCGAAGGCGCTGGATGGGCTTTTGTTCGATGGCATGTTCATCGCTGCGGGCGGCTTTGGCCTGTGCGGGATTCCCGAATTGCTGCTTTCCGCGATCAAGGATGCGGGCACCAAGGATCTGACCTTTGCGTCCAATAACGCAGGCGTTGACGATTTCGGCATCGGAATATTGTTGCAGACCCGGCAGGTCAAAAAGATGATCAGCTCTTACGTCGGTGAAAATGCCGAATTCATGCGCCAATATCTGTCGGGAGAGCTGGAACTCGAATTCAACCCGCAAGGCACGCTGGCCGAACGCATGCGCGCCGGTGGCTGCGGTATCCCCGGTTTTTACACCAAAACCGGCGTCGGCACGCAGATCGCCGATGGGAAAGAGCATAAGGATTTCAACGGCCAGACTTATATTCTGGAACATGGGATCTTTGCCGATCTGTCCATCGTCAAGGCATGGAAAGCCGATGAAACCGGCAATCTGGTGTTCCGCAAGACCGCGCGCAACTTCAACCCGCCTGCCGCGATGTGCGGCAAGGTCTGCGTGGTCGAGGTGGAAGAAATCGTGCCGACCGGCAGCCTTGACCCCGACCACATCCATTTGCCGGGGATTTACGTGCACCGGATCGTGCAGGGTCAGCACGAAAAACGCATCGAAAAGCGCACGACGCGCCAGCGGGAGGACGCGTAATGGCCGATCAGATCAAAGGCTGGGACCGCAACCAGATGGCCGCGCGCGCGGCAGAGGAATTGCAGGACGGCTGGTATGTGAACCTTGGCATCGGCATTCCGACGCTGGTCGCCAATTACGTGGGCGACAAGGATATCACCCTGCAATCCGAAAACGGGATGCTGGGCATGGGGCCGTTCCCATTTGAAGGTGATGAAGACCCCGACCTGATCAATGCCGGCAAGCAGACGATCACGGAATTGCGGCGGACCGCCTATTTCGACAGCGCCACATCCTTCGGGATGATTCGGGGCGGCAAGATTGCCGCGGCGATTCTGGGTGCCATGGAAGTCGCCGAAAATGGCGATCTGGCGAACTGGATGATCCCCGGCAAGCTGGTCAAGGGGATGGGCGGCGCAATGGATCTGGTCGCTGGTGTCGGTCGCGTGATCGTGGTGATGGACCACACCAACAAACATGGCGAATCGAAGGTGTTGAAATCCTGCACCCTGCCGCTGACCGGGCAGGGCGTGGTGGACCGGATCATCACCAATCTGGGCGTGCTGGATGTGGTCGAGGGTGGTTTGCGCATCGTGGAATGCGCCGCTGGCGTGACCGAGGCGGAACTGCGCGCCGCGACCGAGGCGACCATCGTCTGAATATTGACGGATGCGATCCTGTCGGAAAGGAGACCTTCCCCGCGGGGAAGGTTTTTTCAGATGCCGTTGACGTTGAAGACGCAGCCGTCGGTGATCAATTGGGGTGGCGTTTGGCACAGGCCCTTGGCGACCTGCCAGGCGGCCAGCACCTTGGGCACGTAATCCAGTGTTTCGGCGAAAGGTGGGACGCCGGAATGCCGCTGCACGTTGCCTTCGCCTGCGTTGTAGCTGGCAAGGACCAGCACCGGGTCATTGTCGAACCGGGCCAGAAGCCAGCTCAGATAGGCCACGCCGCCTTTGATGTTCTGGCCCGCGTTCATGCTGTCGCTGACGCCGAAACGGCTGGCGGTGGCGGGCATCAATTGCATCAGGCCCTGCGCCCCGGCGCTGCTGACCGCGTCGATCCGGCCCGCGCTTTCGACCGATATCACGGCCAGCACAAGGGCGGGCGAGACGTTGGTGCCGACCGTTTCGCGCAGGATATCGCGGCCATATGACGCGGCGATATTCTGTAGCGCCTGCAAGCGTGGGGCGGGGATGCCCTGCCCTGCGGGCGGGTTGTTGATCCGGTTGATCGCCAGTTGCAGGCGCGCCGGGCTGGCATCGCCCAGTGATGATGGCACCGCGTCCCAGAACCAGCCGAATCCAGCGCGGGGGCGCGGCAGGGCCAGCGGTGCCGAGGCGGGTTCGGCGCGTGGTTCGGCATAGACCGGGCCACGGCGTGGCGCATTGGGGTCGATCTGCACGGTGATGCGGCCGGTTGTTTGTCCCGCTGCGGGGACGCCGACGCGTTTGAAGGTGAAATCCGGTTGCATGCGTTCGACCTGCGCAAAGCTGGCCTGTCCGCACAATGCGATTGCGAAGGCGGAGACTGCCATCCAAATCCGAGTCATTGATTTACCTGCCCGTTTTTTGTTCCCTGAATTATGGCAGAAACCTGTCAAAAGGCCATTTCCACGTCAGGTTGCGTCGGATTTTTCGTTTGACCGGGGGCTTTTCGGCAACGGAATCTGTTGGGTGAGCAAGGCGGTTTCTAATTTTTCATATTACTATCAATATGTTAATAAATAGTTAACGCTGGGGCAGACAAAGGCGAAAAAAACGCGGGTTTCGTCAAATTCCCGCCCCATTCTTACAGCTAAATGTATCTGTCGGCGGTCACCAGACAACATTGGTTGCCCTGGACGAGCGTACATATGTTTTAACCTGTCTAAAGATACCCTGAGGAGGGACAAGAATGCTTAACTTTATCAAAAACTTCCGCCACGACGAAGACGGCGCAGTCACAGTTGACTTCGTGGTTCTGACGGCAGCGATCGTGCTGCTGGGTCTGGCTGTTGGTGCTGCGATCAGCACCGGTGCGAGGGACGCTGCGGACAACATTGGAACAGAGCTGGGCACCATCACCAATAACACGACCACGCGTCCAGCAGTGCCAGACTAAGATCAGAACCCTTTCTACCTTTGAAGGTAGAAAGGGTTGCCACAAGGCTATGTTTTTAAGGTTATATAACAATAACAGTATTTGGTGGCCGACGAAAATGGCGATGTTAAGAAACTTTCGGCGTGAAGAAAACGGGGCTGTCTCCGTTGATTTCGTCGTGATAACAGCCAGCATCGTTATTTTGGCACTTGTTTCCATACCGCTTATAAACGCTGCGACTGTCGGCGAGGCTGAAAAAATTAGCAATTACCTTTCCAATTTTGATCCGCGAGACGAGTAGCTGCTTGACTAGCATCAACTTATTGTCGCTACCCTCGCCGTACCTTCAGTTTATAATTCAAATCACGCTCAATATGTGCGACACGCAGGCTACATATGTCCATTGAGCAAGGATAAGTGATGCGCGCAGTTTTTGGTCTGGTTCTTCTGGTCGGCATGGGCCTTGCCGGTTTCGCCGTCTATATGGTCAACCAATATATGGAAGCACAGACAGCCCAGCTTGACCGCGCGCGCGAAGTCGCCGCAACCGCGCCGGCCACCATCGAAGTCCATGCCGTCAGCCGCCCGCTTACCTATGGCGAATTGCTGACCAAGGACGATGTGCGCATCATTCGCTATGTCCGTGACGCCCTGCCCGCAGGCAGCTTTGTGACCGAGGAAGAATTGTTCCCGCAGGGTGTCGATGTGCCCCGCGTCGTCACCCTGCCGATGCTGGAAAACGAAGTCATCATGGCCAATAAAGTATCCGAACCCGGGGCCAGCCGCGGGTTGACGGCGCTGGTCGAGCCCGGTTATCGCGCGTTCCCGGTGCAGGGCCGGATCGCATCGGGCTTCGGCGATCTGCGCCCCGATGATCGGATCGACGTCTATTGGACCGGGCGCCTGCGCGATGGCCGTGAAGTCACAAATCTGATCAAATCCGGTTTGCAGATCATCGCCATCATCGGAGAGCCCGGCGGGCGCACCCCACAGAATGTCATCGTGCAGGTCACACCAGAAGAGGTCGCCCTGCTGACACAGGCGCAGAATTCCGGCCAGTTGACCCTTGCGCTGGTCGGCACGGGCGATGTGACGGCGACGGGAAATGTGACCGTGGATAATTCGGCGCTGACCGGGGAACAGGATGTCGTCGCGGAACCGGCCCCTGTGGTGCAGGAACGGCAGCGCTGCTTTGTAATCCAGCGCAGCGGGATGACACGGACCGAAGTCGAGATTGAATGCTCTGAATAGCAGGGCATGGGCGTAATCCATGCCAGCACATCGCCTGTGCGTTGTTATCGGGCGATGCTGGCGGGGCGCAGGATTCGCGCCTGATTACAACGTATTGCGCCGGGACCGGTCGCCCGAGACAATGAGTCGCAGGGCTAAGTGTTGCGCTTTATCCTCATCCAGTTTGGTCTACAACACATTGATTATTGTAATAAATGACCACCTGACGCATGATCCCGGCAGTACGGGCGAAAAGACCCCATGAAACGAGGCGTGATCGGAGAGGCAGGTCACTTATGCAGAACAACAGATTTCTTAGGGCCGCAGTGACTGGCTTTTTACTGTCGGTGATGGCGATTGCCCCGACCACCGGATCAGCCGACGCCTTGCGCGTGTTGCGCGGTGCCGCGTCCAGCGCGCTGGATGTGCCGATGAACCGCGCCGTCGTGGTGGAAAGCGATGTGCCCTTTACCGAATTGTCGATTGCGAACCCCGGTATCGCGGATATCTCATCCCTGTCGGACCGCACGATCTATGTGCTGGGCAAGGAGCCGGGGCGCACGACGCTGACGCTGTTGGGGGGCGATGGCCGCCTGATCACCAATGTCGAGGTGCATGTCACCCCTGATATGGCCGAATTCAAGGAACGTCTGACGCAGATCCTGCCGGGCGAGAATATCGAGGTCCGCACCGCGAATGACGGCATCGTGCTGTCCGGTACGGTCAGTTCCATCGCGCGGCTGGACCGGGCGCTAGATCTGGCGCAGCGCTATGCGCCGGACCGTGTGTCAAATCTGATGTCGGTCGGCGGCACCCAGCAGGTCATGCTGAAGGTCCGTTTCGCGGAAATGCAGCGGTCGGTCAGCAAGGCGTTGTCGTCGTCGCTGTCGGTGGGCGGGGCATCATTGCAGAATAACCGTTCCGTGCGCGGCGGCACCAACACGACCGTCGGCGAGGGCGGGATCGCGAATGCGCTGGCCAATCAAGTGCCCGGCGCGAATGCGAACAATGGCGCGTTCCTGTTCGGCTTCAACGCAGGCGGGGTCGAGGTTGGCCTGCTTCTGGAAGCGTTGGAATCGCGCGGCGTCGTGCGGTCGCTGGCAGAGCCGAACCTGACGGCGCTCAGCGGTCAGCAGGCCACATTTCTGGCGGGCGGCGAATATCCGGTGCCGGTGCAATCGGGTGACGGGAACATCACCGTCGAATATAAACCTTTCGGGGTTGAGCTGAACTTTACCCCGCGCGTCATCGACGGCGACATCATCAACCTTGAACTGGTGGCGGCGGTGTCGGCGATTGACCCGACCAACAGTTTTTCATCCAACGGTTTCCAGATCGACGCGTTCAGCCGGCGCGAGACTTCGACAACGGTGGAAATGCGTGACGGCGAAAGCTTTGCCATCGCCGGTTTGCTGTCCGATGATTTTTCCGATCTCAGCGGTCAGGTGCCGTGGCTGGGCGATGTGCCCATTCTGGGCGCGCTTTTCCGCAGCGCCGAATATTCCCGCCGTCAGACCGAACTGGTGATCATCATCACGCCGCATCTGGTATCGCCGACACGCGGCACTGCCTTGGCGCTGCCCACGGATCGGGTGCGTCCACCCAGCGAAAGCGATTTGTTTCTGTTCGGTCGGGTTGCAGCCAGCAATGCCCCCTCGCGTGGCGGCGCGGGCGAAGTTGCACGGCAGGACTTCAGCGGGTCCTATGGCTATGTGATGGATGAATGACAGGATCGATGGCGATGAAACCTTATCTGACACTAGCCCTGGTTGCGGCCACGCTTTCCGCCTGCGGCGCTTCTCAGCAGAGCTTTTTCTCGGAGGCCGGATCGGGGCTTGATCTGGGAAGCTTTGGCAACGCCACGGCGAATAACACGCAGCTTCATGCGAACCCGCAGAATTACACGATCAACCTTGCCCGCCGTTTCGCCGGCGAGGTTGATTCGACCGTAAACTTCGCATTCGATTCGGACGTGCTGGATGCCGGGGCACAGGCGACCCTGCGCCAGCAGGCGGAATGGATCCGGCAATTCCCCGAAGTCCGGTTCAAGGTGTTCGGCCATACCGACCTGGTTGGCAGCGAGGCCTATAACCGCAATCTGGGCTTGCGTCGTGCGCAGTCCGTGGTGGCCTATCTGACGTCGCAAGGTATCAGCCGCAACCGTCTGGAGGCTGTTGTGTCCTTTGGGCAGACGCAGCCCTTGATCCCGACCCCCGACCCCGAGCGGCGCAACAGGCGTACTGTGACGGAAGTGTCGGGCTTTGTCGAAAGCAACCCTATGCTGTTGAACGGCAAATATGCCGAGGTGATCTTTCGCGAGTATATCGTCAGCGCGCAACCCACCACACAGATTGAATCGACAGTGATATCGACCGGCGGCGGGTAAATTTCCGCGTGAAGGTCCACCTGCCTGCGCAGTGCGTAAACATTCTTTAATTTTACTACGGTATTGCCGTTTTATATATATAGTCGCGGTAGTTTGTCCGAATTGTAGACAAGACCGCTGTCGGTAGGTGGCAGGCATAAACTGCGACTGACGCGCTTTGGCCGGTTACGTCGGACACGCTGGATCATCGACGATCCGAAAAATCGTGATTGAGGACTATGAAGATGAGCACGAGCCCTGTGATTCAACACGACAATCCCCCGATTGTCGCCTGTACCATCAGCAGGGATGTGCAGCTTTTCGATCTGCTGATCGAGGATATGGAAACGGCGCTTGGGGACTCCTGGGGTGATCTGAGCTTTGACGACGCGATCACCTTTCTGTCGCAGCCAGAGGCGGCCAGTCTTCAGTTCGTGACTATCGCGATGGATGCGCAGGACGAAGACAATCTGCACAAGGTGTCAAATATCATTGCGGCGGCCAAAGGGGCCCGCATCAAGGTGATCCTGATCGCCGAAGATCTGTCGCCCGGCGCATTGCATAAGTTGCTGCGCGAAGGCGGCGATGATTTCGTACCCTACCCGTTGCCGGAAAACGAATTGGCGCGTGCCATCGCGCGGGTGCTGGCCGTGGATCAGACGCCGAAGTCATCGGCAAGCGCCCCTGCCCCTGTTGCAACGGGCGACCGGTCCGGTGTGGTGATCCCGGTGCACGGGCTTGCGGGTGGCACGGGCGCGTCGATGATGGCGGTCAATCTGGCGTGGGAGTTGGCAAATATCGACAAGGCCGATCCGCCACGGGTCTGCCTGATCGATCTGGATTTCCAGTTTGGCACGATTGCCACCTATCTGGATCTGCCCCGGCGTGAATCGGTGTTGGAACTGTTGACCGATATCTCGGCGATGGACGCGGACAGTTTCATGCAGGCGATGCTGACCTATGGTGACAAACTTTATGTGCTGACATCGCCGACGGATATGATCCCGCTTGAAATGGTTTCTTCTGCCGACATCCACCGGTTAATTGAAATGGCGCGGGTGAATTTCGATTATGTCGTCATCGACATGCCGTCGACGATGGTGGAATGGTCCCAGACGGTACTGGAAGCGGCCCATGTCTATTTCGCGATGATCGAGCTTGAAATGCGTTCTGCCCAGAACACCCTGCGGCTGAAACGCGCCCTGCAGTCCGAGGATCTGCCATTCGAAAAGATGCGATTCATTCTGAACCGTGCGCCGGGCTTTACCGATCTGAACGGGAAAAGCCGGGTCAAGCGGCTGGCGGAAAGTCTGGGTATTTCGATCGAGGTGCTGTTACCCGATGGCGGCAAGGCCGTGATGCAAAGCGCGGATCATGGATCGCCCCTTGCCGAAGGCGCGCCCAAGAATCCGTTGCGTAAAGAAATACTCAAACTTGCAAAATCTGTGCATGATGTGAACGTCACTGCCGTCGCAGACGCGAAGGCATAGGAAGCGAGCCATGTTTTCAAAGTACAAGAAACCGAACGGCCCCGGACCAACGCCCGTCGCCCCACGCGCGGCGACTGTTGCCGCTGATGCACCCGACGCGCGGCCATCGTTGATGAAGGCCGGACCCGCCAAGCGCCTCACGGATGTCGGCGCGATGGACAAGGAAAAGCGGCGCAAGGACCGGTTGCAGGAAATCAAGCTGGACCTGCACAAGGCATTGCTGGAAAACCTGAACCTTGCAGCACTCGATACCGCGACCGAACAGGACCTACGCACCGAAATCAACGCCATCGCGAATGAGACCCTCGAAGACATGGGGATCGCGCTGAACCGTGAAGAACGGCAAACGCTGAGCCAGGATCTGTTTTTCGAGGTCACGGGCCTTGGCCCGCTGGAAACCTTGCTCAAGGATGACAGCGTCAACGATATCCTGGTGAACGGTCCGCAGCAAATCTTTGTCGAACGCAACGGCAAGCTGGAACTGACCGATGTGACGTTCAAGGATGAAAAGCATCTGCTGCGGATCATTGACAAGATCGTATCCGCCGTCGGCCGCCGCGTGGATGAAAGTAACCCCTACGTGGACGCCCGTCTGGCGGATGGGTCGCGTTTCAACGCGATGGTGCCGCCGATTGCGGTGGATGGATCGCTGGTGTCGATCCGGAAGTTCAAGAAAGACAAGCTCGGCATCGACGATCTGGTCCGGTTCGGGGCCTTCAGTGAGGAAATGGCAGCCTATCTGCAGGCGGCGGTGTCGACGCGGCTGAATATCATCGTTTCCGGCGGGACCGGGTCTGGTAAGACGACATCGCTGAACGCCCTGTCCGGTTTTATCGACGACAGCGAACGTATTCTGACCATCGAAGATACTGCCGAACTCCAATTGCAACAGACCCATGTCGGCCGGATGGAAAGCCGCCCACCCAATGTCGAAGGCAAAGGTGGCGTCAGCCAGCGCGATTGTCTGAAGAACGCCCTGCGGATGCGACCTGACCGGATTATCGTCGGCGAAACGCGGGGCGAAGAGGTCATCGATATGTTGCAGGCGATGAACACGGGCCATGACGGGTCGATGACGACGATCCACGCCAACTCTGCCCGCGATGGTGTTAGCCGGTTGGAAAACATGATCGCCATGGCCGGGATCGATATGCCGATCAAGGCGATGCGCAGTCAGATCGCGTCCGCTGTGAACCTGATCGTGCAGGTGTCGCGTTTGCAGGACGGATCGCGGCGCATGACCTCGATCACCGAGATTACAGGTATGGAAGGCGACGTGATTTCGATGCAGGAAATCTTTCGCTATCAGCGCGTCGGTCTGACCCCCGAGAACAAGATCATAGGCCATTTCACCGCGACAGGCGTGCGCAGCCACTTTTCCGAACGGTTCAAGCTGTGGGGTTATGATCTGCCAGCGGCGATCTTTGAACCCATGGTGGCGGAGTAAGCAAATTGATTTCTGTCGAACCGCTTATCTATGTCCTGATCTTTGTCGCGGTTCTTGCGCTGGTGCAGGGTGCTTATCTGGTCATTTTCGGCAGATCGATCAGCATGGACGGCAAGGTCAACCGCCGCCTTGAAATGCTTGATAAAGGCGGCAATCGCGAACAGGTTCTGGATCAGCTCCGAAAAGAGATGACCCAGCATATGAAGTCGCAGAGCATTCCGATTTATTCGCTGCTCGCGACCAAGGCGCAGAAAGCCAATATCGCCTTTTCCCCCAGCCAGCTAGTGCTGGTGATGATGGGGGTAAGTGTCGTGGCCTTCGTCATGCTGACATTTCTGACGGAGGTCGCTGCGGCCGTTCGCGCATTGGTGGCCGTGCTGATGGGCGTGGGTGGGGTCTATATCTGGATCAGCAGCAAGGCGAACAAGCGGATGAACCTGATCAGTGAACAACTGCCCGATGCGGTAGAACTGATGGTGCGATCCTTGCGGGTCGGACACCCGTTTTCATCCGCAATCAACATCGTCGCGAAAGAGGTTCCTGATCCGCTGGGCACCGAAATGGGCATCATTTCCGATGAAACCGCCTATGGCCGTGACATGGGGGAAACGCTCAAGGCGATGGCGGAACGGCTGGATAATCAGGATATGCGATTTCTGGCGGTGGCGGTGACCATCCAGCAATCATCAGGCGGGAACCTGGCAGAAATCCTTGACGGGTTGGCAAAGGTGATTCGCGCGCGATTCCGCCTGTTCCGCCGGGTCAACGCCATCACCGCCGAGGCGAAATGGTCAGGCAAACTGCTGTCGGCATTCCCAATCGTTGCCTTGATTGGCATCAATCTGGTGCAACCGAATTATTTCGACGAAGTCATGCAGAGTCCGATGTTCATCCCGGCGTGTTTCGTAGTCGGCGCATTTCTGGTGCTGAATCTGATCGTGATGCGCGCCCTCGTTGATATCAAGGTCTGAGCGATGCAAGCCATTCAAACCATGCTTACCGATATGCTGGGGCCCTTTGGGCCGCTGATGGTGGTCGGTCTTTTGGGCGTGTTCATGATTTTGCTGACGCTGCCCTTCTTTCTCAAACGGCAGGAAGACCCGTTTGACCGGCTGAACGCCGGCGCGCACCAGCCCGAGAAAAAGACCCGCAAGAGTGAACAATTGCGCGTCGCGTCCAACAAGGACAAGTTAGAAAAATATTCTACCTTCCTTGAACCGCAGAACGCTGAAGAATTTTCTGCCGTAAAGCTCAAGCTGCTGCAGGCTGGGTATCGCAGCAAGAATGCCGTACGGATCTACAATTTCCTGCAATTTGCGCTTGGCATCGGCGCGCTGGTCGGCGGCGCGATTTATGCACTGATCGCATTGTCCCAGCGGACAGTGGATACCCAAACCCTGGTCATGATGATCGGGATTCCAGGCGGTATCGGATACATGCTTCCCAAATACTGGGTCACGCGTCGCCGCGAAACGCGCAAACAGGCGATCACCAACGCCTTTCCAGATTCGCTTGACCTGATGCTAGTCTGCGTCGAGGCGGGGCAGTCCCTGGATCAATCCATTGTCAGAGTCTCCAACGAATTGCGCACCGGCTTTCCAGAGCTAGCCGAGGAGTTTGAAATCGTCAGTCAGGAATCCAAGGCGGGCAAGGACAAAACCACAGTATTGAAAGACATGGCAGAACGCTGTGGCGTGTCGGATATTTCGAGTTTCGTCACCGTGATGGTTCAGTCCGCGCAGTTCGGCACCTCAATTTCGGATGCGTTGCGCGTCTATGCGTCAGAGATGCGCGACAAACGCGTGATGCGTGCGGAAGAAGCCGCAAACAAGCTGCCCACGAAAATGACACTGGCCACGATGATGCTGACGGTGCCGCCGCTGATGGCCATTCTGATCGGCCCGTCCATTTACGCGATCATGACCAATTTTGGATAAGGGCGGGATTTCCATGCAGATCAGGGCAGGCGTGGCAGTGATCGCCATCGTCGCTTTGGCGGCTTGCGGAACCGGCGGCCTGAACAGGTCGAGCGGCGGCACCTTCGCGCCCGGTGCCGCCGGGATGAGCGATATCGACGGGTTGATCGTCGGGCACCGGTTGATGGCCGCAGGTGAATATGATCTGGCCCTGCGCGCCTATAACCGCGCCGCTGCGCAACAGGGGCTTAACGTTGATACGATGTCAGCGATCGGGTCGGCCAATCTTAATCTGGGGCGCTTGGGTCAGGCCGAACGCTGGCTGCGCCGCGCCGTCGAAGAGGACCCGACCTTTCCGCCCGCTTGGAACAATCTTGGTGTCGTGCTGATGGAACGTGGGCAAGTTGCCGAGGCGAGCGAGGTTTTCCGTCGCGCATTTGCAGCAGATAACGGCAATTCCGACGAAATTCGGGACAATCTGCGCTTAGCACTCGCAAATTTGAATGATTCAGGTGATGATCTAGTTGTAGAAAATCAGGCATTCAATCTGATCCGGCGCGGCGCGGGCGACTTCGTTCTGATGTCGGACCTATAGGCAAGAGCAGCAAAAAGGACGCAAAACATGCGCCAACAGATTTTTCTGACGCTTTGCGCGGCGGCCTTTGGCCTGTCCGCCTGCGAAAGATCCGGAGACGCCGAGGTTGAGCGCGCCTTGAAGGATCTTAATGTCATCGATGAATCCAACCTGAACGAAGTCATGCTTACCGTTGGCGATCCGAATGAGGCCGTCAATTATTTTGCCAATGCCAGCGTCAACGCACCTGACCGCATTGATCTGCAGCGGGGTCTGGCCAAGTCGCTGGTCCGCGCCGGCCGCCCGACTGAATCTGTCGCGGCCTGGCAGACCGTGCTGACCCATCCACAGGCCGGCGACGAAGACCGGGTCGAACTGGCCGATGCCTATATCCGTGGCAATGACTGGTCCAATGCTGCCGCGACGCTGAACACCATTCCCCCGACCTATGAAACATTTCAGCGCTACCGCCTGGAAGCGATGATCGCTGACAGCCAGCAGCAATGGGGCAAGGCTGACAGTTTCTATGAAACTGCTGTCGGGATGACCACCCGGCCGGGACCGGTTTACAACAACTGGGGCTTTTCTAAACTGACCCGTGGCGATTACCCGGCTGCGGAACGCCTGTTCGGCGATGCGCTGCGCTTCAGCCCCAGTATGTTCACCGCCAAGAACAATCTGGTGCTGGCCCGCGGCGCACAGCGCAATTACACGATGCCCGTGGTGCCGATGACGCAGGTGGAACGGGCGCAATTGCTGCATACGATGGCGCTGACCGCGATCAAGCAGAATGATGTGACCATCGGGAAATCGCTGTTGAATGACGCGATCAACACCCACCCGCAATATTTTGAACCCGCCGTGCGTGCCTTGCAGGCGCTTGAAAACAACGTGGCGAATTAAGCAGATGGGCCTGACGGCATATGCAGCCTTCTGGTTTTTGCCAGCTGTCATACCGATTGCGATCTATGTCGCGTGGAGCGATCTGAAGCGGATGAAAATCCCCAATGTTGCGGTCGTTACGCTGGTCATCAGCTTTGCGATCCTGGGCCTGATCGCATTGCCGTTCTCGCAATACCTCTGGCACTGGTCCCATCTGGTCATCATATTGTTGCTGGGGATCGTGCTGAATGCGGCGGGTGTGATGGGTGCGGGCGATGCCAAATTCATGGCGGGCGCTGCCCCCTTTGTTGCTGTGGCGGATCTGCAATTGATCCTTGCGCTTTTCGCCGCCTGCCTACTGGCGGGTTTTGCGACCCATCGGATCGTGAAACACAGCCCGTTGCGCGGCTTGGTGCCTGACTGGCAAAGCTGGTCCAGCGGCAAAAGGTTCCCTATGGGTTTTCCGTTGGCAATGACGCTCTTATTTTATCTTTTTCTTGTGGCATTTTACCGATAGTTTTTCAGCAATGCCTTTGACTGGCGCTGCTTTGTCCACGATTTGGCCATAATGGTTAGTCATCTGTAAAGCGTTCCAGCGTATTGCAGGCATGACTTTCATTGACGAGGCTTATCGAATGAATATGCAACCAACCAATGTCATGGCGCCGCCGCCGCCGAAAAGCCTGTCTGCGATGTTGCTGCCTCTGCCGTTGATGCGCGATATCCTGATCAAGACGATGTTCCGGATGAACCTTGATCTGGTGTCACAGATCAGCCGCGCGATCTGCCTGCCGGTGTCGGTTACGCAGGAACTGGTGGATATGATGCGCACGCAGCTTCTGGTCGAGGCGACAGGCACATTGAACGCCAATAACGGCAATGAAATGGGCTACCGGCTGACCGATGGTGGCCGCGCGCGCGCGTTGGATGCCTTGGGCCAGTCCGAATATTACGGTGCAATGCCGGTGCCTTTGTCAGTCTATGCAGAACAGATAGAACGGCAATCGATCCGCAATACCCAGCTCACGCGGGACCAACTGGAAGCCGCGATGGGCCATCTGGTTTTGCCACCGGACCTGCTGTCCAATCTGGGTCCGGCGATCAGCGCGGGCCGGTCTATCCTGATGTATGGACCGCCCGGCAATGGGAAATCCTCCATCTCGAACGGGATCCGCGATGCGCTGGATGACAAGATCTATGTGCCGCGCGCGATTGAATATTCCGGTCAGGTGATCACCGTCTATGACCCGATCATCCATTCAGCCGCCGAAGATGATATTGACGATCCCAACAGCCTGCGCCGCACCTCGGGCCGGTTCGACACGCGCTATGTCCGCTGCCAACGCCCGACTGTCATCACCGGCGGCGAATTGACGCTGTCCATGCTCGACCTTGTGTACAACCCCATCGCGCGCACCTATCAGGCGCCTTTGCAGCTAAAGGCCACTGGCGGCATCTTCATTGTAGATGACCTTGGCAGGCAGGCCGAACCACCGCAAAGCCTTGTGAACCGCTGGATCGTCCCGCTTGAGGAAAACAAGGACATCCTCGCCCTGCAATCGGGCGAAAAGTTCGAAGTCCCGTTCGATACCCTGGTTGTGTTCTCCACCAACTTTCACCCTAATAAGATTTTTGACACTGCGGCGTTGCGCAGAATCTTCTTCAAGATCAAGATCGATGGCCCCAGTCAGGATGATTTTCTCAAGATTTTTGCCCTCGTCGCGCGCAAGCGCAAGATGCCGCTGGACGAGGCGGCGCTAGTTCATCTTCTGAACTTGCGCTACCCGGAAATCGACAATGTTTACGCGAATTACCAGCCGATTTTCCTGATCGACCAGATGATCGCGATCTGCGAATTCGAAGGCATTCCCTATCAGATGTCACCCGCGCTGATTGATCGCGCTTGGGAAAATATGTTCGTCAAGGACGAGGAAATTCAGCGCTAGACCTATCGGTGGTTTGAATTCCACAGGGTTGCCCCTACCTAGGGGTAAGGCTTTTTGCATCCCGGGACCCTCATGCCAGACATCAGACGGCCCATGCCCGCCCTTCCTGCGGTGTTTGATGACTGGTTCACCGGGCGCGGCTGGTCGGTTCACCCGCATCAGCAGGACATGCTGGACCGCGCGCAGGACCCGGCGCTTTTGCTGATTGCCCCGACAGGCGGCGGCAAGACGCTCGCAGGGTTCCTGCCATCACTGGTGGAACTGGCAGATGGGACGCATCAGGGGCTGCACACGCTTTATGTCTCGCCGCTCAAGGCGCTGGCGGCGGATATCAAACGCAATCTGCGCACTCCTGTGGATGAGATGGCGTTGCCGATCCGGATCGAGGATCGCACGGGCGACACCAGCTATACCCAGAAACGTCGCCAGCGCGCCGACCCGCCGCATATTTTGCTGACAACGCCGGAATCCCTGGCGCTGTTGATTTCCTATGAAGACGCGCCACGGATCTTTGCGGGACTGCAACGTGTGGTCGTTGATGAAATCCACGCCTTGGCCGAAAGCAAGCGGGGCGATCAGCTGATGCTGGCGCTCAGCCGGTTGCAAACCCTCGCGCCGGGCCTGCGCCGCGTCGGACTGTCTGCCACGGTCGATGACCCGCCCGCGATTGCGCGCATCCTCGCGCGCCACCCGGACCCTTGCCCGGTCCTGCTGGCCGATCCCGGCCCTGACCCGGATATCGCGATGCTGCACACGGATGCGCCGCCGCCCTGGGCCGGGGGCGGGGCCGCCTATGCGATCCCCGCCGTGCTGGATGCCGTCAAGCAGCACAAGACCACGCTGATCTTTCACAACACCCGCGCACAGGCCGAGATTTTCTTTCACAACCTCTGGCTGGCCAATACCGACGATCTGCCCATCGGCATCCACCACGGCAGCCTTGCGCGCGAACAGCGCGAAAGGGTCGAGGCCGCGATGGTCGCGGGTCAGTTGCGGGCGATTGTCTGCACCGGCAGTCTTGATCTGGGAATTGACTGGGGCGATGTCGATCTGGTGATCCAGATTGGTGCACCGAAGAATGTCAAACGTCTGGTGCAACGGATCGGGCGCGCCAATCACCGCTATAATGCCCCGTCAAAGGCGCTGCTGGTGCCTGCGAACAGGTTCGAGGTGGTCGAATGTGTCGCCGCGTTGGAGGCTGTGATCGCGCATGATCTGGACGGAGAGCCAAAGGGTCCGGGGCCCCGCGACGTGCTGTGCCAGCATATTCTGATCGCCGCCTGTTCCGGTCCTTTTCACGCTGATGATCTCTTCAATGAGGTCCGCAGTGTCGGCGCTTATGCGACCCTCACACGCGCGGATTTCGATGCCTGTCTCGATTTCTGCGCGACAGGTGGCTATGCGCTGCGCGCCTATGACCGCTGGAAACGCCTGTTGCAAACCACTGGCGGCAGATGGCAATTGCGCGATCCGCGCGCCGCGCTGCGTATTCGGATGAACATCGGGACGATTCAGGATACCGACACATTGAAGGTGCGCCTGAAGGGCAGTTTCAAACAGCTGGGCGAGGTTGAAGAGGCTTTTGCAGCCACCCTGACCCGTGGCGACACGTTCCTGATCGGTGGCCAGATCGTGCGCTATGATGGCCTGCGGGAAATGACGGTCGAGGTGACACGCGACGCCAGCAAAACCCCCAAGATCGCGACATTCATGGGGACAAAATTTGCCAATTCCACCCAGTTGTCGCAACGCATCCTGCGGATGTTCGCCCAACCCGACTGGCCCGGCCTGCCCGCCCACACCGCCGAATGGCTACGCCTGCAGCGCACTTATTCCAAACTGCCGGAAGCAGATCGCATTCTGGTGGAAAGCTTTCCGCATGAAGGGCGTCAACATATCTGCGTCTACGGATTTGCCGGGCGCAATGCGATGCAGACGCTGGGGATGCTGCTGACGCAAAGGATGGAGGAGATGGATCTGCATCCTCTGGGTTTTGTCGCCACCGATTACGCGACACTGATCTGGGGGCTGGATACCGTGACCGATCCTGCCCCTCTGTTCCGCGCACCGGACCTGCGGGCGGGGTTCGAGACCTGGCTGTCAGGCAACGCCGTGATGAAGCGTACCTTTCGCGGGGCGGCCACGATTGCGGGACTAATTGAACGCAACCTGCCGCAGGCGCGCAAATCGGGGCGGCAGGCGACGTTTTCATCCGATATCCTTTACGACACTTTGGCCAAATACGACCCCGATCATCTGATGCTGCAGATTACCAGGGAAGAGGCGTTGCGCGGACTGGTGGATTTCGGCCGGATCGAAGAAATGCTGACCCGCACGGCTGGGCGCGTCGACCATGTGGTGTTGGACCGCGTGACGCCGCTGGCGCTGCCGATGTTTCTGGAACAGGGTCGCATCGCGCTGGCGGGTGCCGGGCGCGAACGTTTGGTGGAGGATGAGGCCGCAGCCCTGATGGCCAAGGTGGGGCTGCGCACGGATTGATCCTTGCGCAGCGTCACGGCTTAACGCAAGAACACAGCATGAACGCCTATGTCTTTCCCTTTCATGGCACCTGGTGCCACGCGCTGCCGTCAGGTGCACTTTATCTGCCTGATCATGCCTTGCTTTGCGTCTCAGACCTGCATCTGGGAAAATCTGATCGGATCGCGCGGCGCAGTGGTGTGATGCTGCCACCTTACGAGGTGATCGAGACGCTGAACAAACTGGCCGAAGATCTTGCCGTGACCGATGCACGACAGGTGATCTGTCTGGGTGACAGTTTCGATGATCTAGCCGCAGCCGAAAGCCTGGATGACGACATGCGCGTGCGACTGATCAGCCTGCAGGCTGGACGCAGATGGGTCTGGGTCGAAGGCAACCATGACCCGGGTCCGGTTGATCTGGGCGGCACGCATCTGGCGCAGGTGCAGATCGGGCCGCTGACCTTTCGCCATATTGCGACGGCGGCGCGCGCAGAGATTTCGGGCCATTACCATCCCAAATACCGCCTTGCAGGGCGCAGTCGTCCTGCCTTTGTGCTGGATGCTGAGCGGATGATCCTGCCAGCCTATGGTGCCTATACTGGCGGGCTGGATTGCAGCCAGCCCGCGATCCGCCAACATTTCGGCCCACAGGCGCTGGCCATCCTGACGGGCCGCAAGGCGATTGTGGCCCCCCTGCCCTGACCAAGCAGCGCGTGCCGCGGTATCTTGTCAGGTTCAGACAGTCAGGCCCTCGGGCTCCGCCAGCCCGTTGGCACGGCTGCAGGCGGTGACCGTATTGGCCAGCAGACAAGCAATCGTCATCGGACCGACACCACCCGGCACCGGGGTAATCGCTCCCGCGACAGCGCGGCAGCTATCGAAATCCACATCACCAATCAGCCGCGTGCTGCCGTCATCGTTGGTGACCCGGTTGATGCCCACGTCAATCACCGTCGCCCCCGGTTTGATCCAATCGCCGGGCACCATCTGCGCACGGCCCACGGCAGCGACCACGATATCCGCCTGCCGCACCATCGCAGCCAGATCCGCCGTGCGGCTATGCGCAATCGTGACGGTGCAGCTATCGCCCAGCAAAAGCTGGGCCATCGGCTTGCCCACGATGTTGGACCGGCCGATCACCACCGCATGTTTGCCCGAAAGCGACCCGTGATGATCGCGCAGCAGCATCAGACAGCCCAAGGGCGTGCAAGGCACCATCGCCTTTTGCCCGGTGCCCAGCAGACCGACATTGGAGATATGAAATCCGTCCACATCTTTGGCCGGATCAATCGTATTGATGACCAGATCGCTGTTCAGATGTGCCGGCAGTGGCAATTGCACAAGAATCCCATGCACCGCGGGATCAGCGTTCAAGCTGGCGATCAGCGCCAGCAAATCTGCCTCTGACGTGGTGTCGGGCAGGCGGTGTTCAAAGCTTTGCATCCCGACCTCGACCGTCATCTTGCCCTTGGACCGGACATAGACCTGACTGGCCGGGTCATCGCCCACCAGCACAACGGCCAGACCTGGCAAGATGCCGTGATCGGCCTTCAAACGGGCCACATGGGTCACAACCTTGGCGCGCAGATTGGCGGCAAAGGCTTTGCCATCCAGAATATGGGCTGTCATGTCTTGTCATTCCTGTCGCTGTCCGGGCCAAGCCGGGTTTCTTCGCGGACGATGGACCAATCTATCAGCCACCGCCAAATCTTTTCGACCAGATCCGGTGAGAGGCCCTGCGCCTGTGCATGTGCGCGCACATTGTCCACAACCTGTTCGACACGTGGGGTGATCCGCGCAGGCAGGTCTGCCTGTTCCTTGATCTGGGCCGCGCGGTCGATATAGGCCGCCCGCAAGGCCAGTTGCCGGACAAGGTCGGCGTCGATCTGATCGATGGCAGCGCGGAGATCGGCCATGTCATTGCAGTCTTGCGGTGTCTTCATGTCCGGTCCTTTCGCCATGGTCCGTTCTGCCGGATACGATGGAGCACGCGATTTGACAACCGGGTATCCCGCCTTGGAAAAGGTCCTCGGTATGGCCATCGTCGTGTCTGCCCTTCGCGCGCGTTCAGACCTGCCAGGCGCGTTGGCCGGGCACATGCAGGATCACCGGATCGCCCAAACGCACCCGGCCCTCGCGTTCGACCCAGGCAGTCACCCCGCGTTTGTCTTTGGCGGCGGCTTTGAACCGATCGCCGGCGCCGGGGTGTTCGGCGTTGATCACCTTGGCCGGCAGGTGGCAGGGCTGGTTTTCCATATCCACCACAATCGCCGATCCATCGGCGAACTGCAGACGCGATGATGGCGGCAGATGTGTGAGATCGGGGATACCACGCAGCACCAAGGATGCGCCGGCATAGGCGGGGTCAAGCTGGTCAAGCCCGCAATCAGCGGCAATCTGCGCCAGTTCTTCTTCCGACATCACGCATAGCTGGCGCACATTGCGGATTTCAGTGCCGCGCTTGTGCTGGCTGATCACGCGCGAACAGGACGGGCGGGTCAAGCCGCCATGCGCCTCGCCGGGGATACCGGCATAGGTCAGTTCCGTCTCTGTCATTGCGACAGAACGCAAAGATGCATCACGATCAGGCACGACACCCAGCCAGACCACTTCACCCACGATATCTGTCTTTACCAATGCCGGCATGCTGCCCCCTTGATCAACGGGGACCCTGCCCCAACGTCAGGGCCACTATCCCCGTCAGGCGCATCCTCTTCCAAAGGCACAGGGGCTGCAACGAAAAACGCCGCCCGTTCAGGGGCGGCGTTGAACAATTACGCTGAAGGTTCCGGTTCCATCCCGCCATCGGGTTCGCGGGGTTTCTTGGGCTTGGTTTTCGGAATTGCCGTGACCGATGACCCCGCAGAAGGCGGCGTGTCATCCTTGTCATCTGCCGCATGCGGTGGCAGCCCGGCGATCACGCGCTTGATCTCTTCCCCGGTCAGCGTTTCGTATTCCAGCAGGCCTTGTGCCAGACGCTCAAATTCATCGCGCTTTTCGGTGATGATCTTGAAGGCAAGGTCATAGCCGTCCTGAATGAACCTGCGCACTTCTTCCTCGATCAGAACCTTGGTATCGGCGGACACGGAAAGCCCGGCAGTATTGCCCTGATAACCTTCATGCGCTTCGGCATAGTCGATATTGCCGATCTTGTCGGACATGCCCCATCGCAAGACCATCGCGCGTGCCAGCTGGCTGGCCTGCTGAATGTCACCAGCAGGACCGTTGCTGACGGAATCAGGACCGTATTTGATGATCTCGGCCGCTTTGCCGGCCATGGTCATCGCAAGACGCTGGTGGCATTCATCCTTGAACATGTTCAGACGGTCAATTTCTGGCAGGCTCATCACCATGCCCAAGGCACCGCCGCGCGGAATGATCGTGGCCTTATAGACCGGGTCGCATTTCGGGAGGGTGATGCCGACGATGGCATGGCCCGCTTCGTGAAACGCGGTCATTTCCTTTTGCTCGGCGGTCATCACCATCGACCGGCGTTCCGCACCCATCATCACCTTGTCCTTGGCGGATTCAAAATCCGTCATCGTGACAAAGCGGCGACCGACACGCGCGGCCATCAAGGCCGCCTCGTTCACGAGGTTCGCCAGATCGGCACCCGAAAAACCGGGCGAACCGCGCGCGATGATGCGCAGATCGACATCGGGGCCAAGCGGGATTTTCCGCGCATGCACGCCCAGAATCTTTTCGCGGCCTTTGATGTCGGGGTTCGGCACGGTGACCTGACGGTCAAAGCGACCGGGGCGCAGCAGCGCGGGGTCCAGTACGTCGGGGCGGTTGGTGGCGGCGATGATGATGATCCCCTCGTTCGCCTCGAAACCGTCCATCTCGACCAGCAACTGGTTCAGCGTCTGTTCGCGTTCATCATTGCCGCCGCCGATGCCGACCCCGCGGGCGCGGCCGACAGCATCAATTTCGTCGATGAACACGATGCAAGGCGCGTTCTTCTTCGCCTGTTCGAACATGTCGCGCACACGTGATGCGCCGACACCGACGAACATTTCCACAAAATCAGAGCCCGAGATCGTGAAGAAAGGCACGCCGGCTTCGCCCGCGATGGCGCGCGCCAGCAGGGTTTTACCCGTACCGGGAGGGCCGACCAGCAAGGCACCTTTGGGAATCTTGCCGCCAAGGCGGCTGAATTTCTGCGGATTGCGCAGGAATTCGACGATCTCTTCAAGTTCTTCCTTGGCCTCGTCGATACCGGCGACATCGTCAAATGTGACGCGGCCCGATTTTTCGGTCAACAGCTTGGCCTTGGATTTGCCAAAGCCCATCGCTCCGCCTTTGCCACCGCCCTGCATCCGGTTCATGAAATAGATCCAGACGCCGATCAACAATATGAAGGGCAGCAGGCTCAACAGGAAGGATTGGAAAACCGAGGTTTCCTGCGACCGCGCCTCGAACGGCACATTGGCACCGATCAACAGGTTTGTGACTTCGGCATCGGAAGGCGCGATTGTCGTGAAGTTGCGCCCGCCTTCGGAAAAGCGGATCTGTTCACCATCAATCACGGCATCCGTCACGCGGCCCGCCTGCACGGCTTCGACAAAATGCGAATAGCTGCGCGCATCGGCGCCAGCTGCACCCTGCGGACTGCTGAAAAGGTTGAATAAGGCCAGGACCATCAAGAACATGACGACCCAGAAGACCATGTTGCGTGCGTTACCCAAGGGG
>NZ_JBKBQY010000057.1:0-21819 GCF_046292185.1 Yoonia sp.
GGTGGAGTGGGAGGTTTCGGAGCAGGTCCGGGAGGGGGTGGGGGTGGGGGTGGAGGGGGAGGTCCCGGAGCAGGTCCGGGAGGTGGTGGGGGAGACGTGGCGCGGGGGTTCACCCCGGACTTGATCCGGGGCCTCATGCTGGGAAACGAAGGCTTACCACCAGGAAATGTCGTGGGCGTTTCCTGCTGGGGCAAAAATCTTCGCTACGGGGTCTCTGCCTCTGCCTCTGCTGGCGCCTCGGCGGGGGGGTTGGCGGCCCGTTCCGCCTCGATCCCGCGCCAGACGGCGACGGCGCGGTTGTGATCGTCCAGATTGGTGGTGAACGTATGCCCGCCGGTGCCATCCGCCACAAAGAAGATGTAATCGGTCTGGTCGGGTTCCACCGCGGCCTCGATGCTCGCGCGGCCCGGATTGGCGATGGGTGTGGGCGGCAGGCCGGTGATCACATAGGTGTTCCACGGCGTTTCCGCCCGCAATTCGCTTTGCCGGATGCCCCGGCCCAGCACGCCTTCGCCTTCGGTGATGCCATAGATCACCGTTGGGTCAGTCTGCAGCCGCATTCCGAGGTTCAGCCGGTTCACAAAGACGCTGGCCACCTGCCGTCGTTCAGCGCCGACGCCGGTTTCCTTTTCGATGATGCTGGCAAGGATCAGCATTTCCTCGGGGGAATTCAGTGGCAGGCCATCGACCCGGTTCGCCCAAGCCGTTGCGATGATGTCATTCTGCCGCGATGTCATCTGCGACAGGATCGTCGAGACTGCCATGCCTGGTGTCAGGTCATAGCTGCCGGGGGCGAGCCTGCCTTCGGGTGGCGTTTCCGTCACGTCGGAATCCAACATGCTGATGTTCTGCATCGCGTTCAGCACCTGCCAGCTTGTCACACCTTCGGCGAGGATCAGGCGGTAACGTGTGTCCGCCTCTTCGCGCACGGCAAGGTATTCTTCGGGTGCTTCGCCTGCGACGGGGTCAAAGGTCGCCAGTTCGACAAAGCGGCTGGTGGCCGGATCAAGGTCGCGGACCACGCCCTGCACCTGATTGACGCCGATGCGGTAGAGAACTTCTGTCCCGCAGGTATTGGCACCGCCACGGGTGATGATATCGACGATCTCTTCCATCGAGGAGCGTTCGGGAATCAGAAAGCTGCCCGCTTTCAACAGACCGGATTTATCGGAATAATCGGCACCCACGCGCAGGATCATCCGGGATGTGACGGCGTTTTGTTCCGCCAGCCGGTCGGCCACGCGCGACATGGACGACCCGGCGGGCACCTCGAAACAGATCGCCTGCGTCAGGGGGCCGGGGTCGCTGTAATGTTTGGTGGCCCAGCCGACGGCACCGACCAGCAGGAACAGGGCGACGATGAAGAACGTGAGCGCATTCGAGGCGATATGTTTCCACATCAGGTGGGTTTCCCGAAGATCACGCTGGCATTGGTGCCGCCAAAGCCGAAGGAATTCGACAGGGCGATATCGATCTTGCGTTCACGTTTGGCGTTGGCGCAGAGGTCCACGACCGTTTCCACATCAGGGTTGTCCAGGTTGATTGTCGGCGGTGCCACCTGATCGCGGATCGCGAGGATGGAAAACACAGCCTCGATCGCGCCCGCCGCGCCCAGCAAATGCCCGGTGGCGGATTTGGTCGATGACATGGTCAGTTTCGCCGCAGCATCCGGCCCGACGAGCCGTTCCACGGCGCTCAGCTCAATCGTGTCGGCCATGGTGGATGTGCCATGCGCGTTGACGTAATCGATCTGTTGCGGTTCGATTTTCGCATTCCGGCAGGCGGCGCGCATCGCGCGTTCGGCCCCTTCATGATCGGGCGGCGGGGCGGTGATGTGATGCGCGTCGCCGGACAGGCCGTAGCCCAGCACCTCTGCATAGATTTTCGCGCCGCGTGCCTTGGCGTGTTCGTATTCTTCCAGAACAAGTATCCCTGCCCCTTCGCCCATGACGAAACCGTCGCGGTCGCGGTCCCAGGGCCGGCTGGCCTTGGTCGGGTCGTCGTTATGGGCGGTCGACAGCGCCTTGCAGGCGTTGAAACCGGCGATGCCGAGTTCGCAGATCGCGGCCTCTGCCCCGCCGGCGATCATCACATCGGCGTCGCCGAACATGATCAGCCGCGATGCGTCACCGATGGCATGCGCGCCGGTGGAACAGGCCGTGACCGGCGCGTGGTTCGGCCCGCGAAAGCCATAGCGGATCGACACCTGACCCGAGATCAGGTTGATCAGCGCGCCCGGCACAAAGAAGGGCGACACACGCCGCGGCCCTTTTTCGGCCATCATCACGGCAGTATCGGCGATGGAATTCAGCCCGCCGATGCCCGACCCGATCATCACGCCGGTGCGGTCCTGATCGGCGCGGTCTGTCGGTTGCCAGCCGGAATCTTCAATCGCCTGCTGGGCGGCGGCCATGCCGAACAGGATGAAAGTATCGACTTTGCGCTGTTCTTTGGGTTCCATATAGGTGTCGGCATTGAACGTGCCGTCACTGCCGTCGCCCAATGGCACCTCGCAGGCATATTGCGTGGTCAGGCGGGACGGATCAAAGCCGGTGATCCTGCCTGCCCCGGATTTTCCGGCCAGCAGACGTTCCCATGTCTGATCCACCCCATCGGCCAGCGGCGTGACCAGCCCCAGCCCTGTTACAACGACACGACGCATATGAATGCCCTCACCTCTTGGCGTATTTCGGTCTTGATACCCCAGCCCGCCACGCAGGGGCAAGGGCGCGGATCACCCTCATGGGCGCAAAGCTGCGCCCCCAAATGCAAAACGGCGCCCCGAAGGACGCCGTTTCAGCCCGGAAAACCGGATTTATTGCGCGCTGGAGATGAATTTCACAGCATCGCCAAAGGTCTGGATGGTTTCGGCGGCATCATCGGGAATCTCGATCCCGAATTCTTCTTCGAAAGCCATGACCAATTCGACGGTGTCGAGGCTGTCTGCCCCCAGATCGTCGATGAAAGACGCAGTTTCGGTCACTTTGTCTTCTTCAACACCAAGATGCTCTACAACGATCTTGCGTACGCGGTCTGCGACATCGCTCATGTCAATTCCTCATGTCTTTCTGGGCAAGCGCCCGTTTTCATATTCCCTTGCGGGATTCAGCAACGCGGGCGCTACGCCGCATGTTTAAGCTGCGAGGCTCATAGCAGAGAATTTCGTCTTGGCAAACGCTTTCCCCGCAATCCCCGTGCTATAGCATGGCCATACCACCGTTTACATGCAAGGTCGCGCCGGTGACATAGCCCGCCTCGGCGCTGGCCAGATACAGGACGGCGGCGGCAATTTCATCGGCCTCGCCCATGCGCCCGGCGGGAACTTGCGTCAGGATGCCGGATTTCTGATCATCGGTCAATTTATCGGTCATGGCGGTGGTGATGAACCCCGGTGCCACGCAATTGACGGTGATCCCACGGCTGGCGACCTCATAGGCGATGGATTTGGACATGCCGACCATACCGGCCTTGGAGGCGGCGTAATTCGCCTGACCGGGATTGCCCGTGCTGCCGACGATGGAAGAAATATTCACGATCCGCCCCCAGCGCGATTTCATCATGCCCCGGATCACCCCTTTGCACAGCCGCATGGTCGAGGTCAGGTTGACGTTGAGCACATCGGCCCATTCATCATCCGACATCCGCATGAACAGGTTGTCGCGGGTGATTCCGGCGTTGTTGACGAGGATATCAACGCTGCCCATCAGATCGGCGGCCTGTTTGGGCAGGGCTGTGACAGCTTCGGCATCGGACAGGTTGCAGGGCAGGACATGGGCGCGGTCGCCAAGCGATGCCGCCAGTTGTTCCAGCGGTTCCACCCGCGTGCCGGACAGCGCGACGGTCGCGCCAGCGTCATGCAGCGCCTTGGCAATCGCGCCGCCGATGCCGCCGGAGGCACCTGTGATCAGCGCATTTTTTCCTGTAAGATCAAACATATCTGTTCCTTTATTCATTCAGCGCCGCAGCCATGGCGGCGACGTCTTCCGGGGTGCCGATGGCGGTGGCATTCAGGTCGCGGTTGATCCGCTTGACCATGCCGGACAACGCCTTACCTGCGCCGACTTCATAGACATCCGTCACGCCCTGCGCGGCCATGAAAGCGACGCTTTCGCGCCAGCGGACCGAGCCTGTGACCTGTGCCACCAGCAATTTGCGAATCTCTCCCGGGTCGCGGGCGACATCGGCCAGCACATTGGCGACCAAGGGCACGGCGGGCGCGTTGATCGTGACATTTGCCAGCGCCTCTTGCATCACCGCTGCTGCCGGGGCCATCAGCGTGCAATGGAAGGGTGCGGAAACCGGCAGCAGGATGGCGCGTTTGGCCCCCGCCGCCTTGGCGATATCCAGCGCGCGTTCAACAGCGGCCTTGTGGCCGGACACGACGACCTGACCGGGATCATTGTCATTGGCGGCTTCGCAGACGTCGCCTTGTGCGGCCTCTGTCGCGACGGCCTGCGCCTGTGCGAAATCGAGGCCCAGAAGGGCCGCCATCGCGCCGATGCCGACTGGCACGGCCTCTTGCATGGCGCGGCCCCTGATCCGCAGCAGGCGCGCGGTGTCGGCGATGCTCAGCGCGCCTGCGGCGGCAAGGGCGGAATATTCGCCCAAGGAATGCCCGGCGACGAAACTGGCGGCGGTGATGGTCACGCCTTCTGATTCCAGGGCGCGCATCGCGGCCAATGAGGTGGCCATCAGCGCGGGCTGCGCGTTCTGGGTCAGGGTCAGATCGGCGATATCACCGTCCCAGATCAGGCTGGACAGCTTTTCACCCAAGGCCTCATCCACCTCGTCGAAAACGGCTTTTGCCGCGGGATAGGCCGCGGCCAGCGCCTGCCCCATCCCGATGGTCTGCGCCCCTTGGCCGGGAAACACGAATGCCCGCATCTGGAATTGCTCCTTATTCATTGCTTGACCCCGGGTTTAGCCGCTGCCGCCGCACTCGGCAAGCAATGCAGCACAGATGCACAAAGGCTCTGCACTGGCGGGCATTTGCCACGCGCGGCCGCCCTGCTATCTGCGGTGCAGCATTTTACAGGAGAGAACGATGTCCGCAGCCAATACCGCGCAGACCTATGGATCGGTGACCAAGACGTTTCACTGGCTGACCGCCCTGCTGATCCTTGCGCTGGTCCCTTTGGGCCTGATCGCCAATGGGTTGCCCTATGAGACCGATGCCGAACTGGCGCTGAAGGCGCAGGTGTTTTCGGTGCATAAGACATTGGGCGTGCTGGTGTTTTTCGTGGCACTGGCGCGGATTCTCTGGGCGGTGACGCAGCCGAAACCCGGCGATCTGAACCATGACCGCAAGGTGCAATCGACGCTGGCAGCGGTGGTGCATTGGGTGCTTTATATTTCCTTGGTGGCGGTGCCGCTGACGGGCTGGGTGCATCACGCGGCGACCAGCGGGTTTGCCCCGATCTGGTGGCCGTTCGGGCAGGGCCTGCCGTTTGTCCCGGTGAATGAGAACGTCGCAGAGGGGGCTGCCGCCCTGCATTGGCTGTTCAGCAAGATCATGATCGCCTCAATCCTGCTGCATGTCGCGGGGGCCTTGAAGCATCATGTCATCGACAAGGATGCGACATTGCGCCGGATGTGGTTTGGCCGGGCCGATGCGCCGCTGGTGCCTGCGCATCGCGGGTCGCGGGCGGCACCTTTTGCGGCAGTGGTGATCTTTGCGCTGGCAACGGGGGGTGCCGCAGCGGCGGGCCTGTTCCGCGAACATGAGAGTGTCGCGGGCGAGGCGCTGGCCGCTGTTGCATCGGAATGGTCAGTGACCGAGGGCGAGATCGGGATTGTCGTCACGCAACTGGGCAGCGAGGTGCAGGGCAGTTTCACCGACTGGACTGCCGCGATCAGTTTCGACCCCGATGTGACCGGGGCTGCGGGTGAAGTGACCACGACCATCGGCATATCATCGCTGACGCTGGGGTCGGTGACCAGCCAAGCGATGGGCGCGGATTTCTTTGACGCGGCGGCGTTTCCGACGGCGGTGTTCACGGGGACCATCATCGAGGAAGACGGGAATTATACTGCCGATGGCGTGTTGACGATCAAGGGCAGCGAGGTGCCGGTACGTTTCCCGTTCGATCTGGTGATTGACGGGGATCTCGCGCAGATGGACGGCACATTGACGCTGGACCGGCGCGATTTCGGCATCGGCGCGTCGATGGCGGATGAGAGCTCGCTGGGGTTTGGCGTGGATGTGGTGTTGCGAGTGGTGGCGCAGAGGTAGGGGAGTGTCCGCCAACGGTAGTGGTGGTCGGGGAAAGCCCGGCCTACGCAGGCGTCGTGCGTTGGACGGCTTTGACACAAAGCGATGTTCACCTTATCTTAAAGATTGTCGCGTATTTTGACGCGAGAGGTGGATCAAGATGACGTTTGTAATTTCGCCAAAATCTGCGCCTGACCTGCCGCCCGAATTGCAGCGCCTTGTCCAGCTGTGCAAACGCGACATGGGCGCATCTGAGGTCTGGCTTTTCGGCAGCCGCGCACGGGGCGATTTTCGTGAGGACAGTGACTATGATGTTCTGGCAGTCATCCCCGACGATGCGCCTGTTGACGTCGATACGCTTGTTGCTGCATTCCGGCTTCGGCGGAGATCAAGGGCGCATGCCGACCTGTTGACCGCAAGAATGAGCGAGTTCCAGGCAGCAAAGACGACACCGAACACGATCAGCTTTGCGGCCGCGCAAGAGGGTATACGCATTGACGCGTAGCGCGCAACTGATCGGGACCCATGTTAAACTTGCCTGCGACAACCTTCTATCTGTAAACAAATTAACCCCATCAGACCGCGTCTCGCCGACCTTGATGTTTTATGCAGCCGAAAATCTGCTGATGGCACTTTTCACGGCCGAGGGGATTGATGCGGGTTTGGTGCGCCGGACGGCAGGCAACCACCAATTGGACCGGATGCTGGATGCATTGCCCGCTGCCTGCCCGCTCAAAGCAAAATTCGAGGAGGTCGTCGACCTCGTGGCCTATGCCACAACATACCGCTATCCGACCCCTGTCGGACATTTGCCCGTTCCACCGTCCACGGCAGAGGCCGAGGGGTATTTTGCGGCGCTCAAGGATATTCTTCAAACCTGCGTAAGACATTTTCAGGTCGATGTAAAAAGCGACGCGCCGATAGCGAGGTCAATCGTTGCGTTGCGGTAACCGTTTGCCTTCGGCAACACCCCAAACGAAAAAGACCGCACCGGGATGTCCCGGCGCGGTCTGACACTGATGAAATACACACGCGTTAAGCGAACAAGTCAAATCGTAACGCTAAAATACCTGCACAACGGCGTGTGGCTTATTCGGCCAGCATCGCCTCGATCGAGATCATCACTTGCACTTCGTCGCTGATGAACGGGGCAAAGGCGCCCAGTTCGTAATCGGACCGCAGCAATGTCGTCGTGGCGTCGAAACCGGCCCATTCGCGGTTTTCCATCGGATGCATACCGGCCTGGTTCAGCTTGGCGTCCAGCACGACTTCGTTGGTGACACCGTTCAGGGTCAGGTCGCCGGTGATCAGGGCGGTGTCGTCGCCGGTGACTTCGATCCCGGTCGAGGTGAATGTCACCATTTCATCATCGGCGGCGTCAAAGAAATCAGCGCTCATGAAATGTTCGAAACGGCCTTCCCAGCCGGTCAGCATGGTGCGCACGGGGAATTCCACGCTGACGGAAGAGGCTGCAGGATCTTCCTGATCGAACACGATTTCACCGTCAAAACCGGAGAACATGCCATAGGTGGTGGAAAACCCAAGGTGGTCATAGGTGAACACGATCTGGCTGTGGCTGGCGTCAAGCGTGTAATCCTGCGCGATGGCGGGGACAGCGGCAAAAGTGGCAAGGGCGGTGGCGGCAAGGACGTTTTTCATATGGATGCTCCTGTTGGGCGTTTGATGTGTGGCGCTTATAGAATGATCACCCCCACCGCCCGCAATCCCGCAGGAATGCACATGACTTGTTCGGATGGACACGGGCGCCGCACCGGGGTTTCCGCCGACCCCACAGAGCCCTTGCATCGCGGGCCAGCCTGCGTATAAGGCCCCATCCTTCTGCGGATTTATATGAACTGCGCAGACTCTCGTGGCTGGGGTGCAGAAGGGTCACTGCCCCGCCTTTGAAATGCGCTGAGAAAAGAACTGGAGTATACATGCCGCTATATGAGCATGTGATGATCGCGCGTCAGGACTTGTCCAACACGCAAGCCGAAGCCTTGATCGAACATTTCGGCACGGTGCTGACCGACAACGGTGGCAAGCTGCTGGAAAACGAATATTGGGGCGTCAAGACGATGGCCTACAAGATCAACAAGAACCGCAAGGGCCATTACGCCCTGCTGCGCACCGATGCGCCCGCACCTGCGATCCAGGAAATGGAACGCCTGATGCGCCTGCATGATGACGTGATGCGTGTGCTGACCATCAAGGTCGATGCACATGAAGACGGCCCATCCGTGCAGATGCAAAAGCGCGAAGAGCGCGGTGACCGGGGCGACCGCCCTGACCGTGGCGGCGAACGCCGCGAACGTCGTTGATCATTAAAGGATAGCAATCATGGCAACCAAACCATTCTTCCGCCGCCGCAAGTCCGATCCTTTTGAGGGCGATGACGCCCCGAAGATCGACTATAAAGACACCCGCACCCTGCAGCGCTATATCTCTGAGCGTGGCAAGATCGTGCCCGCCCGTATCACCGCTGTCGGTTCCAAGAACCAGCGCGCGCTGGCCCGTGCCATCAAGCGCGCACGGTTCCTGGCCCTGCTGCCATACGCTGTAAAGTAAGGACATATCATGGATATCATTCTTCTCGAACGCGTGGCCAAGCTTGGACAGATGGGCGAAGTCGTGTCCGTCAAGGACGGCTATGCCCGCAACTTTCTGCTGGCCCAGGGCAAGGCCCTGCGCGTGAACAAGGCGAATCTCGCCCGGTTCGAGGCTGACAAGGCCCAGATGGAAGCCCGCAACCTTGAATCCAAGAAAGAAGCTGAATCGCTTGGTGAAAAGCTGAACGGTCAGACATTCGTCGTGATCCGGTCGGCATCGGATGGTGGCGCGCTTTACGGGTCGGTCACGACACGTGACGCAGCCGAAGCGGCAAGTGCTGACGGTTTCTCGGTCGATAAAAAGCAGGTCGTGCTGAAAGGCGCGATCAAGGATCTGGGTCTGCATGACGTCGATGTCGTGCTGCATCCCGAGGTCACCGTGACGATCACGCTGAACATCGCGCGCTCGCGCGAAGAGGCTGAACTGCAGGCTGCTGGCAAATCCATCGCCGAACTGGCTGCTGAAGAAGAAGCCGCCGCTGAATTCGAAATTCAGGAATTGTTCGAGGATATCGGCGGCGCTGCTGACGAATACGGCGACGACGAAGACAGGTAATCGGCAGATATTTGGGGGTGCGTGCGGGCACGCACCCTACGGATGACGTCAAAAAGGCCGTCTGCAGATGCAGGCGGCCTTTTTCGTTGCCGACATGACAATCTTGTTATGGAACTCCGTCAATATTCCGCCGTTAACCCGATAGAAACGGGACCGTTATAAGAAGGGAATATTATGACCAAATTCACAGCATTCACCACCGCGACCGCGATCATGCTCGGTGCCCCCGCACTGGCGCAGGATTATACGCATGAAGTTCTGGCCGAGGGGCTGGAAAGCCCATGGGCGATGACATTCCTGCCAAATGGCGATGATATCCTGATGACCGGCCGCATGGGCGCGTTTTTCGTCTATGATGCGGAATCGGGCGAGGTTTCGGAACTGGACGGCGCGCCTGATGTGGCGACCCAGGGTCAGGGCGGGCTGCTGGATGTGGCCCTTGCCCCGGATTTCGAGACCAGCAATGTGATCTATATGACATGGTCCGGCGCGGTTGAGGGCGGCACGACGACCCATCTGGGCCGCGGCACGCTGGATCTGGAGGCAGGCAGCGTCAATGACATCGAAACGCTGTTTCAGGTCAGCCCCGGTGTGGACAGCGACGCGCATTACGGGTCGCGCATCGTGTTCCATGACGGCTATCTGTACATGAGCACGGGCGATCGCAACAACAAGGATTTCGGCCCGGACCATATCGCGCAGAATATCGCGACCGAGAATGGCAGCGTGCTGCGCCTGACCTTTGATGGCGAAGCACCCGCCGATAACCCCTTTGTCGACATTGACGTGGCTGCGCCGGCGATCTGGTCCTATGGGCACCGCAACATTCAGGCGATGACGGTGCATCCTGACAGTGGCGAAATCTGGCTGGCCGAACATGGCGAGGCGGGGGGCGATGAGATCAATATCGTCGCGCGCGGTGAAAACTTTGGCTGGCCGCTGGCCGCCTATGGCGTGGATTACCGCACCGGCGAACAATTCGCCGATGTGCATCAGGAAGGGGACGGTTTTGTCGCCCCGGTCTATCACTGGGGTCCGGGCCGCGACGACCATTTCCCGTCGTCGGGCATGACCTTTTATGAGGGCGATGCCTTCCCTGACTGGCAGGGCCATCTGCTGGTCGGCAATCTGTTTCACGAATATCTGGGCCTGTTCGACGTGAACGGCGCGGATGTGTCTGACCCCGCCCGCCTTCTGGAAGGCGAAGGCCACCGGATCCGCGACGTGGCGGTGGGGCCGAATGACGGGTTCATCTATGTGCTGGGCGATGGCGATTCTGCGCCGCTGCTGCGGATCACACCAAGCGAGGGGTGATATCGCCACAGCGTGAAAATAAGGGGCCGCTGCCGTGGGGTGGCGGTCTTTTTCGTTTGGGTGCGTGAGATCACGCACCCTACCCATCAACACAACGGGGTGCCCGGTGTACAGGAACGGCGCATCCGTATGGTGCGTGGATCTCACGCACCCATCCCATCAACAAAATAGATTGCCCGGTGGCTGCGAAATGACGCGTCCATAGGGTGCGTGATCTCACGCACCCCACCCATCAACAAAATAGAGTGCCCGGTGGCCACAAAATGGCACATCCGTAGGGTGCGTGATCTCACGCACCCCACACCAACAAAAAAGGGCGCCCGCAGGCACCCTTTTCCGCCGCAGGCATCACGCCCCCGGTTTATTCTTCTTCCAGCTTTTCGACCGCTTTTTGCAGGTCTTCCTTGCTGACGTCCTTTTCCGTCACCGCAGCCGCGTCAAAGATGTGGTCAACGACCTTGTCTTCAAACAACGGTGCCTGCAATTGCTGGCGGAATTGTGCGTTTTGCTGCACGAATTCAAAGAACTGGCGTTCCTGACCGGGGTACTGCCGCGCCTGATTCATGATCGCTTGCGTCATTTCCTGATCGGTGACCTTGATCTCGGCCTTCTGGCCGATATCGGCCAGCAGCAGCCCCAGTTTCACACGACGTTCGGCCAGCGTCTTATGCTCGTCGGTGGGGGTGATTTCGGGATGATCGTGGCCCTGTACGTCAGGGTTTTCTTCGTGCCACAGCTGATGCGCGATCTGGCCAGCCTCGGCGTCAACCAAGGATGCGGGCAGATCAAAGCTGACTTCTTTGTCCAAAGCATCCAGCAGCGCACGTTTGGCCAGGGCGCGCGACGCGCCTTTGTATTCGGCCTCAAGGCGATCAGCGATCTGGGTTTTCAGCGCGGCAAGATCGTCGGCACCGAATTTCTTGGCCAGTTCGTCGTCAATCTCGGGCGCTTTGGGCGCGCGGACGTCTTTGATGGTGCAGGTGAAAACGGCTTTCTTGCCGGCCAGATTGGGGGCCTGATAATCCTCGGGGAAGGTGACTTCGATGTCTTTGGTGTCACCCGCCTTGACCTTCAGCAGCCCGTCTTCAAAGCCGGGGATGAAGGAATTGGAGCCAATCACCAGCGGATAATCCTCGGCGGCACCACCTTCAAACGCTTCGCCATCAACCTTGCCGACGAAATCCAGAACAACCTGATCATCCTTTTTCGCCTGGGTTTTCTTGGGCTCATAGGACACGGCCTGCGGTGAGGCGGCCAGATTGTCCAAGGCTTCCTGCACGGCGGCGTCGTCAGCTTTGACAACCATACGGTCCAGCGCGATCTTACTGAAATCGACGGCAGGGATATCGGGCAGTTTTTCGTAGGTCACATTGACCTCGACATCATCGCCGGGCTTCCAGTCTTCGTTGCTCATCTTCATCTCGGGCTGGGCCGCGGGGCGGTCGCCGGATGTGTCCAGATGGTCGCGCACAGCGGCGTCGATGCTGTCCTGCATCGCTTCGCCCATCAAGCGCTGGCCATGTTGCTTGCGCAGCAATGCCATCGGGACCTTGCCCTTGCGAAAGCCCTTCATCTCGATGCTGGGCTGGGCTTCTTTGAGCTTTTCGTCAACTTTCGCGTCCAGTTCAGCCGCCGTGACGGTGATGGCATAGCCGCGCTTGAGGCCTTCGTTCAGGGTCTCGGTGACCTGCATGTGCTGTCCTTCTTTCACTAACTTGGTGCGGGTGGAGGGACTTGAACCCCCACGCCTTGCGGCGCCAGAACCTAAATCTGGTGCGTCTACCAATTTCGCCACACCCGCATGATCAAAAGGGGCAGGTTTTCGGGCCTGCCCCATGTTGGGCGCTGTCTAGCAAAGCTGGTGAGAGGATGCGAGAGGAAAAATCGCCTTTGTGACAAAGCATCAGACAGCCAGTGCGCGCAGCACCTGCGGCAGCAGATCGGGCAGGTCTTCGGCGATCAGACCGGGGCCAAAGGCCAGCGCGCAGGAGGTGTGCAGATAGGCCCCGGTGGTGGCCGCCTCCAGCGGTGCAAAACCGCGGGCCAGCAGGCCGGTGATGATCCCCGCCAGCACATCGCCGGACCCTGCGGTGGCCAGCCACGGCGCGCTGCGGGCGTAGCTGGCGGCGTGGATGAAACAGCGTCCGGCGGCGTCGGCGATCACGGTGTCGGGGCCTTTGAGCAGGAGAGTGCAGCCGGTCCGTTGCGCCGCGTTGCGCACCCTGTCGATGCGCGATCCGGCTGCAGTGTCCAGATCGGGGAACAGGCGCGCGAATTCGCCGTCATGCGGGGTCAGGATGCAATGGTCGTGCAGTTGCGCGAAAAGGGCGGGCGATTGCGCGAGCAAGGTCAGCGCATCGGCGTCCAGCACCACGGGCGTGCCATTCAGGGCGGCGGCGAGCAGATCCGCCTCGCGCGTGTCCGTCCCCATCCCCGGCCCGAGGCAGAGCGCGGAAATGCGTCGGTCCTGCAGCAATTCGCGCAAGGCTGTGGCATCCGCGAGGGTTCGCAGCATCACGGCGTTGAGCTGTGCGGCGTTCTCGGCCAGCGCCGCTGGCGGCACGCCGAGCGTCACGGCACCCGCGCCGATCCTTAACGCGCCACGCGCGGACAGTCGCGCAGCACCACCCTGCCCCGGCCCGCCGCCCAGCACCAGCGCATGACCGTGGCTGTATTTATGCCCCGGCCCCTTGCGAAGCTGCGCGATGATGCCGGGGGACAGATGGTCGATCAGGGTGATGGTTTCATCCGGCCGGAAGCTGCCGATGCCGATATCGACCACCACCAGATGCCCGCAATGCGCAGGCCCATCGGCCAGATAATGCCCCGGTTTGGGGCTGTCGAAGGTGACAGTCAGCGCGGCCGGCAGCACAGGCCCCAAAGCCGCGCCACTGTCCGCCGACAGGCCCGATGGCATATCGACCGCGACCAGCCGTGGGACGTTCATCTGCGCCAGACAGGTGGTGATATCGTGCAGATCGCCCGACAGGGGCCGCGACAGGCCGATGCCGAACAGGGCGTCGATATGCAGATCCGCGCCGGGGTGATTCCGCAGGGCTTGCGCCGTCAGCCTTTGCACCGGCCCAAGGGCGCGCCAGCGTGCCTCATTCCCCCGCGCGTCGGGCGCGCCTGTGCCGGGCAGTGCGAGCACCTCCACCTGCCAGCCCGCATCCTGCAACAGCCGCGCGATGACATAGCCGTCGCCGCCGTTATTGCCCGGCCCGCAGAGGATCAGGGCGCGCCCTTTGCCGGTCGCCAGTTCCGGCCAATGCGCGTGGCAGGCGGCAACCACGCCTTGCCCCGCGCGTTCCATCAATGTCAGCCCGGTCATGCCGCCCTGCGCCATGGCGGCGGTTTCTGCGGCGCGCATCTGGGCGGATGTCAGTATCTGGGTCATTTGCCGTCACCCCATTTCGATCAGATCATGCCATGATCCGGGGGAGAAGTCCCCCTGCCAATGGTACTGCCGCGTCAGACCCACCAGCCGCGCAGGGCGGCATGGGACAGGCGCAGGCTTTGCCGCAGCGGTGACAGTTCCAGCCGCCCGTCCAGCACCGCTTGCGGATCAGCCAAGGCGCGGGTCAGCACCGGGCGCGCGGCATGGCCGAGCAACAGCGCCGCCCCTGCGGGTGGGGCGATCCGCGCCTTGCCCTTGCGTGCGGCGTTCAGCCGGGTCAGCGCGCCGTCAGCCAAGGCGGCGATCCCTGTGTGGCTTGCCTCCGGCACAGGCTGGCGCTGGCGGTCCAGCAGCACCGGCAAGGCGCGCAGCAGGTTGGCCACCCCGGCCCCATAGGCGAAATCGGCGACAACCGCATCGTCCTGCCCGCCCAGCAGACGTGCGGCGGTGATCATCAGCAGACCGGCGGTGTCATGAATATAGGCATCAAAATCCGCCTGATTTGCGAAAGGGTCATTATAGATATCCCAGCGCCGCGCCGCGATCATCGCGTCGAGGTCTTTTGCCCCCTGCACATCCAGCACCGCGGCCAGACCGTCCACCACCTCATGCCGCCGGACCTTGCCACCGCTGGCGATCTCTTCCAGCACGTAGCGCCACCATTGCAGGCGCATTTCCGCGATCATCGGTTCCTTGGTGACCCAAGGGGCGCGGATGATTTCCACGTTGAAGGCGTAAAGCGGGAACAGCACCTGCCGCGCATTGACGGGTGCCGCCATGATCGCGCGGAACCGTTCGGGATCGGCCTTTTCGACCAGCGCGGCGCAGGCGGCGAAACTCATGGGGTGGCGCCGTCCCGGATCAGTTTCCAGTTGATCGCGTCGATCAGCGCATCGAAAGACGCATCCACGATATTGGCGCTGACGCCGACGGTGGACCAGCGGTTGCCCTGCCCGTCTTCGCTGTCGATGATCACGCGGGTCACGGCCTCGGTCCCGCCGCCGGTGATGCGGACTTTGAAATCCACCAGTTCGATATCGTCGATGATCGCCTGATAGGGGCCAAGATCCTTGGCCAAGGCCCGCGCCAGCGCGTTGACCGGCCCACGGTCGCTGCCATCGGGGCCAAGGCTTTCGCTGACGTTGAGGAATTTTTCGCCCTGCACCTTGGTCACGACCACCGCCTCGGAAATCGAGACCATCTGATTGCGCTTGTTGCGGCGGCGTTCGACGGTGACGCGATAGCGTTTCACCTCAAAGAAATTTGGCAACAGCCCCAGTTCGGCGCGCGCCAGCATTTCAAAACTGGCCTGCGCGGTGTCATAGGCGTAACCCTGCGCCTCTTTTTCCTTGATCCGCTCTACAATCCGGGCAAGGGCGGGATCACCCGGCGCGACCTCAATCCCCGCATCAGCCAGCCGCGCGCGCAGGTTGGATTGCCCCGCCTGATTGGACATCGGCACGATCCGCATATTGCCGACCGCCGCCGGATCAACATGTTCATAGGTGCTCGGGTCCTTGGCAATCGCACTCGCATGCAACCCGGATTTATGCGCAAAGGCCGACGCCCCCACATAGGCTGCTTGCTTTGCAGGCACCCGGTTCAGGATATCGTCCAACACCCGCGAGGCCCGCCGCAACCCTGTCAGCGCCTGCGCCGTCACCCCAATGTCAAACTGGCTGGCATAGGGTTCCTTCAGCAACAAGGTCGGGATCAGCGTCGTCAGATTGGCATTGCCACAGCGTTCGCCCAGCCCGTTCAGCGTGCCCTGAATCTGGCGCACACCCGCACGCAGGGCCGCGAGCGACCCGGCCACGGCGTTTTCGGTGTCGTTATGGGTGTGGATCGCCAGATGGGTGCCGGGGATGCCGCTGGCGATCACGTCGGTGACGATCTGCCCGATCTCATCCGGCAGGGTGCCGCCATTGGTATCGCAAAGCACGACCCAGCGCGCGCCAGCCTCATGGGCGGCATGAATCGCCTCCAGCGCATAGGCGGGGTTCGCCATGTAGCCGTCAAAGAAATGTTCGGCGTCAAACAGGCCTTCGCGCCCGTGATCGGTCAGATGGGCGAAACTGGCGCGGATGTTCTCCACGTTTTCGTCCAGCGTGATCCCAAGTGCTGTGGTGACATGGAAATCATGCGCCTTGCCCACCAGACAGACAGCAGAGGTGCCCGCATTGACCACGGCGGCCAGCACATCGTCATTCTCGGCCGAGCGGCCCAGCCGTTTGGTCATGCCAAAGGCGGTGAAGGTCGCGCGCGTGGTGGGTTTGTCGGCAAAGAAATCCGTATCGGTGGGGTTGGCACCGGGCCAGCCGCCTTCGATGTAATCCAGCCCCAACCCGTCCAGCACAGCAGTGATCTGATGCTTCTCGCGGGCAGAGAATTGCACGCCCTGCGTCTGCGCGCCGTCGCGCAGGGTGGTGTCATAGAGGTAAAGGCGTTCTTTATTCATCAGTGTTGGCCCTTTGAGCAGCTTCCATAAGAAGCTGTGTCGCGCGCGCCTGCTCAAGTAGTTTTTCAGGATGCCGGACGTCCACCACAGCAATCGGCAAAACGCGGTCCCCTTTGTTCAAACCGGTCAAGAACTCTCTGATGTCGTACTGCTGTTGCTCAAGAATGCCGAAGGCCTCCGGCGCATAACCGCCTCGCAGAAGCTCCAAATCGTTCAGACGATATCCAAGTGCCTTACCAATTTGCCCCAGCAATTCAGCGGTCTTGTCATCGACGTCTTGAAGCACTGCTTTGCGAGTTAGTTCATCATCAGATTTCCAGCGGGTGGCGTCGTTATAAATCGCCAGCAGCGATCTAAATTTTTCCATTACCTGAGCATCACGCGAAAACTCAATTTCCACCAAGTTCAAGGCTTGGACCCTATCAGGGCTTAAGACCATTTTTCTGGTCGTCATCAATGCGCGAAAAACAAATAGTTGGCGCTCTCTTCGAGACGCTAGGTGCTGCAAATGCTGCGAGATAAGTACTGCTACTATTGGACCAACAACAATTGCGACCGTAGTAATCCAGAATTCTGCAGTCATCACAGCCCACCCAGCCTTGCAGCATCAAAATCCGGCCCCGGTGCCCAGCTGGCCTGCCCGCCGACATCGGTGACCTGCACCCCTGCGGCGGTCAGGACATCGCGGACCTGATCCGCCCTGGCCCAATCCTTGGCGGCACGCGCCGTGGCCCGTTCGGCCAGCAGCGCATCAACGCGGGCGGCAACGGCGGGCGTGACCTCTGGCCCGGCCTCTGCCCCGTCGAACAGCGGGATCGCGGCCCAATCGCGGATCAGGCCAAGCATGTCGAGCCCGTGGGCGAAACCGGCCAGCGCGGTGGCGGTTTTGCCCTTGGCCAGAACATGCAGCCGCGAAATCGCGCCGGATGTGTTCAGATCATTGGCCAGCACGCCCAGAAATTCCTCATCCGCCTGCCATTGCCCGTCAGCCTTCAGCGCGCGGATCAGATTGGGGCCAAAGCCGTGGCCATGCAGGATGCCGTACCATTTGCGCAGAGTCAGTTCCGCCTCGGCGCGGCGGGCCTCTGTCCAGTCCATCGTTTTGCTGTAATGCGTGCCGAGCATGACAAGGCGGATCACCTCGCCCGGAATACCCTGATCCAGCAGGTCGCGGATGGTAAAGAAATTGCCCAGGGATTTGGACATCTTCTTGCCCTCGACCTGCAGCATTTCGTTATGGACCCAATAGCGCGCGAATTCGCCATGCGGATGGGCGCAGCTTGATTGGGCGATCTCGTTTTCATGATGCGGGAATTGCAGGTCATTGCCGCCGCCGTGGATGTCGAAACTGTCGCCCAGCAGGTCATGCGCCATGGCGGAACATTCGATATGCCAGCCCGGCCGGCCATAGCCCCAGGGGCTGTCCCAGCCCGGCACGCCATCGGCGGAGGGTTTCCAAAGCACAAAATCCATCGGGTTGCGTTTATAGGGGGCCACCTCGACCCGCGCACCGGCGATCATATCATCGATGGACCGGCCCGACAGCGCGCCGTATTCCGCATAGCTTTCGACGGCGAACAGCACGTGCCCTTCGGCGGCATAGGCGTGGTCCTTGGCCACCAGATCGCTGATCATCGCGATCATCTGGGCGATGTAATCGGTCGCGCGGGGTTCATGCGTCGGGCGCAGCGCGCCGAGCGCGTCCATGTCATCGTGATACCAGCGGATCGTTTCCGCCGTGATATCGCCGATCGCGCGCCCGGTTTCGGCGGCGCGTGCGTTGATCTTGTCATCGACATCAGTGAAATTGCGCACGTAGGTCACGTGTTTGTCGCCATAGACATGCCGCAGCAGCCGGAACAGCACGTCAAACACCAGCGAGGGGCGGGCATTGCCCAGATGTGCGCGGTCATAGACCGTCGGCCCGCACAGATACATCCGCACATTGCGGGGATCGATGGGTTCGAAATCCTCTTTATGGCGGGATTTGGTGTTGTGCAGACGGATGGTGGTCATGATGTCTCTCGCGTGGGTTCACCGCGGGGTTAACAAGTTCATGTCCGATGTAAAACGTGAAAGAGCAGCCCGCGACAGATGTCAGCAGATAATAATGCAGCAGGGAATGGTGCAAGTGCTCTTCATGGCGCGGGCCTAGCCGGAAAAATCCGCCAAAGCAACAAAAAAGGGCCTGCGCGTGAACGCAGGCCCCGTGATCGGATCAGGTGATCAGATCAGAACTGGAACGACACGCGAGCCGTTGCAGTTGTGGCGCGCAGTGTGTTGTCGGAACCTTCAACGTCACCTTCGTAGAACTTGTGCTGCAGCACTTCGCCACCGACCAGGATGCTGTCGGAGAACTTGTATGCTACACCCAGACCGTAGAAGTCGCCGTCTGCTTCCAGATCGGTGTCACCCAGCGGACCAGCGCCGGATACGTTAGCGCGGACAACACCACCAGTGACGTATGGCAGGAACTGACCAGCGTCATAGCCGACACGGCCTTTCACACGCAGGATGTCGTCCAGGTCGCCGTTGCCGCCAACGTTGTCGATGTTCGACATGTCGTAGTCAACTTCTGCGCCCAGAACGATTGCGCCGAGGTCATACATGTAACCAGCGTGCACACCGTAGATGGCGCCGTTTACGTCTTCGTCTGTGCCGCTGCCGGTGACTTCACCGTAGCCCAGTTGGCCACCCAGGTAGAAGCCGGACCAGTCGGTGCCGCGCATCACAACTGGTGCAGGTGCTGGCATTGGTGTTGGTGCAACTGTTTCGACAGGTGCGGCCAGACCGCCAGCAGAGGCCATGCCTGCGGCCAGTGCGAGAGGTGCTGCCAGCATGGCTGTGCGTGCGAATTTGAAAGTGTTTGTCATTTTTATTCTCCGTTTATTCGGGTTGTCGTGTGATGCTTATTTGACCGTGAATGGGGAACGTTCAACCGGCCTCACGGCGCTGTGATGGTTTCCCGCCTGTTGCACCCCAAATTAGCATGTCTCTGGCCAGTATCCGCCGAAGATCGCGACAATTCCGCAACAGGTGCAAAATAAATTACGCCCAGAAAACAAGGGGAAATCCGATTCTGGCGACCTTTGGTCAGGCTGCGGGGCGCGCTTTGGCGCTGCCACCTGAGTCGGCGTCACGAAAAAGGGCCCGCGCGATCTGCGCGGGCCCTCAAGCCGGGTCACACCCGGGTGATGTTTAGCGTGGGATCAGAACTGGAACGAGACGCGTGCAGTTGCGGTCGTGGCGCGAATGCCAAGACCCTGAACACCATCGTCACCTTCATAGAACTTGTGCTGCAGCACTTCGCCACCCATCAGGATGCTGTCAGAGAACTTGTATGCAACGCCCAAACCGTAAAAATCACCTTCAGCGGTCAGGTCAGCGACATCGCCATCAGTGCCTGATAGGTTAGCACGAACGACGCCACCGGTGACATATGGTAGGAAGGCACCGGCGTCATAACCGACACGGGCTTTCACGCGCAGGACATCGTCAACTTCTGCGCTGCCCAGCACGCCGATATCGTCGCCTTCGATGCCGGTCAGGTCATAGTCAACTTCTGCACCCAGAACGAGCGCACCCAAATCGTACATGTAACCGGCATGCACACCATAGATTGCGCCATTGAAATCCTCGTCATCGAGTGCAGAAACGGTCACTTCACCATAACCCAGCTGGCCACCGAGGTAGAAGCCGGACCAGTCGGTGCCGCGGCGCATCACTGGCGCGGGGGCGGGCATCGGGGTTGGTGCAACTGTTTCGACAGGTGCGGCCAGACCACCGGCAGAGGCCATGCCTGCGGCCAGTGCGAGAGGGGCTGCCAGCATCGCTGTGCGGGCAAATTTGAAAGTGGTTGTCATGTCATTCTCCATCTTGTTTTTTATAACTGCTGTTTGGTGGCGCGTGACCGATTAAACCAACTAAAAAACAGACCTAAATGCGCCATTAACTAATCTTAACAGATCAGCCCTGTTCTGGGCATATCGCCTGCAAAAATTGCCATGACGTAGCGACAATTTCGTCACAACTGGGGTATTGTTCCGGGAACCAGCGGTCGCGCTATGCGGGTCTGTCAGACAGCGACCTGCCCCGGTGCCACCGCGATCTGCCCGCCGCAGACAGGGGATTTGACCCCTGTCGTGCCGGGCGCGGATGTCGGCAGACCGCGCAGCACCCGCACGGCAAGATAGGCAAAGGCCTGCGCCTCCAGCATGTCGCCGTTCAGACCCACAGCCTCGACCGGGTCGATCCTGCCGGTGAAACCTGCGGCCAGCCCCGCCATCAGCGTGGCATTGCGCCGACCGCCGCCAGTGACGAACAGCCGCGCGGGCGGTGCGGGGCATTGCGCCAGCGCCTGTGCGACGGACCAGACGACGGTTTGGGTCAGCGTGGCGATGGCATCGGCATCCGCCAGATGCGCGACCGCCTGCGCAAGGCCGGTGAAATGATCGCGGTCCAGCGATTTGGGCGCGGGTCGCGCGAAATAGGGATCGGCCTGAAACGCGACCAGCGCCGCCATATCCGCGCGCCCCGCTGCCGCCACCTGCCCTGCGTCGTCATAGGGCAGGCCGAAACGGGCCATCATCGCGTCATTGATCGGCGCATTGGCGGGGCCGGTGTCAAAGGCCAGCAGCGCGCCGGGATCGGCGGGATCGTCATATGACGGGTCCACCCATGTCAGATTGCCGACGCCGCCCAGGTTGAGAAAGGCAACAGGCCCGCCCGCCCCGATCCATTTTGCCAGCGCGAAATGAAAGAACGGGGCCAGCGGCGCGCCCTGCCCGCCTGCGGCCACATCGGCGCTGCGGAAATCCCAGACGACCGGGTAATCCAGCCCTGCGGCCAGCCTGTCGCCATCCCCGCATTGATGGGTGCCGCGCCCGCCGGGATCATGTGCCAATGTCTGCCCGTGAAACCCCGCGACCGATATGTTGCCGAAACCCGCCATGACCGCGCGATGCGCAGCCTCGATGATCTGCGCGGCTTGTGTATTGTCCTGATCCTGCCAGCGGCCCAGATGGGCGCGCATTACCTTTTGTTCATCCGCCGTATAGGCGCGATAAGCGACCGGCCCGAAATCGAAGATCCGCACACCGTCGGTGTCCACCACGGCGGCATCCACACCGTCCAGCGATGTCCCCGACATCGTGCCCAAAGCTGTCACTGCAATCCCGCCCAACATCTGCTTTCCCTCTTGCCCCGCCCTGATTATAGAGTGCTGCGTGCCACATTAGGAACAGAGCCATGACTTACCACCCCAAATCAGATTTC
>NZ_JBKBQY010000058.1:0-20825 GCF_046292185.1 Yoonia sp.
AACGGGTTCTATAATCCGCGACGACGCCATTCAACACTGGGCTGGAAAAGCCCTGTCGCCTTCGAACGGAAGGTGGCTTAAACGAGCACTTGGAGCGGCACAAATACGCGACAGGTCCAGCTCTGGTTTGACTGAAGATCATGAGACAGGTCGCCAACACACCTCGTTCATTTCTCCCGTGGTCACCTGTCGAGGTTTCAGTCGTGAGCACGGGCAATCTTGGTGGCGTGGTCGCGGTTGTGCAAGGTTCGGCAGGCAGCGTCACTGGCGCTAAACGTAGCGAAGGTTGCATGATCGAAGTCACAAAATAGGCGGTCTCGACCAGTGATGTGCCTCGATGCACATATGTCGTTTCCGTCAATCTTGAAGCGCGTGCCAAGCTTAGGGACCGATCCTAAAAGCAGTGGGAAAACACCCGTTTTTGGCCGTAACCCTATATTGTCGAGCACTCAAAGCTTTGACAGCTCGGTTAACGGACGATTTGCGGATTCTGCTACACAAGGTTTTCCTTAAGCTGAGAATTATAAATAAGTAAATATTATCAGTATTTTACGTCTTGTCAACGCTTACTTGGCCACTGATTGAAGGGGTTCTGTGCATTTATGAACCTTTTATTGGTGATCTGCGAGAAATCGAATGCCTTCAGGCTGAAACTCGGTCCCTACAAGCATGTGCCGTTTCGCCGAAATTTAGGTGATATATACGGATGGACGTAAATAAAGGTCGATTTTTGAGCTTTATTTACGTTCATTCCCACCAATCCGACCAAATCAATGCAGAACGGTCATGATTTCTGGCACCGGGCTGTGATGGTGACGTCGCATCGCTTCCTGGCGCTTCAACATGTTTGTTTACCACAGTTGCAAAGCCCGAGGGGACGGTCGACCGCGTCGTCTCAGACAACGTATTCAGCGGTGGGGAAAGAATTGCCAAGAGGGCAACGTGGTGGACCATGTCATGATTTGTATCCGTGCAGAAGACCAGCTCACCCTGTCACTTGACTTCGAAACAGATGTTATGCGCTCTTTGATATTGATCTGCGGGATAGAAGATAATGATTGGCATTGTTGTGAGATCGGGACCACCCATAGGCTCTGTGGGGGCATGCATGGGCTTTAATTCGAAACCGCGATGAACTTAAAACAGAGCTTCATGGGATCTGGGCGCGCCTCTCCTTGCCGTTAATTTGAAGTAATGTGCGTCATTTTTTGCTGAAATTTAGGTTTCCATTCCGACCCAGATGGGAACCAATAGTGTTTGATTTTCTGGCGATTGCCATCTGTCAATTTAAAGAGTGCCCGAAATCTCCATTGGTGCCCAGTATGATCCGCTCGACGGATTACCACATCTAAACTTGCCCTGGAGGCAAGTTGAAGCCCTTGATCAGACCGGTGGTCTGCGGTGGCATGGATTCGGTAACTGGATTAAGGTCGTGCTTAGGATTGGTAAAATGATAAAATATGCCTCTGACCGGCGATACTTCTTGGCTGCAATAGGTGGCGCTATATGCGCTTCGCACAGAGTGATGGCACTAGACGCACTGCCTTTGCGCATTGGTCTGACCCCGGTTTTTCTTGATAACGAATGGGTGGTGCTGGAATATCTGCGCGATCACATTCAGGCCGTGACCGGTCACGCCACAGAATTTGTCCAGCGACGCACCTACAAAGAGGTTGTGGCATTATTATTGCTGGGCGAATTGGATGCCGCCTGGCTTTGCGGTTATCCCTTATTGCAGCACGCGGATCGATTGCAGGCGCTTGCTTTACCGGTTTGGAACGGTGCGCCGCGGTATCGTGGTTACATCATCACAGCTGATGACCGGCAGGCGAGCGAGATTGCTGACTTGCGTGGAGATATTCATGCTTACTCCGATCCCGACTCAAATTCAGGGCACCTTGTGACCGTTGCTGAACTTGTGGCACGCAACGAGCGGCCCGATGGCTATTTCTCGCGCAGCTTTTTCACCTTTGGACATCGCAATGTAGTGCGCGCCGTCGCGCGGCGGCTTGCGACATCGGGTAGCGTCGATGGTTATGTCTACGACGCATTGGCCCGCACAGAGCCGGAACTGATTGCGCAGACGCGGGTCTTGTGGCGATCAGGCTGGCACGGATTTCCGCCCTTTGTCTTTGCTACTGAAGCGCGCAATGCATCGGCCACGCGCGCCATCAACGATGCGCTGTTCACGTTGGATCAGACTGCGTCTGGGCGCAATGTTTTGGGCCAGCTGCAACTGGATGGCTTTGCTTTGCCGCAGCCTGACAGCTTTGACAGCATCGCGGCGTTGATGTCCCGTGTTGCGGAGCGGGATTGACCGGATGCCGCTGCGTTTGACCTTGCCGCTAAGTGTGCGGGTGCCTTTGATGGTCTCTGGGCTGATGGTGGTGATGGGGATCATCGCCTCGCAGCTTGTTTTGACCGCGCTGGTGCGGTCGCAGGAACGCCAGCTTTCCGATCTGGCGCAATCGGAATTTGCGACTTTATCAACGACGCTGGCGCCGTTGATCCAGCGTCAGGACATTTGGGAAATGTTCGATGTGCTGGACCGCGCCACGCAGCGAGTCGGTGGCTTTTCCCCCGTTGCTGCGGCACTTGTCGATGAGCAGGGCAGGGTGATTGTAGCCACGCAGCCGGATATCCATCCGGTCGGTGCGCCGGGCGTTGCCCTGATTAATGCGGCAACGCCTGTCGGACAACTCAATTATGACAGCGCGCAGGATCAGATTTCCTTGCGGCAGAATGTTGACTTTCAGGGCCGGACAATCGCCGCCTTGATCATCGACTTTGACGTTACCGAACTGGCCGCAGAACGGCGCCAGACATGGTTTTGGCTGATAGCGGGCAATCTGGCGGCGACGCTTGTTCTGGCGTCCGCTGGATACGTCCTAATCCGCCGGGTGCTGGCTCCGATCGGGCGACTGTCGCGCGAGATGTCACAGCCCGGTGGCGCGTCGCGCGCCTTTCCAGAGGCGATGATCCCGCAATATGACACCGAACTCGCCAATCTCTACCAGACCTACAACGGTATGATCCGTGCGGTAGAGGCGCGTGGTCTGACCGAAAAGCGGCTATCGGAACGCGAACGGTTCGTCAGCCTTGGCCGTCTTGCCGGGACGCTGGCGCATGAGATCAACAATCCGCTGGGTGGTCTGCTAAACGCCACCGATACATTGCAACGCTATCCAGATCGTCCCGATGTCGTGCAGCAGTCTGCCGGTATTCTGGAACGTGGATTGAAACAGATGCGCGAGGTGGTGCAGACGACGCTGCATATGCACCGCAGCGATCAATCCGCACTGCCCTTGACACCTGCGGATTTTGATGACCTGCACCAGCTGATCCGGCCAGAGGTCGAGCGGCTGAACCAGAGCCTTGATTGGCATGTCGCAATCACCAACGCTGATTGCAGCGGTTTGTTTGCAGGCCCGGTCCGCCAGATCGTTCTTAATTTGTTGCTGAACGCTGCGGGCGCGACGCCTGTGGACGGGCGCTTGGGTCTACATGTTGCGGCGCGGGATCAGATGATGCACCTGCGTATCTGGGATAGTGGCCCCGGTCTGCCCGCGCATCTACGGCCCCGGTTGCTGAGCGATGATCCGGTAGAGCCGGGGGGCGGTCTGGGTCTGCGGTTGGTCCGCGATCTGGTAAACCAGCTGGACGGGCGGATCGCGCTTGGTCAGACTGACGCCGGCCATCATATGATCGAGGTTGATTTGTCACTGTGGACCCAAGACGATGCTTGAAGGCCGTCATATCGCGCTGATCGAAGATGACGAGATCATGGGCGCGTCATTGTTACAACGACTGGAGCTGGAAGGCGCAAGGGTCGTCTGGCATAAAACCCTGCACCGCGCGCTTGGGGCATTGCGGACGCCGCGTATCCCTTTTGACGCAGTGCTTTGTGATATTCGTTTGCCCGATGGGTCGGGCGAGGACCTGTTTCTGCGCCTGTGCGATCATGGCCATCCGCCGCCTTTTGTCTTTATGACTGGTGCCGGTGCGACCGATCAAGCGGTGCGCTTGTTACGTTCAGGTGCCGCGGATTACGTCCTCAAGCCGTTCGAGATCACTGATATCATATCCCGGTTGGTGCAGGTGACAGCGCCTTTGCCCGATGCAGGAACCGGGGCGTGGTTCGGCGTCTCACAAGCTTGCAAGGCGCTGGATGCGGATCTGGTGCGCGTCGCAGCCCGTGATGAACCGGTGCTGCTGCTGGGCGAGGCAGGCACCGGCAAACGTGCTGTCGCGCAACGCCTGCACCGTCTGTCGGACCGCTGTGCTGCGCCCTTTGTGACGTGCGATCTGACCCGCGACAGTGCCAATGTGCTGCATGATACGCTGTTTACGCCCCAAACCGGGCTATTCGCACGGGCAGGCGAGGGTGTGATCCTGCTGGAACAGATCACCGCCGCCTCTGACGCATTGCAAAGCGCACTATTGGCAAGGATGTGGTCAGGCAACGGCGGTCCACGGTTGGTTGTCACCGCAGGGCCGGATTTTAGCCCCGGTGATCTGCGGCCCGATCTTTATTTTCACCTTTCGGTTCTACCGGTCACGATCCCGCCGCTTCGCGCGCGCCCTGATGATGTGTCATGGCTGCTGGCACGGCTGTTTGACGGGATGAATGCGCGCCGTGCCCACCCTTTGCGGGGTGTGTCTGCGCAGGCCGATACGGCTGCGCGGGTCTATGGGTGGCCGGGAAACGGGCGCGAATTACGGTCCCGATTGATGCGAGCGATGGCGGTTGCGGAGGGGGACATGTTGTTCCCCACCGACCTTTTCCCCGAAGGTGTCGGCGATGCTCGTAGCCCCAACGATGGCAGCTTTGTGCCTTTGGCCGAAACCCGCGATGCTGCTGAAAGAGCGCAGATCGAACGGGCCTTGGCGCATTGTAACGGGTCGCTGACCGCAGCGGCAAAGCTGCTGCAGGTCGGCCGGTCTACCCTGTGGGACAAGATGCAAAAGCTCGGGATTGATCCGCAATCTTGACGCAAGCATGTCGGACGCAAGCGTCCGGAAATCCGGACGCCCTGATATATACATAAAAATCAGTGGGATATGCGACGTAATCCACCGTGTGTTTCGGTATGGCGCGGCATGCAATCTGCTATCCTGCACTCGGGGACCAAGCCAGCACGTGCAGCAATGCACCTGCCGCCAGGGAGGGATCATGACAGCCATCCGCGCCAGAAATACTGCGCGAAACGCGTCAGCTGTGCCGATGCGGCTTGCCTTGTCGGCATGTCTGACGGTGCAGCGGCCCGATGCCGCCTGCAACGCCTGTGCTGTGGCGTGCCCTGAATATGCGATCGCCATTCACGGCCGGGATGTGACCATTCAAGTGGAGGCCTGCTCTGGCTGCGGGCTTTGCGCGCCGTCTTGTCCGACGGGTGCGATCAATGTCGCGTTTTTCGGTCCAGCCGCGCGGTTGGATTGTGCCCGCGTCCGCAAGCCCGCAGGGCGTGCAGTGCCCTGTTTGGGCGGATTGACCGATGGGCATTTGCGCGCGGCGCTGGAGCAGGGTGATGTGACGCTGGTGGATCGTGGCTGGTGCCGTGATTGTGCGCTTTCGGGCGGCGTGTCGACGCCTTGGGCGCAGACGGTGGGTGAAATGAATGCAGAAATGGCATTACTTGATGTGCCGCAGCGGGTGCATGTCGCGCAAGAGCCTTTGTCGGACTGGCGCGCCAAGCCTGCGCCGCAAGCCCCCACCGATAACCCATCGCGGCGCAGATTGTTCAACGCGCTGGCGGACAATGATGCGCTCAACGTTCCCGTCGATAACATCCCTGACAAAACCGTCACGCCGCGGCTTGCACAGCGCGCAGCGCAGCTTGCCAGGATTGCGGGAACGAACGCCGTGCCGCGCAGCCTTTTCCCGAAGGCGCAGGTGACCGGCCCGGTTGCCGATTTGAATGTGTTGGCGCGCCTCTGCCCCACCAATGCGCTGAAAGTGACCGAGGATGCGGCAAGCCGCGCGCTGATCTTTGATCCGACCGCTTGCACAGAATGCGGTATCTGCGTCGCGACCGGCCTGATTGCCTTCGAGCCTGCTGAATCAGGGCATTTTACCGGATCTGATGTTCTTCTGACCGAACCCCGCGCGACCTGCAGCCGCTGCCGGTCACGCTTCACACCCAACGTCGGCCAGTCCACCTGCACCGCCTGTGCCCGCGACAACGCTATCGCAGCACTTGGCCATGGTCTGATGCGGCGCCAACACAAGATTTTGCACGAAGGGGAGGAATATCCACATGGATGAAATCAACACCAATGTCAGCCGCCGCAGGTTTCTTCAGGCCACAGGTGTGACCGGCGCGGCGACCGCCGCTGCCGTTGTCGGCATACCCGGCACCGGAATGGAAGCGACCAGCGCCGAGGCGCAGACCGCGCGCGCCAAACCCAATACGGTGATCACCAAGAACATCTGTCACCAATGCCCGGCGCGTTGCGGCATCGACGTCTACACCACCGATGGCCGGGTGCATGCGATCTATGGCACGGCGGATCACCCGATTTCGAACGGCAAACTCTGCCCCAAGGGGCCGCTTGGGACCTATGTCCTATATGACCCAGACCGCTGGCGCGGCCCGATGAAGCGCACCAACCCCAGCAAGGGCCGCGATGAAGATCCTGGTTTCGTGCCGATTTCGTGGGACGAGGCGCTGGATACCGTCGCAGGCCGCTTGAACAACCTGCGCGATGCTGGTGAAAGCCACCGTTTTGCGTTGCTTTATGGCCGTGGCTGGGGGGCGTCCTGTGCCGGGCTGCACGGCGCTTTCGGTCAGCTTTACGGATCGCCCAACGTGGCGATCGGGCATAGCTCGATGTGTTCGGACGGATCGATTATTTCCAAAAAAATGGTTGAGGGCAACGCCGCCTATAATTCTTACGACTACAACAATACCAACTATATCCTGATGTTCGGCGTAGGGTTTCTGGAGGCGTTCCGCCCCTATAACAACAACATGCAGGTCTGGGGCCATATCCGTGGCCGCAAGACGCCGAAAACCCGCGTGACGGCTGTTGATGTGCATATGAACACCACGCTTGCGGCATCCGACCGCGCCTTGTTGATCAAGCCGGGCCGGGATGGTGCGCTGGCGCTGGCAATCGCTCATGTCATCCTGGCCGAAGGGCTGTGGGAGAAAAGCTTTGTTGGCGATTTCGACGACGGTGTGAACCGCTTCGTTCCCGGTCAGGACGTGCCAGTTGCCGCGACAGCCCAGCCCGTGCCAAACAGCACCAGCGTTGATCAAGAGGCTAACCTTCCGCAGGAGCCGTCGCTCGATTCGCCCGAAGGCGGCACTGTCGTTCCACTTGATGCGCTGGTCTATGATGATGAACCCGCAGACGGGCCGGTCCCCAATGTAGCTACCGGTCGGTTCAATGAACGCTGGGTGCATGGGCTTGTCGAATGGTGGAATATCGAACTGAAGGACCGCAGCCCCGAATGGGCGGCAGAGCTGACAGATATACCGGCTGAGACGATCCGCACCGTCGCGCGTGAATTCGGCACCACGCGCCCGGCCATGGCAATCTACGAACGCGGCGCGCATGCCCATTCGAACGGCATCTATAACGGCATGGCCATCCATTCGTTGAATGCGCTCGTGGGGGCTTTCTATGCCAAAGGCGGCATGATGGGACAGATGGGCCCCAGCTATGGCCCGATGCCTGCCGATGCCAACGACTACATGGATGACTGGGCACAGAACGGCAATTGGAAGGATTTTCCTCGCATCGACAAAAAGGGGCATGAGGATGGCTATCTCATGGCCAACAACATGATGCAGGATGTCGGGCCGAACCATCTGGCGGGTGATCCCTACAAGCTCGACACGATGATGTTCTACCTGACCAACCCGATCTGGACCGCTCCGAACGGGCAGGTCTGGGAAGAGGCGCTAAAAGACGTCTTCATTATCGACACTTCGCCGTTCCCGTCGGAAACCGGGCATTACGCAGATCTCATCCTGCCAGATCACACCTATCTGGAACGCTTGCAGGACTCGCCGACCTATCCGTTCCAGGGCTTCCCCATGACCCAGCTGCGGGTCCCCGCGATTGAGCCAATCCATGACACCAAATATTACGGCGATGTGCTGATCGAGATTGGCAAGCGGATCAAAGGGCCGATGGGCGAATATTACCGCGAACTTGGCGATACCGAAAACGTGCTGCGCCACCTGGCCGAAGGGTTCCGTGACGATCCGGGTGACAACGGGGTCAATGATTTTGAATCGTGGAAGGAAAAGGGCGTCTGGTACAAGCGCCGTTACATCTATCGCCAGATCGGTGGCACGTTCTACAAATGGGATGGCACGGATTACAGTATCGAGATGACGCCGGAAGAGGTGAAACAGATCGTGTTTCCGACACCATCTGGCAAGTTCGAATTCCGCTCTGGCCTGATGGAGCAAAACTCTGATTGGATCGCGGAGAAAACCGGGCGAGACCCGGCCAATCTGATGTTCCCGATCTGGGAAGAGCCGGTGCATCACGGTGGCGGCGATCTGCATCTGGTCACGCCCAAAGTGGCGCTGCATGCCGAAGGTCGCGGGCACAACATCCCGATGGTGATCGCGCATCTGCAACCCACCATCGGTGGCCGCGGGCAGGCGTTCTGCGAAATCCATCCCGATACCGCGCGTGCGCGCAACATCAGCGATGGCGACCGGATCAAGATCACCTCTGATGTTGGCTCGGTCGAGGTGACGGCGCGGTATTTTCAGGGCGTACGGCCCGATACGATCGTGCTGCCGATGGAATATGGCCATTGGGCTGCGGGCCGCTGGTCCAAGGCGGTGCCAACCGAACATGCGGGCGAAGCGACCGTGAACGTGTCTGACCGTATCACCGGACAGGCGAACTATTATTCCAGCAAGGTCAACGTGACCAAGGCCTGAGGGAGGATACGATTATGGCAAAATGGGGAATGGTCATTGACCTGGAAACCTGCACAGGGTGTCAGGCCTGCACTACGGCCTGCGCGATGGAAAACAACCGCCTTCCGGGCGAGAACTGGCAGGACGTGCTTTTCTATTCCGAAGGCGAATATCCGCATTTGAACCTGTCGTGGTTGCCGCGCCCATGCATGCAGTGTGAAAATCCAAGCTGCGTATCCGTCTGCCCGACCAAGGCAACCTATGTGGACGAAGGCACTGGCGTCGTGCTGGTGGACTGGAACAAATGCATTGGCTGTAAATATTGCATGGTCGCCTGCCCCTATGGCGTCCGCTTCTACATGGACGAAGCGCCTGTGGTGCAACCCGATGTCAAAGCCACCTATCCCGGCGATGGCAAACGAACCTGGAACCCGCCCTTCAAGATGCCCGATGAATACGAGGATGCGTCCAAGGGGATCGGCATCCAGCCCAAGGGCGTCGTGTCCAAATGCACCTTTTGTTATCACAAGATCAGCCAAGCCCCCGAAGGTGTCGCCGATCTGGACGAAGACAACCCAGAGACAAAGGAATTTACTCCGGCCTGCGTGCGGGTCTGTGCGCCGAAATCACGTTTCTTTGGCGATCTGGATAACCCCGACAGCTACGTCAATCAGTTGATCGCTGACAAAGGTGGCGTGCGCCTGAAAGAAGAGACCGGCAATAAGCCCAAGGTCTATTACCTGTCGGGTGGCGGGTCACCTGTGGTGCCGGGCAACCGCTCGCGCCGGTCCTGAGTTATGGGAGGGAATGAAAAATGACTATGATGACAGATACCGCCCCCGGCGCACCACGGGGCAATCACTTTGCAATGCATCTGGTGGTGGCGCTGGTCCTGCTCGCAATTGGCGGGGGCTATGTGCTTTATGAGCTGTTCACCTTTGGCAAGGTGCAGTTCAACACCACCAATGCGGGGGTTTTCTGGGGCTTTGCGATCGTCGTTTATGACTACTTTTTGCTGACCTCGACCGGATTGGTGATGGTGGCTTCGCTTTACTATGTCTTCGGGTTGGAGGAGTTTCGGTCCGTCGCCCGGCGCTGCCTGTGGCTGGCTTTTGCGGCGATCATCGGCGGGGTTGCGGTGTTGTTTCTGGAACTGGGTAATCCGTTCGTGGCGATCTGGGCTACACCGCTGAACCTGCAAACCGCGTCGCCCCTGTTCTGGAAGGTGCTGCTGGTCGCGGCCTATTCGGCACTCTTGGCGTTGGTCCTTCTGGGGAAGATCAACACCCGCGAAGATAAAGGCAGCGTCCTGATGATCCCTTTGGCGGCCCTCGCGTTTATCGTTACGCTGGTTGCAGGGTCGGTTTACGGCATGATGGCGATGCGCCCGATGTGGTTTGGCGGCGATGTGCCTGTGGTGTTCCTGATCGAAAGCTTCATTGGGGCGCTGGCTTTTACGGTGTTTTTCAGCCACCTTAAGAACGGGTTCAACCATGGCAATATGCGCCCGGAAACCCGGCTGTTGTTCGAAGGCACGCTGGCGCGGATGTTCGCGATTTCCATTGGTCTGCACTTTATCCTGCATGCCGGACGCGCGGTGACCGGCCTGTGGTCAAATGCCGAAGGGATGCAGGTCTGGCAATATCTGGTGGCCAACCCGCTGTTCCACTTTGCCATGTGGGGCTGCATCGCGCTGCCCTTTGCGCTGATGGTGCTACGCGCGACCCGTTCCAACGGCATGATCCAGATTTTGGCTGCTTTTCTGGTGATGGTCGGGCTGCTGATCAGCCGCTATGAATTCATCATCGGCGGCCAGCAGGTGCCTTTGTTTAAAGGCACCTGGGCACCGGAATTGCTGCACTACAGCCCCTCTGTCGGGGAATGGGCCTTGCTGGTGCTGGCGGTGGGGCTGGCCAACAGCGTCTATGCTTTCGCCGCATGGCAATTGGGCGCCGAAGACCGCGCGTGATGGCGCAACCAAGTGGCCGGGGCGCATGACCCGGCTTCACGCAATTCCCGGAGGGATAAGATGTTGAATTCAATCGCCGCCACAGCCTATGCCAAGCGCGATTTCTGGCTTTGCCTTGCGCGTGCCTTTGCGCCACCGGGCACGGATGATGCTTATCTGCGCGCTTTCCAGACCGATTTGCCCGATGATCTTGCGGCAATTGCCGAAGAACTTGGCCTACAACTCGGCGAAGAGACTGCCGCCTTCCGCGCGGCTGCTTCGCAATTGCGCGATCCGCTGGCTTTGCAGAAACTTTATGCGGCGTTGTTTCTGACACCGCCGACGCCAGTGATGGTCAATACCTGTTTTTATATCGACGGCGGCTTGCAGGGTGCCGCGGCACAGGCGCTTGAAAAGGCCTACGCGGCGCATGGCTTCGAACGCCATGACCATTTTCGCGACCTCAATGATACGGTCGGTGTGCAGGCGGACTTTTTAGCGTTGCTTTACGAACAAGCGGGGCAAAAGGCGCAAGGCGGCGAAGATATCGGTGCGCGTGCCTATTTGTCGCAGGCCGATCAGATCATCACCTATTACCTGTGTCGCTGGATCACGCCGTTCCTGCGCGATCTGGAGACTGCCAGCCGCAATCATGGCGTGAACCCTGTCTATGCGCATCTGGCGCGGATCATCTGGCTGGCGGTCGAAGGTTTGACCGCTGCCCCTGAAATGGCTGAGATCAAGGCCGGTCTGGCGCAACTCCCCGCCGGATCAGCCCGCGGGGTCGGTGCGCTTACCGCCAGCGATCTGGCTGAAATTGCCTTTATGCTCGACCGCGACGGTCTGGCCTGGGATCACGTCGCCGCCAATGACGGCTGGGATCAGGACGTGTTTGAGGCGCGACGCGCCAATCGTTAGGATGATATGAAGGATTGCACCACATCCGCCCCCGCTCCGTTGATAAGCTGGCAAGAGGCGCAGGCCATCGGCCTGTCGCTGGCAAAGGCGGTGACGGCGGTGGACAGGCTACCCTTGGCACAGGCCACAGGGCGGGTGCTGGCACGGCCTGCAATATCGCCGCTGCCACTGCCGCCGTTTGATAATTCAGCGATGGATGGCTATGCATTGCGGCTTGCGGATCTTGCCGGGACCGGGCCTTGGCATTTGTCAGTCGCCGGACGTGTGGCGGCCGGAGATGCGGGGATGCACCTGCCGCAAGGGGCGTGCCTGCGCATCCTGACCGGGGCGGCTGTGCCGTCTGGCGCGGATTGCATCGTCATGCAGGAACATGTGCAGCGTGATGGCGACAGGATCACCTTGCTTGAGCGTCCCCGCCTTGGCATTAATATCCGCAAACAGGCTGAGGATTTGCCGCAAGGCGGCGAAGTACTGCCCTTGGGTCGTGTGATTGCCGCGCGCGAGGCGGGTGTGCTGGCTGCCACAGGTGCGGCAAATGTCGCGGTATTCCGCCGGGTCCGTGTGGCGTTGTTCTGCACCGGATCAGAATTGCGCGATCCGGGCGAGGCGCTGGCACCGGGGCAGATCTGGAACGCTAACCGCTATCTGCTCGGCGCGGCATTGCAGGACCCATGGGTTGAATTGCGGGACATGGGCGCGATTCCGGATGATCCCGCGCAGCTGGCCGCCGCGCTGATTGCGGCAGCGGGATGGGCTGAGCTGGTCATCTCGACCGGTGGGATGGCCGACGGCGATGAGGATCACATGCCGCGTCTGTTGCGCGCGGCGGGCGGTAAGGTGGATGCGCTGCGCATCTCGATCAAGCCGGGAAAACCTGTCGGGTTGGGGCGTTTGGGGGATGCGATTTATGTCGGGTTGCCTGGCAATCCTGTTGCAGCATTCGTGACTTGGACCTGCCTTGGCGCGCCTGTTCTGCGCGCGCGGGCGGGCATTGCTGCGCCGGGGTTAAGGTTTTCCACAGTCCGGCTGGACGCTGACCTGTCCCGCAGGCCGGGGCGGGCGGAGTTTCGCCCCGCGACCCTGCTGCCCCCCGGCGCGGACGGGCTGGCGCGGGCACAATTGATGACGCCGACCTTTGCTGCGCGGATCGCCCTGCTTGCCCGAGCCGACGGTCTGGCAATGATCCCCGCCGATGCCGACTATATGCCCGCCGGTCATCTGATCGACTTTCTGCCTTTTTGAACTGGACCTATGATGCCTGAACTGACCGAAATTCGTGCCTGCCTGACCACGATTGTCTTGCCCGGCGGTGGCAATCTGGTCTCTGAAGACCGCGTGCGGGCGCTGGCCTGCGACCAAGGCACAGTGCGTTTCGTGCTGGAAGCGCGCGACAAGGCCGAAGCCGCCACGCTGACGCAGGTTAAATCCGCAGCCGAAACGGCGCTGATGGCCCTTCCCGGTGTCAGCTACGTGCAGATCGTCGTCACCGCGCATGAAGCGGCGAAAGAACCGCCCAATATGACCATCGGACGCCACCCCGAAGGCGCGCCGATCCAAAGCCAGATCCCCGGTGTGAAACGCATCCTTGCGATCGGATCGGGCAAAGGTGGCGTTGGCAAATCGACGGTTTCGGCCAATCTGGCGGTGGCGATGGCACGGCAAGGCTGGAAAGTCGGGCTGCTTGATGCCGATATCTATGGCCCCAGCCAGTCGCAGATGATGGGCGTGCATCGCCAGCCCGCTTCGCCCGATGGCAAGGTGATCTTGCCGCTGGAGGCGCATGGCATCCGCTTTATGTCGATCGCCAATATGTTGCCGGACGGGCAGGCGGTGATCTGGCGCGGCCCGATGCTGATGGGCGCGTTGCAGCAATTGCTGATGCAGGTGCGCTGGGGTGATCTGGATGTGCTGATCGTCGATATGCCGCCGGGCACTGGCGATGTGCAACTAACGCTTTGCACGCATTTCGATGTAACCGGCGCGATTGTCGTGTCCACGCCGCAGGATATGGCACTGATCGACGCGAAAAAGGCGCTGTCAGCTTTTGCCGAGCTGAAGACCGAAGTCATCGGCCTGATCGAAAACATGTCTTTCTATATCTGCGAAAATTGCGGGCATGAGGCGCATCTGTTCGGCCATGGTGGTGTCACGCGCGAGGCAACGCGGCTCGGCCTGCCTTTGCTAGCCGAACTGCCACTTGCGATGGAAGTGATGCGCGCCGGTGAAGACGGCGTGCCGGTCGCCATGGGCACGGGGCCGATGGCAGAGGCTTATGGCCGCCTTGCCGCCCGGCTGATCGCTGCAGCCGAGCAGGCGGTGCCTGCGGTCTGACCTCAGGCCACAGGTGCGGTGCCGGGGACCAGATAATCCGGCGCCTGATCTGCGGGCATGGTGGCCAGTTCATCAGCCGTCAGGCGGGCGTAGATTTCGACCAATGTGCCGTCGGGGTCGGTTAGCCACAATTCATGCAGCGGTGTGCCTTTCCATGTTGTGCGGGGTGGCTTTGAGACCTGCGCGCCGATGGCCACCGCCCGGTGATAGACGTCGATCACCGCCGCGCGGTCGGGTAGGGCAAGGCCAAGGTGATAGAGCGTGTCGTGATGCAGCACGGTATCATCCGCGACCATGATGACAAAGTTCAGGTTCAGATCGGGCCGGATGAAGGTCGCATAGCGATGCGTCCATTCCTTGGGCCATGTATTTAGCAGCCAAGCGTAAAACCGTGTGCTGGCGGCAAGATCACGCACCCGCAGGCTGGCGTGGAATTCGGTTCCGGCCGGACCTTCCGACACGTCGATCAGCCCCACCAGCACCTCGATGCGTGCCTTGATCTGATCGCGGGCAGTGCGAAACGCAGCAATGTCGCCCGCGGCTGACGGGTCGGTGATAGGCCAATGCAGGCGGCGCACCGGGCCGGGGACGAAGGGGCAGACCTCTTCGGCGCAAAGGGTGACGATCAGATCGGCGGTTTCGGGTGTTACGTCCTCCAGTGCTTTCGCGCGTTGGGTGTAGATGTCGATGTTCACCTCGGACAGGGCTTCAATCGTCAGCGGATTGATTTGGCCAGGGGCGGAGCCGGCGCTGGCCACCTCGATTGATGCGGGCAGCATGGCGCGGGCGAGGCCTTCGGCTATCTGACTGCGGGCGGAATTCGCGACGCAGAGGAAAAGAATACGCATTATTTCAGTCCTTATCGGGGTGAATAGGCATGGTTGGAAGGCATCAGGTTTTAGCCGAAGATTTGCGTTCGCGGATCGCCGTTTCCTCGGCCGGGAACCAGTGGCGCGTCCGGTTCGCAAACCAGACCAGCGAAAGCATCACCGGCACCTCGACCAGCACACCGACGACGGTGACAAGCGCAGCGATAGAGTTCAGGCCGAACAGCCCAATGGCGACCGCGACGGCGAGCTCAAAGAAATTCGACGTGCCGATCATGGCACAAGGCGCGGCGACGTTATGCGGCACGCGCCACGCCTTTGCCGCCCAATAGGCAATCGCGAACATGCCGTAGGATTGGATCAACAGCGGGATCGCGATCATCACGATGACTAGTGGTTGGGACAGGATCACCTCGCCCTGGAAGCCGAAAAGCAGGACTACAGTTGCGAGCAGGCCGATGATCGAGAATGGCTTGACCGTCGCGGTGAACGTGGCGACCGCAGCTTCACCCGCTGCCGGATTGGCCACACTGCGGGTCATCACGAAGCGCGTGACGATACCCGCCGTCAAGGGGATGACGACATAAAGCCCGACCGACAAGATCAGCGTCGCCCAAGGCACCACGATATCCGTGACACCCAACAACAAGGCCACGATGGGCGCATAGGCAAAGACCATGATCGCGTCGTTCAGCGACACTTGGGCGAGCGTATAATTCGGATCACCCTTGGTCAGTTGTGACCAGACAAAGACCATCGCAGTGCAAGGCGCCGCCCCTAGCAGTATCAGGCCCGCAATGTATTGGCCTGATGTGCCGGGTTCGATGAAGGGGGCGAAGATCCATTCAAAGAACAACAACCCCAGCAGGGCCATGGTGAATGGCTTGATTAGCCAGTTCACAGCCAGTGTGATAATCATGCCTTTGGGGCGTTCATGAACCCGCTTGAGGCTCGTGAAGTCAACTGACACCATCATCGGATAGACCATGAACCAGATCAGGATAGCGACGACGAAGTTGACCGAGCCATATTCCAACGAAGCCAGAAAATTTACCAGCGCGGGTGCGATTTGGCCAAGCGCCAATCCGGCGACAATCGCTAGTGCTACCCAGACAGACAGGTAGCGTTCAAAAACAGGCATTTAATGTTCCTTTATAGCATTCAATTTCTGGCGGCGCGCGGGTTCCGTCTGCCAATGCAGTCAGTCGATCGAGGTTGCCGTAAGCGCATGTTCATCAGCCGTGCGACATTCGATATCGCTGTCGGGCGATCTTGCCGCGATGGTGTCGATCAGTTTTCTGATCGGTGACAGGGCGGCGGGATTCAGGGAATAACAGATGCGCGGATATTCGATTGTGCCTTGAACGATCTCTGAATCTTTCAAAATTCGCAGATGTTCGGACACCGTCGATTGCGCCAGACCGACCTGATCCACGATATCGCCTCCAATACAGCCCGGACGCGACAGTAAAAATGAAACGATTCTGATTCGTGCTGGATGCGCCAAGCCTTTTGCAATGGACGCAATTAGTGCCGCTTCGTGCTGCGTGATTGTTTCTTGGTCAAGCATAATGTCTCTCCTACATATCGCCGTTAGCCGATACATACAGATCGGCGTTCGACGATGCAAGGGGCGCTTGGACAAGCGTAATTGCGTTGCAACTAAAGACACCTGGCGCACGGGCCGCTGCAGCGGCCACTAAATGGGCTGCCGATGGCAAGCCGGCGATCGTCTCGCCATGGAGGGGATTGTCATAAAACTTACATATATTTTTTGCAAAACCGTCATGCGGAATTGGTACCCGACATCCACGTGTCGTTTTCAGCACAGATTTAGGAGAGACAATGAAACGTTCTGCCGCTTCCCTCGCAATTGTGGCCAGCATGTTGGCCACTACTGCAATCGCACAGGTCACCGTTCACCCCGACCTGCCAAGCTACGAAGCCGTTTCCGGCGTGTCGGGCAACCTGACCTCGATCGGGTCGGATACATTGAACAACCAGATGACTCTTTGGGCTGAAGGCTTCCGCAGCTTCTATCCAAACGTTGCCATCGAAGTGCAAGGTGCTGGTTCGGGCACAGCCCCACCGGCATTGGTGCAGGGCACATCCCAGTTCGGCCCGATGTCGCGCGCCATGCGCGGTACTGAGATCGAAGAATTCGAGGCCCGGTACGGCTATGAGCCCACACCGATCCGTGGCGCAATCGACGCGCTGGCTGTGTACGTTCACAAAGACAACCCGATCGAATGCATGACCATGCAGCAGGTCGATGCCGTGTTCTCGTCCACCCGCAACGGTGGTGCGGATGCTGCGATCAGCACCTGGGCCGATCTGGGCATGGAAGGTGATTTCGCCAACCAGCAGATCGCGCTTTACGGCCGTAACTCTGCTTCGGGCACCTATGGCTACTTCAAGGAAGTGGCATTGTTCGACGGTGACTTCCGCGCCGAAGTGCGTGAACAGCCCGGCTCTTCCACCGTTGTGCAGGGTGTCGGTTCCGACCTTTATGCCATCGGTTATTCCGGTGTGGGCTATATGACCGCTGACGTGCGCGCTGTACCTTTGGCCGCCGGCCCCGGCGAGACCTGCTATGAAGCAACCGGCGAAAACGCTGCGTCCGGTTTCTATCCGCTGGCACGGTTCCTTTACATCTACGTCAACAAGAACCCGAACGAGCCGCTGGACCCGCTGCGCGCCGAGTTCATCAAATACGTCTACACCCAGGAAGGTCAGGCTGACGTGCTGCGCGCCGGGTTCTTCCCGATCGTGCCGGCTGTTGCAGACACCGATCTGGAACTGTTCGGTCTGAGCAACTGAACTGACTGACATCGGGCAGGGCGGCGCAATCGCCGTCCTGCCATTTTGACGTTTACAATGCCTGGGGGCTTTTATGACCGACACGAATGTCCAGCCGCAACAAAACGCGATGCCGGTGAAGCGTAGCAAGTCCACCCGATGGGGCGTGATATACGGTGACCGTATTGCCAAGTGGATCATCACTGTTGGTGGTTTGCTGGTCATTGTTGCCGTTCTGGGCATCATGGTCTTTTTGTTCCGGGTCGTGGCACCGCTGATGTCCCCCGGCGAAGAATTGGGACAGGTCAATTATGCCGTCCCCGAGGCTGCGGATGCAGTCTGGCTGAATGCCGATGAATTTCAATCGCTTGCCACCGCCGTTGGCCGTGACGGGTCGATCACGACCTTCCATGTCGCCACAGGCGAGGTGATCGCGACCGACCAGTTCGAGATTGGCGAGACGATCGTGACCGCTGTGGGCGGCACGCTGGACCGCAACAATATCGCCGTTGGTTTTGCCAATGGCACTGTGCGGTTCGGTCAGATTGCTTTTGACAATCGCAGTGTTCCGGCGGCCTCTGCGCCCAGTGACATGCGAGAATTGAACGCCCGTGATCTGGTGTCCGGCGGGCAGATTTACAGTCAGATCCGCACCGGTGATTTCCGCACGATTATCCCGATCAACGAATTAGGCGAGGCTGAACAGATTTCCGATGCGCGCATCGTCGCACTGGATTACCGCACCGGCGGCACCGCCGAGCGTCCGACCAGTGCGTTTATTTCGGTCGATGCCGAAGGTATCGCGCGGGTCAGCCGGTCTGTGATCCGCCGCAACCTGATGACAAATGAAGAAGATGTCACCACGACAACAACCGAATTGCCGCCCTTGAGCCTTGACGAAGGGGTCGAGGTGACAGGTGCCTTGCTGGCCAGTGGCGGCGACCGCGCGTTTGTATCCACTGATGACGGTGTGATCTATCGCTTTGATATCCGCGACGAAAACAACCCCGTATTGGCCGAACGGTTCCGCGCCTTTGATGACGGCATCGGGATCAGTTCGATGAATTTCCTCAACGGGGAACTGGCGCTTGTGTCAGGAGGCGAGGATGGGTCCGTCGATGTGTTCTTCCGTCTGCAACCCGCCAACGCCCGCGGGTCTGACCGGTTCGAAATGGTCCGCGCCCGCAGCCACACACCGCAAAGCGACGCGATCATCGGCATGTCAGAGGCGATCCGCGACAAGACGCTGACAACCTTGTCTGCCGACGGGTCGGTCTGGGTACGCTACTCGACATCGGACGAGGTGCTGTATCAATTCGAACGCACCAGCCCCGCCGATATCGATGCGATCCCGATGCTGTTCCCGCGCAGCGATGGTGTGCTGATGCTGGACACATTCGGCAATGTCGATGCATGGCAGTATAATTCACCCCACCCCGAAGTGTCGCTGTCGGTGATCTTTGGCCGCCTGTGGTATGAAGGCTATTCCGAGCCGGGGTTCACCTGGCAATCCACATCCGGCACCGATCTGTTCGAGCCGAAATATTCGCTGGTTCCGCTGATCGCCGGCACGCTGAAGGCTGCGTTCTATGCGATGCTGTTCGCCACGCCGATTGCGATCATGGCGGCGATCTATACGTCCGAATTCGTGCATAAAGGTGTGCGCGCGACTGTCAAACCGGTGATGGAATTGATGGAAAGCCTGCCGACCGTTGTGCTGGGCTTTCTGGCAGCACTGGTGCTGGCACCCTTGGTCGAGGAATGGATTGCCGCGGTGCTGCTGGGCTTTATCGCCGTGCCGATGGGGCTGATGATCGGGGCATTTGCCTGGCAGATGCTGCCGCAGCAACTGGCCCTGCGATATGACGGGATGCCGAAGTTTATCCTGATGGGTGTCGCGATTATCCTGTCTTGCCTGTTTGCCTATACGGTCGGGCCGATCTTTGAATTGGTGTTGTTCAACGGCGATTTCAAAGGCTGGACGAACGGGCAGGGGACCGGCACGCCGTTCATGTTCCTGCTGCAATTGCCGCTGGCCTATCTGGTTGTGTCATGGGGGTTTCATAAGCTGTTCGGCCATGTGCTGCGCGACCGTATGCGCGGCATGGACCGCGCGGCGGCAGGGCGGTTGGATGCGATCCGCTGGGTGGCGTTCTTTGTCGGGGCCGTGATCCTTAGCTATGTGGTTGCCGCCTTGCTGACCGCTATCGGTTATGATCCGCGCGGCAATGTCGTGGACAGCTATCAGCAGCGTAACGCGCTGGTGGTGGGTTTCGTGATGGCGTTTGCGGTGATCCCGGCGATGTATACGCTGGCCGAGGATGCGCTGAACGCGGTGCCCGGGCATCTGCGGGCGGGCAGTCTTGCCAGCGGGGCGACCCCTTGGCAGACCGCCAAATGGGTGGTCCTGCCGACAGCGGCATCGGGTGTGTTTTCCGCCGTGATGATGGGCATGGGGCGCGCTGTGGGTGAAACGATGATCGTCGTCATGGCCGCCGGCAACACGCCGATCATGGAATGGAACATCTTTTCCGGTCTGCGCACCCTGTCGGCAAACATCGCCATTGAATTGCCCGAGGCGGTAAAGGACGGCACCAACTACCGCGTGCTGTTCCTTGCGGCGCTGACGCTTTTCATCATGACATTCGTGATCAACACGGGTGCCGAACTGATCCGCCAACGCTATCGCAAGCGTTCGGCTAACCTGTAAACGAGGTCGATATCATGGCAAATCCAGAAGACAGCATCTCGACCGCCGCGATTGGCGTCAGCACTGGCAAACCGGCCACACGCACCGGCGGCAAGCGCGTCCGCAGCTTTACCGCCGATCTGTCGGCGGTGGGGGAACCGGCACTGTGGGGTTTTGGCGGCGCGCTGGCGATTGGCATCATCCTGATCGCTGGGTTTCTGGCGATTATCGCGTGGAACGGTTTCACGACATTCTGGCCCAAACCGATTGAACAGGTCGAACTGGTCGATGGCACGGTGACCGCGGGCGAGCCGACACGCTATAACACCTATACGGTCGGTGGCAGCGTGCTGGCGCGGTTGAGCGATGCGCAGCGCGCAGAGATCGAGGATAATTTTGGTTTCGCCAACCGGACGCTGTAT
>NZ_JBKBQY010000059.1:0-20821 GCF_046292185.1 Yoonia sp.
TAAAGCGGGGTCAGGTCGAAACTACGCATCTTGGTCATCCTTTTTCGTAAGCGATAACAATGGTTAGGCCTTCCGATATCGGACAGGCCGGTGATCCGGGGCCCGTCGTTGGCACCCCGATGCACCATATATTGGAAAGCCAAATCGTGGTTTCAAGACCTTAATCGACGGTGATGAATTTTGCCCCGATATCATTGCGCGCGCCATGGGTGATCAGCCGCTGACCACCCCCAGGACGTGCGGGCGCATCCGCAAAATGCGCCAGCAGCACATGCAACGGCCCTTCAAGCGAGGTGCCAAGCGCTACTTTGCGGCCATCCACCAGCGCCATCGCCGACACGACGGATGCTATCTGAGGCGCGCCACCGCGCATGGTGAACACCGGCGATCCGCTGGACCCGAAATCCACATCGCAGGTGAGCACGATGACGCCGGTCTGGCGGCCCAGCACGGTGCAGACCTCTTGCAGGCTTGGCGCGTCTTCGCGGCCTTGGCCATAAGACACCACGCCGACCTCATCCCCGGCAAGCGGGCGGTCCGCGATCGGGTAAGGTTGCAGGCGATGTTCGATGATCGGACGGTCCAGTTCCAGCACGGCGATATCCATCGCCACGGCAGCCGCGTCGGTGGTATCGCCCTGATGTATATAGCCCGGATGCCCGACAGCGCGCAGCACGTTGCGCGTTGCCGCCGCACGTCCGTCGCGCAGGCCTGCGCGAAACGAAAACCTGTCGGCTGTGATCAGGGCGCCGTCATGGTCATAAAGGCAATGCGCTGCCGTGAGAATTAGCCTTTCGCGGATCAGGGCGGCCGTGCAGAACCCCTTGCCCGCGATATCGAGCCTGCCGACAGCCTCCCAGCCGGTGCTTGCCTGCCGTGTCTGCAAGGTCACCAGGTCGCTTTGCGCCAGCGCGGGCAGGGCGCTTGCCAGCGCCATCATCGCGGCAAGAAAGAACTGGCGCATCTGATATCCTTTGCGTGATACGGGAAGGATACACAGGCTGCGCGCCTTGCGCTAGCGAAGGATCGGCACTTGCGGTGCGGTTTTGCCGGGCGCTGTCAGGGCCGGGGGCTGGGGTCCGCCTGTCGCCCAATCAAGCAGTTCGACGGTATGGACGATCGGAACATCGGTGCCACTGCCGATCTGCATCATACAGCCGATATTTCCAGCCGCGATGATATCCGGCGTCAGCGCCTCCAAAGTCCTGACCTTTCGCGCCTTCAGTTCCTTGGAAATCACGGGCTGCATCAGGTTATAAGTGCCCGCAGATCCGCAGCATAGATGGGTGTCGCTGGGTTCCAGCACCGTAAACCCTGCGTTTTTCAGCAAATCCTTAGGATAGGCCTTGATCTTTTGGCCATGCTGCAAGGAACAGGCGGCGTGATAGGCGACCCTGGTGCCTTTATCCTCGCCTGCGGGCAGGTCGAGTTTTATCAACACCTCTGACACATCCATCGCAATCGCGCTGACCCTTGCCGCATCCGCCGCAAGCGGATCATTGCGGAACATATGACCGTAATCCTTGACTGTGGTTCCGCAGCCCGAGGTATTGATCACAATCGCGTCCAGACCGCCCTGATCCATCTCGCGCACCCAGGCGCGGATGTTGCGCGCGGCGGCGGCATGGCTTTCGGTTTCCTTGCCCATGTGATGGGTCAGCGCGCCGCAACAACCCGCGCCGTCAGCTATTACAACTTCCGCACCAAACCGCGTCAACAGCCGGATCGTGGCATCGTTGATGTCGGTGTTCAGCGCCTTTTGCGCACAGCCTGTCATCAGCGCAACGCGCATCTTTTTATCCATCACGACAAAGGTCTGCGGATCATCGTTGCGGCTGACGGGTGGGATGGTCCGTGGTGCCATCTCTAGCATAGCGCGCAGGCGTGGATCAGGCATGAAACGCGCGAATGGCCGTCCGAACTTGGCCCCCAAGAGCGCCAGCCTGAACCGAATCGGATAGGGCAGGGTGCGCGCCAGTATCCAGCGCAAGGCCCGGTCTGACCATGGGCGGTCATAGTTTTTTTCGATATAGGCGCGGGCCTGATCGATCAGATGCATGTAATGCACACCTGACGGGCAGGTGGTCATGCAGGCCAGACAGGACAGGCAGCGGTCGATATGTTTGACTGTTTTGGCGTCAGGAATGCGATCATTTTCCAACATATCCTTGATCAGATAAATCCGACCGCGCGGGCTGTCGAGTTCATCGCCAAGGATCTGATAGGTTGGGCAAGTCGCGGTGCAGAACCCGCAATGCACGCAGGACCGCAGGATCTGATTGGCCCGCTGAATCTCGGGGTCCTGCAATTGCTCTGGTGTGAAATGCGTCTGCATCAGCCCATTATCCCCGGATTGAATAAGCCGCGTGGATCAAACTTCGCCCGCAGTCCGGCGGCCATGGCCGCAATCGGTGCAGGCTCCGGCTGAAACACCGGCACGTCGGCCGTGCCACGGATCAAGGTCGCGTGACCGCCAAAATCGCCCAGCCGCGCGCGCAGATCGCCTTCACATATCAACCAGACGAGGCCACCGGCCCAGTCATAGATCACCCCGCGCGCCCGCGCTTTGGCCACGAGCTCTGGCGCGTCGGATGGTTTGACGGACAACCGCCAGACATCACCGGGCTGATCTGCAAAACCCGCCACATCCCGCACAGCGGCCCAGCTTGCCGTGACTGTCGTTGGATCATCCTCGACCGTTGCCGTTCCGAACGGCGCCAGAACCGCGAGCAATGCCTGCGCGCGGTAAGCGACCGACGTGGCAAAACCTTCCAGCCGTAACATCGTGCGGCCCGCTGCGGGATCGTGCGCGGCACCTGTCACCTCGAACGGTGACGACATCGCCGCCGCCATTGCGGCTACGGCGCGGTTGTCATCAAGGCCCTGCAACACCAGCGTCACCTGCGTTTCGACATCGGGCATGACCTTCAACGCTACTTCGGTGAGCACGCCCAAGGTGCCATAGGAGCCGGTCAACAGCTTGACCAGATCATAGCCGGTGACGTTCTTCATCACCCGGCCACCATTCTTGATGATATTGCCCGCCCCATCGACAAACCGCACACCGAGCATGAAATCCCGGCAGGCACCCACCGCAATGCGGCGCGGTCCCGATACATTGGCTGCGACCATGCCGCCGATTGTCGGTTCGCCCGTTGTGCCCAACAGGGCCCGATGATCCATCGGCTCGAACGCGAGCCGCTGGTTTTCTTCGGCCAATCGCGTTTCGATCTCTGCAAGAGGTGTGCCTGCCTTGGCCACCAACGTCAGCGCGCCGGGTTCATAAAGCGTAATGCCCGACATCCCCGCCAGCGACAGCGCCGCACCCATGCTGTGCCCCACCGGGCGCGTCCCACCGCCCACGATCCGCAACGGGCCATCTGCCGCCATAATCATTTGCGCCAGTGCATCTTCTGTTTCAGGCGTCATGTCATCGTCCGTGTGCAAATATTCTGGGGCAGCCATCACGCCGCGCGCCGTGGCGCAGAGCTGTCGAGTGGGAACACCTTGGCGGGGTTCAGCAGCCAAAATGGATCAAATACATCCTTGACCGCCATCTGCGCCTCCAGATCGGCGGGGGCGAATTGCACATGCATCAGATCGCGTTTTTCGATCCCCACCCCATGTTCGCCGGTCAGACAGCCGCCGACCTCGACGCAAAGCCGCAGGATATCCGCGCCGAAGGCCTCGCACAATTCCAGATCGCCGGGTTTGTTGGCATCAAACAGGATCAACGGGTGCATGTTGCCATCACCCGCATGGAATACGTTGCCAACGCCAAGACCGTATTCCTTCGACATCTCACCTATCCGGCGCAACACGAAAGGCAGGGCGGACACCGGGATCGTGCCATCAAGACACATGTAATCATTTATCTGGCCCATTGCGCCGAATGCCGATTTGCGGCCCAGCCAGATGCGGCTGGCCTCTTCGGCGTCCTTGGCCTCGCGCAGTTCGACAGGGTTGTGGCTGCGTGCGATGTCCATGATCAGGGCAAGTTGGGCGTCAATCTCTGCGGGGGATCCTTCGACCTCGACGATCAAAAGCGCCTCGCAGATCGGATACCCTGCTTTGGCAAAAGCCTCGCAGGCTTCGATGCATGGCCGATCCATAAACTCGATCGCGACCGGCAGAATACCTGCTTTGATGATATCGGTTACGACCTGTCCCGCGACTTCGGAACTGTCATAGCCCATCAAGACGGGCCGCGCGCCTTCGGGTTTGGGCAGGATGCGCAGAGTCGCCTCGGTCACGACACCCAACTGGCCTTCGGACCCGCAGATAACGCCGAGCAGATCGAGATTGCCCGCATCCAGATGCGCGCCACCGATCTGCATCACCGTGCCGTCCATCGTCACAAGTGTCACGCCCAGCAGATTATTCGTCGTCACCCCATATTTCAGACAATGCGCGCCGCCGGAATTCATTGCGATATTACCCGCGATGGCACAGGCCAGTTGGCTGCTTGGGTCTGGGGCGTAAAAGAATCCGTCCGCCTCTACGGCACCTGTCACCGACAGATTTGTCCGGCCGGTCTGAACACGGATATAGCGGTCGTCATAATTCGTCTCGATCACATCGGTCATGCGGGCCACGCCAAGGATCACGCAATCCGCTGTGGGCAAGGCACCGCCGGCTAGCGATGTGCCCGACCCGCGGGGCACGACAGGTACGCCCATATCATGACAGATCTTCAATACGGCGGCGACCTCTTGCGTGGTGGACGGCAGAACCACGGCTAGGGGTGGGCAGCGATACGCCGTCAGCGCGTCGCATTCATAAGCACGCGTTTCCGAGATGTCCGACATCAACGCATCAGCGGGAAGTACCCCGGCAAGGCGCGCGACGATTGCGTCTTTGCGCGACAAAACATCTGTACTCGGCGCGGGCATTTGCACGGCGTATCCTCCCATTGCGGCCACTGGTAAGAATATATGACCAATTTTGCCATCTGGCAAGTCGTGACGACAGAGGCTAATGATTCTGTATGACATTGTTTGACCATCTTAGCCTTCTTGGCCTGGCTGACGGTATCGCGGCGGGCCTCATCGTACTTGTCTGGGCTACCATCGGGTGGCGGATCGAGCATCCCGGTGCGAAAAAGCCATCTGTCACGATCCTGATGTCGCAGCGGCGGCGCGACTGGATGAAGGTATTCGTCACCCGCCAGCCGCGGATTTTTGACAGCCAGATCCTTGCCGGCCTGCGCGAAGGCACTGCGTTTTTTGCATCGACCAGCCTGTTTGCCATTGGCGGCGTCCTGGCGCTGCTTGGCAATACGGAATCTTTGCGCGGGGTTGCGGCAGGTGTCACCGATACCCAAATCCCGGTTCTGATCTGGCAGTTGAAACTGGCGCTGGTCGCGCTGTTCCTGACCAATGGTTTTCTGAAATTCGTCTGGGCGAACCGGGTCTTCGGCTATTGCGCGGTGGTCATGGCTTCGGTCCCGGAAGATGCGACCGACCCTATCGCCTTTCCGCGCGCAGCGCAGGCGGCAGAACTGAATATCCGTGCCGCGCTGAATTTCAACCGCGGGCTGCGGTCGATGTATTTTGCGCTCGCGGCTTTGGCGTGGTTGCTGGGACCACAGGCGCTGATCATCGCCACCTTTGCTGCGGCTTGGATGATCTGGGCGCGCGAATTTTCATCGACCCCGCGCAACGTGCTACTGGGCGATTAACGCCGCCCTTCGCGCAGCCAGGCACCGATGCTCAGCAATCCTGCCAGCAACAGGAACAGCCATGCAGGCACCAAGGCCGTGATCCGGATATCTGCCGTCTGATAGGCACCGCGCGGGGTGATCCCGATCCAGCCGCGACCGGCGGCCAGACGTCCGTCGCGTACAGTACGGATATCCACAGGGCCTGCGGATATTGGCATGATCCCGCCACGTGTGCTGTCGACAATATCGGCCAGCACATCGCCCGTCGCAATCGTTTGCTCGAACTCACGCGGTGCTGCGGGGCCAAGCGCGATGACGGCGTTCTGGTCCCCATCGTCCAGCCGGTAAAGGCCGATTTCGGGCGCATCCCACGTTGTTTCAAACCGCCCCGGCGTTGTTTCAGTCAATGGCAGTACCGTTTCGGTCCCGTCGGGATGGGTGACCGTGACATCGGCGGCGCTGTCGGACAATGTGCGCCGGATAATCTGCATCTGCTGTCCGGTGGGTTGGACGCTGAGCGATTCTTCCTCAAGCTCTGGTTCGCGCATCATCCAATGCGCCAGACGGCGCAGCAATTCCAGTTGCGGCCCGCCGCCTTCATAACCGCGATCCCACAGCCATGAATGATCCGACGCCATCAGCGCGACACGGCCCGCGCCAATCCGGTCAAGGATCAGCAAGGGGCGGTCATCCAGACCTGACATGACAATCGACGCCGTTTCCGGCACCATGACATCGACAAGGCGGAACCAGCGGCCCCAGCCAGGCCCATCCCCCTCTGCAGGCGGCGGTGACAAGGCATCCAGCCCGGACGTCACCGGATGGCGCGCGCCAAGCTCGGTGATCCGCGGTACGAACCCTTCCTCGAACACACGTGCTGTCGGCGCACCGGGCAGAATCGTACCCAAGGGCGAACGATAGATGCTTTCCGCGCCGCCATATTCCGAACCAGATGAGATCAGCACAGCGCCGCCCTCTTCGACATAATTGCGGATATTCTCCAGATAGGCATTGGGAAGGATGCCCCGCCTGCGATAGCGGTCAAAGATGATCAGGTCGAATTCATCGATCTTTTCCAAGAACAATTCGCGCGTCGGAAAGGCGATCAGTGATAATTCATTGACCGGCACACCGTCTTGCTTGTCCGGTGGGCGCAGGATCGTGAAATGCACCAGATCGACTGCAGCGTCGGATTTGAGCAGATTGCGCCACGTCCTTTCGCCCGGATGCGGCTCACCCGAGACAAGCAGCACGCGCAGGCGATCACGCACGCCGTTGATTTGCACGACTGCGGTGTTGTTGCGGTTGGTCAATTCTCCCTCGGCCTCGGGCACCGAAAATTGCAGCACGTTCATGCCTGCATGCGTCAATTGCACTGGCACTTCGATATCGCGGCCCACCGGGACGGGTAGGATCATCGGCTCCTCGCCATCAATCGAAACCGACAGATCGACAGATTCGGTGGGCGGGGCAGCGCCCTGATCTTCAATCCGCAGGGTCAGGTTGAAGGTCTCGCCCAGAATGGCAAAGGCAGGGGCATTAGATACGACCAGACGACGGTCCCAGTCATCCGGTTCACCGGTCAGCAGGACATGCAAGGGCGCGGGCAGCGCCGGCGCGCTTTCCATGTCATGCACGCGGCCATCGGTGATCAGGACGATGCCTGCGATCCGTCCCTGCGGTTCTTCCGCCAGGGCCTCCGACAGCGCAGCCATCAAGGTTGTCCCCTGATCGCCCGGCGTATCGCCCAAGGTGACCAGACGCATTTCGGTATTGGGCTGGCGGTCAAGTTCTGCAGTGACATTGGCCAGAGCTGCGTCATTCTGACCGGGCCTGCCCGCGATCCGCTGGCTGGCGCTTTCATCGACGACGACCATCACAATATCGCTGAGCGGCGCGCGGTCTTCCTGCTGCAGCGACGGATTGACCATTGCCGCCAGCAAGGCCAGTCCCGCCAGTCCGCGCAGCCACCAGCCCGGTAACCGTCGCCAGATCGCTACTACCACCGCCAGAACCACCAGCGCCGCCAGCACATAAACCCCGATCAATGGGATCAGCGGATCAAAGATCACACTTCCGGTCATTTGCGTCCGCCCCTGAAACGTTCGAACCTGAATATTTTCGCGGGAGGCAGCAGTTGCCTTGGCAATTGATACGAAAAGAGCGATTCCATAGTCATTGCCCCAACCGGTCCAGCAAATCCGGAACATGCACCTGATCGGATTTATAGTTGCCCGTCAGCACATGCATGATCAGATTGACGCCAAAGCGCAGCGAAATCTCGCGCTGTTGTTCGCCTGCGGTTCCGCGCCCCACGGGAAACATCGGCGCGCCGCTGGCGGTCACGGCCCAGGCGCGTGCCCAATCGTTACCGCCCACGACCACCGGCGTCACCCCGTCGTTGAGGTTGCGAAACGGCATGCCGTCGGTAATCTCGGCTTCGACCGGGGATGCCTCGACCCAGACGTCGCGGCTGGCATAGCGGCCCGGAAAATCCTGCAATAGATAGAAGGTGCGCGTCAGGACATGATCCTGGGGGATCGGCTCCAGCGGCGGGATATCCAGCGATCGGGCAATCGCCTGCAGCCGTGCACCTTCGGGTGAACCGGACCCGAAACGCGCGGTATCGGCATCGCGCGTGTCAAACAGGATCATTCCGCCTGAACGCAGATATCGGTTCAGCTTGCCATAGGCTTCGCGGCTGGGCAGGTCGGTGTTGGCGGTGATCGGCCAGTAAAGGAACGGGAAGAACGCCAGTTCATCAGTTTCGATATTCACGCCCATTGGCCTTGCAGGTTCGATCGACGTACGGCGCGTCAGAGTCTGGGACAAACCCAGCAAGCCAGCGGAGGTCACATCATCTATGGCAGGATCACCGGTTAGCACATGGGCCAGCACCACCTCGGACGTCGCGCGGATAGCGAAATCATCCTGCGCGCGGGCCTGCGGCGCAATCAGCAGCGCCAAGACCAATGTCGCCGCGACATCTGCGCGGGGGCCGCGCAACCGACCGCCGACAGCCAGCGATGCGATCAGATCGACCAGCAGCAGCGCCAGCGCGGCGGTCAGCAACCAGCCTTTTAACGCAGTGGCGCGCAGCACATCCATCCCTTCCACGGCGATCCGGGCGGGCCATGCCGCTGCCGTCAGCGTGGTGTCCGCACCGACGACATTCACCGCAATCTGTCGGTCTCGTCCGGCATAGACACCTGGTTGCAGGTCAGGACCCGGCACGGCACGGGCCAGAACCTCGCCCGATACACCGGCCAGATCGCGCCCGTCTTGCAGGCGGCCATAGCCGTCAAGCAGCCGGTCCGGTTGCCAGATCGTGCCTTCCAGTTCTGCCGCGTCGGGGGTGGCAGGGCGTGTGGATACTGCAAGACGTTCCAACATCTGCACGAAAAGGCCTGACAAGGGCAGGCTGGACCATTCGGCATTTGCAGTGACGTGGACCAGCACGACCTGTCCCTCGCCGCTGAATTTGCGCGTGATCAGCGGCGTGCCATCCACGAGTTGCGCGATCACGCGATCGGCCAGCGCAGGGTCAGGCTGGGCCATCACTTGGCTGGTGACTGTCACGTCTCCAGGTACAGCCAGCCCAAAGAATGGCGTGTCCACAGCGAAAGGCGCCAGCGTCTTGGGTTCTCCCCAGCTCATCGCGCCACCGACGGACCTGCCGCCTTCGCGCAGGCGCACGGGCAACAGCGGGTCTTCGGACCCGCGCCCGACATCCGATGCGGCAAGCCGCGGCCCGGCGAAACGCAAAAGCAAGCCGCCTGCATCGACCCAATCGGCGATGCCCTGTGCCTCGATATCGGTCAGGATCGCGACATCGGCCAGTACGATGACGTCGGGATTGGCCAGCAGGACATTCTCTAGATCGCCATCGATCAGGTCGGCCGTGGGTTCCAGCGCCTCGCGCAGGTAGAAAAGCTGTGACAGCAATTCCAGCCCTTCGCGATCCTCCCGGCCCGAGATCAATGCGACTTCGCGCCGCCGCAGCGCATCATCGGTCAGGCTGACAGCGGCGGCGGAACGGACACCGGTCAATTCAAATCGTGTGATCCGGTTACGCAGTTCCGGCGGCAGGTTCAGCGTGTTCTCCGCGACCTCCTCGCCCGGCTCAAAGTTCAGCGGCACGCTGGCCAGTGCGCGTTCCACGCCAGCGGGATCAAGGCCGATGGCAGTGACATTGGCCTCACTTTCATTGCCGATGGGCGTGCGGGCGGCGCTGATGCGAACCCCGCCTTCTTCAAACCGGGCGGGGCGCAGGCCGGTGATCTGGCGCGGTGTATGGAACACGGTCACGGGTCCCGCCTGTTCGAAGGTGGCAAGCAGGGCGTCGCGGTCTGGGTAATCCAGACCATCGCTGATCCAATAGGTTTCATAGCTGCCTGATTGTGCAGCGAAATACTCGGCGGGATCGGCGGGCTGCCACGGCTGCGGCTGCACGCTGGGTAGCCGTTCCTGCCATACACTCGGAGCGGCAAAGGGCAACGGCTCAGCCAAGGGCAGGTCCGTCAAATTGATCACGGCAACGCGACGGTCGTTGCTGGCTGCCTCAGACAGCAGGGCAGTCACCCGGTCCAGCGTGCTCTGCCAGGCAGGTGCGCCGGCCCAAGTGCCGTCGATGGCGATCACCAGATCACCGCGCCCGTCGCGGGCTTGCTGTGGGTTCAGGGTGGGTCCGGCAAAGCCAATAATCACGGCAGCGACCGCCAGCAGGCGCAGCAACAAAAGCCACCATGGGGTACGGTCGGACTGGCTTTCGGCGTCTGTCAAGCCCAAAAGCAGCGCCACACCGGGGAACCTGCGCTGCACGGGGGCAGGTGGGACCGCGCGCAGCAATACCCACAGGATTGGCAGGACAATCAGGCCGATCAGCAGTAACGGGGCGGTAAAGCCTATGGGACCAAGCATCCACATCAGCGCTGCCTTTCCAGCGCGCCGTAAAGCCACAGCAGCGCCTGCGTTGCGGGTTGGCCGGTATGGTGGCTGTGAAACTGCCAGCCCGTCCTGCGGGCAAGCTGTTGTAGCTGGTCCTTGCGCGCAGCGAGCCGGTCGAGATAGCGGGTTTTCAGGTCACGCGCGCGCAGGGTTTCGTGTCTCACCGTACCCGTCATGGATTGAAAGATCGTGCGGCCGTCGAATGGAAACGCCTCTTCCTGCGGATCAAGCACCTGCAACATTGCGCCGCGCACGCCACGATCGGCAGCGCGGGTCAGGGCGGCGGTCACACCATCAATATTGCCAAGGAAATCGCTGACGAACAACGCGCGCGAATGCGGCAGCATGCCTTCTGCATCGGGTGAGCCGTGATCGCCTGTCTCGCTCTCGGACAATATCTGCGCCATCTGCGCCAATTGTGCCGACCCTCGGCGTGGCGGCAGGCGCAGGCCGGTCAGGCCGACGCGTTCGCCGCCACGATTAAGCAGGATCGCCAGTGCCATCGCCAGCGTCCGGGCGCGGTCTGCCTTGGTTGCGTGATCGTCCGAGGCAAACCCCATCGCCGCCCCCTGATCGACCCAAAGGATGACGGATTGTGCGATCTGCCACTCCTTGTCCTGCACGAACCGTGCGTCCGACCGCGCCGAACGGCGCCAGTCGATGCTGCGCGCGGCATCATGGCTTTGGGCCGGACGGTATTGCCAGAATGTATCACCGACTCCCGCCCGCCTGCGTCCGTGATCGCCCAGCAGGACGGTCGCGGCCAGATGCTCGGCCTCTGCCAGCAATGGCGGCAGGTGCGTCGCAAGGCTTTCACCCTGCGACCGGAGCATCACCGGTGTATTCATGCCGCTGCTGCGACCTGCGTGATCTGGCCGGCAACCTGATTGATAACAGATTGCACATCCTCTCCGCGCGCACGGGCCGCAAAGGACAAGGCCATCCGGTGTTCCAGCACGGGCACGGCCATGTTGCGCACGTCTTCTGCCGACGGCACCAGACGACCATCAAGCAGGGCAGACGCCCGGACTGTCAGCATCAGCGCTTGCGCCGCACGGGGGCCGGGACCCCAACTGACGCTTTGTCGGATGATATCGGGCGCGGTCGCGTCATCGGGACGGCAGGCGCGCACCAGATCAAGGATCATGTCGAGGATGTTTTCACCCACCGGCATCCGCCGCAGCAGCGCCTGTGCATCAAGCAATTCCTGCGTCGTGAACACGGCGGTCGCCTGCGCATCTTCCACGCCAGTCGTGGCGATCAGGATGTCGCGTTCGGTCTGTCGGTCGGGGTAGGGCACGTCGATCTGGACGAGGAAACGGTCCAATTGCGCTTCTGGCAGCGGATAGGTACCTTCCTGTTCCAGCGGGTTCTGGGTCGCTAGAACGTGGAACGGCACGCCCAAGGGGCGGTGCTGGCCTGCGATTGTGACCTCTTTTTCCTGCATGGCCTGTAACAGAGCAGATTGCGTGCGCGGGCTGGCGCGGTTGATTTCATCTGCCATCAGCAATTGACAGAACACCGGCCCTTCGATGAAGCGGAACGCACGGCTGCCATCGGCGGCGGTTTCCAGCACTTCCGAGCCGAGGATATCGGCGGGCATCAAATCCGGCGTGAATTGGATGCGGTTGCCGTTCAGCCCCATCACGGTGGACAGCGCATCGACCAGTCGGGTCTTGCCCAGCCCGGGCAGGCCGATCAGCACCGCGTGACCGCCGCAGATCAACGCCGACAGCGTCAGGTCCACGACGCGGGTCTGACCGATGAAGCGGGCCGAGATGCTGTCGCGCGCCTGCCCCAGTTTTTCGCCGAGCGTCTCGATCTGGCTGACGAGATCAGCGTCCTGTGTCATGACATTCCCTCAAATAAGCTATATCTGTCATTCGACCAGATAAACCGGGTGACCCCAATGGCAAAATCCACGACCACACAAAAGATTGTAGCGCCAAGCGCCGAAAGCCTCGCGCAAAGCGCAAAGGCGGTGCAAAAAGGCGGATTGCCGCCGGTCCATCTGTGGAACCCGCCGCATTGCGGGCATATCGACATGCGGATCGCGCGGGACGGGACGTGGTTCTACATGGGCACGCCCATCGGGCGGCCCGCTCTGGTGCGCCTCTTTTCCACCATCATGCGGCGGGACGGTGATGAATACGTTTTGGTCACCCCGGTGGAAAAGGTCGGAATCACGGTGGATGACGCGCCGTTTTTGGCGGTGGATGTCAATGCCCATGATGGCAACCTGATCTTCAAGACGAATGTGGGCGACGAGGTGACAGCCGGGCCGGACAATCCGATTCGTGTGGTACGCGATCCGGCGACAGGGGAGCCCTCGCCCTACGTGCTGGTCCGCGCCAATCTGGAAGCATTGATTGACCGCAAGTCGTTTTATCGTCTGGTGGATATGGGGGAAGAGGCCGCGCATGAGGGCGCGCGCTGGTTCGGCGTGCGTTCGCTAGGTGCGTTCTTTCCGATCATTCCCGCGGATGAATTGCCGTAGGAAGGGGGAAACACCCATCTTCTGCGGCGCATACACGTGAATGTCACTGGCCTGTCTGGCGCGCGGCCTTATCTTTCGGTCTGAAAAATAAGGATCTGCCATGTCACGTTATCACCGCCGGACCGTTTTGTTGGGGGCTGCGGCCAGTCTCGCCACGCCATTGGTCGCGCAGTCAGACCCTTGGGCCGGGATTGCCGACCGCGTGCAGTCTATGGACCAGTGCCACGGGCTGGTGATCCGACAATCGGGGGCAGAAGTTATCTCACAGGTGTTTCGCGGCCCGCCACTTGGCCGCGCCGTGCCGGTCAAATCAGTGTCCAAGACGATTGTGGCGGCTTTGACTGGTGCCGCACTGGACCGGGGTGAACTGCCATCGGTGCAAGCCAAATTGGGCGCGGTGGCACCACGGTTGATTCCATCCGGCGCCGATCCGCGCGTGGCCGAGATCACGGTGGAAAACCTCGTGACGATGCAAACCGGGCTGGAGCGCACGTCGGGTGGCAATTACGGCGCTTGGGTGAACAGCCGCAACTGGGTCGCCGATGCGCTGGGCCGGCCGTTTGTGGCGGAACCAGGCGGGCCAATGCTTTATTCGACCGGGTCATTCCATGTGCTGGGCGCGGTCTTGTCGGAAGTGTCGGGTCAATCCTTGCTGGATCTGGCGCGCGCCCGGCTGGGGCAGCCTTTGGGGATTGAGATCCCAGCCTGGACCCGCGATCCGCAGGGTTTTTATCTCGGTGGTAACGAAATGGCACTGACACTGGAGGGCATGGCGCGCTTTGGCGAGATGTACCGCATGGGCGGCCAGTATGATGGTGCGCAGGTGCTGAGTGCAGATTGGGTCGCGCAATCGCTGGAGCCGCGCACAAGGTCGCAGTATTCCGGTCTCAGCTACGGGTATGGATGGTTTCTGGGGCAGGCTGGTGGCGTGGATTATGCGCTTGCCCGCGGCTATGGCGGGCAGGTGATCTGCACGGTGCCCGCGCTTGAAATGACGCTGGCATTGACGTCAGATCCTACCCTGCCCGCCCGCTCAGGCGGCCATTTCGGTGATATCATGCAGCTGATCGAGGGCGATGTGATCCCGCTCGCGCGGAGTCGGATGGGTTAAGGTGGGTGATATCACCCACCCTACTTGACGATCTGCAGGATGGGTCATGTCAGCCATCCCAAACCCGCATCACACGCTGGTGCAGATATATTTCAGTTCCATGTAATCATCGATACCATGCGATGACCCTTCACGGCCCAGCCCAGATTGCTTGATCCCGCCGAAAGGTGCCACCTCGGTCGATATAATCCCGGTGTTCACGCCGACGATGCCGTATTCCAATGCCTCGGCCACTTTGGTCACGCGCGACAGGTCCTTGGCGTAAAAATAAGAGGCAAGACCGAAGATCGTGTCATTGGCCTGAAAGATCACGTCATCTTCATCCTCGAACATGAACAAGGGCGCGAAGGGGCCGAAGGTTTCATCTGTGCTGACCAGCATGTCCTTGGTGGCGTGGGTGACGATAGTGGGTTCAAAGAACTGCCCGCCCAGATCATGGGGTTTGCCCCCTGTCATGACCTTGCCACCTTTGGCCAAAGCGTCGTCAAGATGTTCCTGCACCTTCTTGACCGCCGCCGGTTCGATCAGCGGCCCGAGGGTGGTGCCATCAGACAAGCCATCACCAACGCGCAGTTTTTCGACCGCTACCTTCAGTTTGGCGGCAAATTCCTCGTAAACTCCTTTTTGCACGTAGATCCGGTTGGCGCAGACGCAGGTCTGGCCGTTGTTGCGGAATTTACAGGCGATGGCACCGTCGACCGCGGCATCCAAATCGGCATCGTCGAAGACGATAAAAGGCGCGTTGCCTCCCAGTTCCATCGAGCATTTCATCACCTGATCGGCGGCCTGTTTCAGCAGGATGCGCCCGACCTCGGTCGATCCGGTAAAGGTCAGTTTGCGCACGATGGGATTTTCGCAAAATTCCTTGCCGACTTCGGAAGAGGAGGTCGAGGTCACGACCGAGAATAGGCCCTTGGGCACGCCTGCCTCCTCCGCCAGTTTCGCCATGGCCAGCGCGGACAATGGTGTCAACGACGCAGGCCGCACGACGAACGCGCAACCGGCCGCCAGCGCCGGGGCGACCTTGCGCGCGATCATCGCATTGGGAAAGTTCCACGGCGTGATGCCAGCGGCGACGCCGATAGGTTGTTTAATCAAGGTGATGCGTTTGTCAGCCATATGGCCAGGGATGGTTTCACCATAGACGCGCTTGGCTTCTTCCCCGAACCATTCCACGAAAGAGGCGCCATAGGCGACTTCTCCGCGCGCCTCGGCCAGCGGTTTACCCTGTTCGGATGTCATGATGATGGCGAGGTCTTCCTGATGCGCCATCATCAGATCGAACCATTTGCGCAGAACCTTGGACCGTTCCTTGGCGGGCAAGGCGGCCCATGGTTTCTGCGCCTTTTGCGCGGCATCGATGGCTTTGGCGACTTCGGCGCGGGACAGATCAGGGATCTGCGCGATCACATCGCCGCGCGCTGGATTGGTTACGTCGAAGGTTTTGCCGCTTTTGGCCTGAATCCACTCCCCGCCGACAAAAGCGTCTTTGCAAAGCAGATCAGGGCGGCTGAGCATGGATTTGAGGTTGGTGGTTTCATCAAGCATGGTAATCTCCTTTGACTTTGACACAATGTGACCCCTCAAAGGGGCAAAGGTAAAGGGGGGGCAACCGATGCAGCTGGATGATGCTTATGCGAATGCGGCTTATATTTCGGGCGGTGCGGATTACCCCGATCGCTGGGCCGCAGAGGCGGCGGCGTTTCGCGCTGTGGCGCGGTGCGAGATTGATCTGACCTATGGCGAAAGCACACGGCAGCGGTATGATCTGTTTCATCCTGACAGATTGGCCAAGGGAGTAGTGATCTTCGTACATGGCGGATATTGGCTGCGGTTCGACAAATCTTTCTGGTCGCATCTGGCGGCGGGGCCTTTGGCGCAGGGCTGGGCGGTGGCGATGCCGTCCTATGATCTGTGCCCCGATGTCGGGATCGCGCAGATCGGCGATCAGATTGCGCGGGCTATCGGTGTGATTGCGGACCGCGTGCCGGGTCCCGTGCGACTGGTCGGCCATTCGGCGGGCGGGCAACTGGTGGCGCGTATGACATCACCGCGACCGGGCGCGCGCTGGCAGAGCAGGCTGGCGCGGGTGTTGCCTATTTCGCCGGTCGCAGATTTGGCCCCCTTGATGCAGACATCGATGAATGCCGATCTGGGGATCACGCACGATGTCGTGACAAGCGAAAGCTCGGTGTATCTGCCGACACCCGATGTGCCGGTGACAATTTGGGTTGGGGGCGCGGAACGACCTGCGTTTCTGGAACAGGCCGGTTTGCTGGCGCAGGCCTGGGATGCACCGCTGGTTGTCGCGCCAGAGCGGCATCATTTTGATGTGATCGCCGAATTGGCGGAGGCTGACAGCGACTTGACCCGCGCAGTGCTGGCATAACAGGCTCACATTCCTGCGAAACATGAACCAGCGGGCAGGGATTTTCCGGCGCTGACAATGCGGGATTTTTGATCTTTCCTCTTGGCCCCGCGATAAGTATACAGGGACCAAGTTCCCCGACAATGCGAACCCGGCCCCCGCGGTCTGCCCCTGCAAGGGCTTTGGAAAGGCTTGTCTGTCAGATCAGGAGAGCACGATGACTGAGAAACCGATTATGGCCAAGGCGACCGCCGTTTGGCTGTGTGATAACACAACGCTGACTTTCAAGCAGATCGCCGAATTTTGCGGCTTTCATGAATTGGAAGTGCAGGGCATCGCTGATGGCGATGTGGCTGCTGGTGTGAAAGGGTTTGATCCCGTCGCCAACAACCAGTTGACCCAAGACGAGATCACCAAGGGCGAAGCTGACCCCAGCTATAAGCTGAAGCTGAAATTCTACGCTGCCGCCACCGGTGAGGAAAAACGCCGCGGGCCGCGTTACACGCCTTTGTCCAAGCGGCAGGATCGACCGGCGTCGATCTATTGGCTGGTTAAATTTCATCCTGAATTGTCGGATGCTCAGATTTCGAAACTGGTTGGCACGACGAAACCAACCATTCTGGCGATCCGCGAACGCACTCATTGGAACATCAACAATCTTGACCCGATTGACCCGGTCGCCCTTGGCCTGTGCAAGCAATCCGAGCTGGATGCGGCCGTGCAAAAGGCCAATGCCAAGAAGGCCCGTGAGGGTGGGGCGATGAGCGATGATGAACGGCGCAAGCTGGTGAGCACCGAACAATCGCTAGATATGGCACCAGAGCCAAAGATGCCGACCGCGATGGCCGGTCTGGAAAGCTTCAGCCTGAGCGACCCGCGCGACGAGGAAGAGGAAGAAGACAAGCGCGACGTCAGCGATGCCGACAGCTTTTTCAACCTGCCCGATGATGACGATGATGATGAGGATGGCCGTCGCTGAACCGACCATGTTTACAATATAAAACGCGCGTCCCATGGGGCGCGCGTTTTGCGTTGGACCTGTTACACCCCGCTGAGATTAGCGGGTGCGCCGTCAAGGTCTACGGAGTTCAGCTTCCATGCAACATAACCACCCGTGCCAAGCACGATCACAAGGACCAACCAGATCAAGGCATTGCGCATGCCAGTGGCTTCATCATCGGAGCCTGCCCCATTTTTACGTGCTGGGCGGCGGGTTTTCGTTGCGGCGGATTGCCGTCGCATTTCTTCGATGCGGCGCAGGCGCGCTGCAAAATCGTCGGATCTTATGTCACTGTTCATGCAATAATCCCCGCCATAACGTTCAATTGACGCACAACACTCAAAAGCTGGCATTGCATTACGGCAAAATTGCGTTTGATATGGGTTTTTATAGTGCCTTGCGCGCATTTAACGCGGCGGTGATGGTGCCATCGTCAAGGTAATCCAGTTCCCCGCCCACAGGGACGCCCTGTGCCAATGACGTGACCGTCACGCCAGGCAATTGGTCCGCGATGTAATGCGCCGTAGTCAGCCCATCGATCGTCGCACCAAGGGCGATAATCACTTCGGTCACGTTTTCACTGCCGATCCGGTCAAGCAATCTGGGAATGCGCAATTCTTCTGGCCCGACTGCGTCCAGCGCCGAAAGCGTGCCGCCCAGCACGTGATACCGGCCTTTGAACACGCCAGAGCGTTCCATGGCCCAGAGGTCCGCGACATCTTCCACGACTGCGACCTGCCCGTTGGCGCGTTTTTCCGACAGGCAGATATCGCACAAATCCGCCGTGCAGATATTGCCGCAATTGAGACATTCGCGCACATTTGCCCCGACGCGGTGCAGTAGATCAGCCAAGGGCAGCAGCACAAGGCTGCGCTTCTTGATCATATGCAGCACCGCCCGGCGGGCAGAGCGTGGCCCCAGCCCCGGCAGTTTCGCCATCATCGCGATCAGGTGATCAAGGTCTTCGGTGCCGTTTGACATGGGGGCCTTTGGTGTGAGGGCAACGTATATTTAAGCCTCTCCGGCAGGGATACTTCGGCTCTAACGACGTCAGAAGGGCAGTTTCATACCCGGTGGTAGACCCAGACCTTCGGCCATCTTGGCCATTTCCTGCTGCGCGCGCTCAGTCGCCTTTGATTGTGCGTCCTTGATGGCGGCAAGGATCAGGTCCTCGACCACTTCCTTGTCTTCGCCGTTAAAGATCGAGGGGTCGATATCGAGGCTTTTCAGCTCGCCCTTGGCCGTCGCTGTGGCCTTGACCAGACCCGCGCCGCTGACGCCTTCGACCAGTACGTTTTCAAGCTCTTCCTGCATCTGGGCCATTTTGCCTTGCATGTCCTGCGCCTGTTTCATCATCTTGGCCATGTCGCCAAGTCCGCCTATGCCTTTGAGCATTCTCATCTCCTGATCTGGTTTATTCCGAGATAGGTCTTTGGGGGCGGTGCCGCAAGCGCATCAATCCTCTTCGAACGGATCCCATTCGTCTTCGACCTCTGGCAACGCGTCCTCGCTTGCTTCGAGTACCTTGCTGGCAGCGGTGCGGATGTCGGTGATGCGCGCCTTGGGAAAGGCTTTGATCACAGCCTGCACCAGCGGATGCGCATTGGCCTGATCGCGCAGGGCGGTTTCGGCGGCATCGCGGGTTTGCGCGATGGTGGGTGCCCCGCCTTCACTGACGACGCTGATCGTCCAGCGGTTGCCGGTCCATAATTGCAGCCGCGCGCCCAGCCGGCCGATCAGGTCGGTCGCGGTGTTAGGGGCGAGCGTGACCTCGATCCGGCCGGGTTGATAGGATACCAACTGCAGGCCAGTCTCAACTTCGACCAGCAGTTTGACGTCGCGATTGTGGCGGATCAGTTCGACCACATCCTCGAACCTTGCGTAATGTTGCAGGGCTCCGGGTGCGAGCGCCGGGGCAGTCTGTGCGCCGCCCGTTGACACAACGCTCCGCGCTGTGGGGCCGTTCGTTGGCGGGGAGAGTGCGGCGCGCACAGGGCCCGGTGGCGGGGGTGTCGCGTCTTTCAACTTGCGCACCAGATCGTCGGGGCTAGGCAGGTCGGCGACATGGGTCAGCCGGATCACTGCCATTTCGGCGGCCATCATGGCGTTGGGGGCCATCGCCACCTCTTCCAGCGCTTTCAGCAGCATCTGCCACATGCGTGACAGCACGCGCATCGGCAGACCGTCGGCCATGGCCTGACCGCGGCTGCGTTCATCGGGGCTGATTGTGGGGTCATTTGCGGCGTCCGGTGTGATTTTCACCACGCTGACCCAATGGCACACCTCGGCCAGATCGCGCAGCACGGCCATCGGGTCGGCACCATCGGCATATTGACCCGAAAGTTCGGTCAGCGCATCCGCCGCGCGCCCGTGCAGGATCATGTCGAACAGGTCGAGCACCCGGCCACGGTCCGCCAGCCCCAGCATGGCGCGCACCTGTTCGGCGCTTGTCTCTCCCGCGCCGTGGCTGATCGCCTGATCAAGCAATGACTGCGCATCGCGCGCCGATCCTTCGGCGGCGCGGGTGATCAGCGCCAGCGCGTCATCGCTGATCGCGGCACCTTCGGCGTCGGCAATCTTGCGCAACAGCGCGATCTGGGTTTCGGGTTCGATCCGGCGCAGATCGAAACGCTGGCAGCGCGACAGCACGGTTACCGGCACCTGACGAATTTCCGTCGTGGCAAAGATGAATTTCACATGTTCGGGTGGTTCTTCCAGCGTCTTCAACAGCGCGTTGAACGCGTTCTTCGACAGCATATGAACTTCGTCGATGATATATATCTTATAACGGGCGGAGGCCGCACGGTAGTGAACGCTGTCGATGATTTCGCGGATATCGCCCACGCCGGTACGGCTGGCGGCGTCCATTTCCATCACATCGACATGGCGGCCTTCCATGATCGCCACGCAGTGTTCGCAGACACCACAAGGATCAGTCGTTGGCTTGCCTGTGCCATCAGGGCCGATGCAGTTCATCCCCTTGGCAATGATCCGGGCAGTGGTGGTTTTGCCGGTTCCCCTGATCCCCGTCATCATGAACGCTTGCGCAATCCGGTCGGCGGCAAAGGCGTTGCGCAGGGTGCGCACCATCGCATCCTGCCCCACCAGATCGGCGAAGGTTTCAGGCCGGTATTTCCGGGCGAGCACTTGGTAACGGGGTTCGTCGGTCATGGCGGCCTTTGGCGGGATTCGGATGATGCTGCAGCCTATGCCTCTGCGCGGCAGAGGTCTACCAC
>NZ_JBKBQY010000060.1:0-20721 GCF_046292185.1 Yoonia sp.
CTTGGCGAGTAATCCTTGTCCCTGTTTAATTTGCCACCGGCCAACGCAATTTGACCTGTTATCGGCGCGCCGCGCTGATCAACAAAGCTATGCGCCGTTCCGGTAATTGAAGGATGGGCATCGAAAGCGACGCGGGCAGACATTACGCCTGCCATTGCCTTGGTGTTAATTTGGTCGGCCAGTGTGACTGTGACAAAACCTTCATATTGCCCGGACCCATGCATGGGAACATTTGCGATAGGTGTCAGCTGATTGTCAGGAAACCTGGCGCGAATTTGCGTGGCGGATGAATTTACCCGGTCAAATGCCGTCAGATCTGGATCTGATGTGATTGAGGAAGACCCGCAGCCGGACAATATTGAAAGGCATGCAACTAAGACAAAGCATGTTTCTCGGTCGGTTTTGCAACTTGCATGTGGTAGCATCATTATGAACTCGCCCGTATCTTGAAAGCAGCAGGGGATCACTCAAAACACTGCAACTCGCAAAAAACTGACTTACTTCATTACCACCATGATACGGGTCAACATTTCGGATGTTTGGTGTGATCATATGCGCCTGATTTAACAGCGCGACACCACACATGCGACACAAGTCTTGACATCAATATTAGCCGATTCGTTCAAATCCACAAGCTGTTCAATGTGCACGGAAAACAGGTTGTTTTTTTGTCCGAGAAGAGGGTGAGCTGGGGCAATCCGTCATACGGGACGAAAAGCAAAAGCAGGCTTTACGGCAATTTAGATGACCTGCGTCCGATGGCCTCAAGGCATGAAAATAACAAAAGGCTTTGCGCGGCGAGAACCATAAGAGCCGCGAACATCAGGTCAGTCTGACCGCGCCCGTTGGCCATGAGCATCAGATAGCCAAGGCCGCGCGAAGACCCGACCCATTCGCCGATGATGACAGCAAAAGGGGCATAGACAACGGCCAGGCGCAGTCCGCTGGCCAATGCTGGCAGCGCGTGAGGGACTTGCAACAGAAAGAGCTTGCGCAGCGGCGTTGCGCGCATCAGCTGCGCCAGATCAGCCAAAGCCGGTGGCAGCCGCATCAGCCCATCGAAAAAAGCCGACGTGACAGGAAAGTAAACTACCAACATGACAATCACGATTTTGGACGCGGCCCCATACCCACGCCAGAGCGTCAGCACCGGGGCCAGCGCGAAAACCGGCACTGCCTGTGCAAAGATCAGCATGGGGCGCAACAATAGCCGCGCGCCGGGCGAAAGCGCGAGGTTCAACGCCGTGGCCACCCCCAGTGCGACACCTGCGGCCAGCCCTGTCAGCAGGTTGACCGCCGTAAAGCGGGCGTGTTCCAACAAGAGTGGTGCATTGTCCCACAGTGTTACCCCCACGCGCCCCGGTCCGGGTAGAATGAACCGCGGCACGCCGCTGGTCCAGACCACGCCCTGCCACAGGAGCAGAGCGAACGCCAAGGCCAGCAGAGCGCGAGAGGGACCGTTGTTCAACCAGTGCATCGATTGCCCTCTGCGCGATGCAGTCGCGCCAGCAGACCTGCCTGCGCCGCAAGGGTTTGGGGCGTATCAAAAGCGCGCGGCGGCGCGCCTTGTGGCAGGTCGAGCGCATGTGCCCCATCTAGTCCAAGCAGCCAAGCGTGATCGGACAGACGGATCGCTTCCAGCGGGTCGTGGGTGATGAGGATTACGCTGCGACCTTGAAGCAACTTTGCCGCAAGGTCCTGCATTTCGAGCCGGGTCATCGTATCCAGTGCGGAAAACGGCTCGTCCAGAACGACGATTGGGCAATCTTCGACCAGCACCCGTGCGAGTGCAAGACGCTGGCGCTGGCCTCCGGACAGGGTGGGCGGGTGGCGATCTTCCATTCCGGCAAGACCGACCTGCGCCAGCATTTCGCGTGCGCGATCCCGGTCAGGGCGCGCCCCGCGCAACCGTGCACCGATGGTCACGTTGTCGATCAGGCTGGCCCAAGGCAGGTTCTGCCCTTCCTGTGCCAGCATCGCGACGCGTCCGGCAAGCGGCTGGCCGTCCCCTGTCGTCAGGCTGCCGTCCAACCGGTAAGGGCCGGGCAAACCCGCGATCATCCGCCCGATGGTGGATTTGCCGATTCCCGAGATTCCCAGCAGCGATGACCAGCGCCCGGCAGGCATGTCGAGCGCCAGATCGCGGATCAAGGCCGCATCCTGCATCCAAAGATCGCCATGCAGGCTAATCGCGGTCACGGCCCGTCCAGCCCCATCTGCCAAAATCCAACCTCCAGCCGCGTCGCCGTCGCAAAGCGTTGCGCAAGTTGCTCTGCGCGTGGCAGGCTGTGCCAGTCTGGCCCAAGCCGGTGGAGCAATGCGCTGTCGATCAGTGCGCCAACGTCGCGGCACAGGGTTTGATAGGCGTCACCCGCATAGGTATCGATCCATTCGGCATAGGCGCCGCCACTTCCTGCCAGTCGCGCGCCGACTTCACCATAGCCCAACACGCAGGGTGCAAGCGCTGCCATCAGGTCGAGGAAGTCACCGGAATATCCCGCCTCCAGTACATAACGGGTATAGGCGAGGTTCCCAGGACTTTCGACCGTTGCGGCCAGCGATGCCGCGTCGATCCCTTCGCGCGCACAGATCTGGATGTGCAACGGCATTTCCTCATGGACCAGCGCCTGCAAGGTGGCAGAGGCTGCCTGCATTTCGGCAAGCGTATCCGCCTTTGCTGCTGCCAATGCCCATGCTCGGGCAAAATGCATCAGGAAAATGTAATCCTGCCGCAGATAATGCAGGTAATGCGTGCGAGGCAGGTCGCCCCGTCGCAGTCCTTCAACAAAGGCGTGATGCGTATAGGCTTCCCACGCGGGCGCTTTTGCGCGCCAGCGTGGAAAAGCTTGCCCGTAATCCGGCAGGCTCATTGCGCCACCTCTGCCGTGACATCGACCGCCAGTTCAGCGATCCCCAGCCCGCCGGGCGTTGCGCCGTGATCGGCCAGAAATGACTCGAACCTGACGTAGCGCCCGGCATCGAGCGCTGCGGGCCGGGTGGCAAAGCGGGGCCATGTGTCACCCCAGGCACGGATGTTCAGCTCGGTCTGTAATTCTGATGCGGTGGCAGCGAAAAGATCCCACGCATCGTCGGGGTTGTTGAATATGAACCCTGTCGCACGCTCGGTCGCGTCCAGAAAACGGGCGATGAGCGCGGGATCCATCCGTTCTGGGTTGGCGATATAGATCAATTCGTCATATGTGGGCACGCCCTCGGATTCAGGATAGAAACAATGGCCTTCGCTACCTTCAAGGCGCAATTGGTTCAGCTCGAAATTTCGAAACGCACCAATCACGCCATCGACTTGCCCCGACATTAACGCGGGCGAGATTGACCAGCCGATGTTGATCTGTTCGACATCCTGAGGTGTCATGTCGTGATGCGCGAGCATCGCGTTCAGCATCACCTCTTGCACGCCCGCAACGGCAAAGCCCACGCGCCCACCCTTCAGGTCGGACATATCCTTGATCGGCCCGTCCGCCAGCACGACAAGGCAGGTGAGCGGTGTGGAAATCAACGTGCCGACACGCCGGAGCGGCAGGTCATTATGCCGGCTTAGATGCAACTGTGGCTGATAGCTGATTGCCAGATCAACCCGTCCTGCAGCAACCATGCGGGGCGGATCATTAGGGTCGGATGGCGTCACGATCTCGACCTTAAGCCCCGCCTCATCGAAATACCCCAATTCCTGTGCAAGGATGATCGGGCCATGGTCAGGGTTCACGAACCAGTCAAGCATGAGCGAGACTTGATCCTGTCCCTGCGCGGGCAAGGCTAGCGGGACGGTGACAGCAACGGCGGCAAGAAGGCGTTTCATGATGGTCCTTTCAATCATTCAAGGCCAGCAGGGCAATATCGCCCTGCCAGTGGGTTTGCAGTGTCTGGCCTGCGTTATGTGCGCGCAGGCCCGTCGTGCAGGCCAGCACGACACGTACGTCGTCGAGCGGCGTAAGGTTGGTAATGTCCAGTGGCGGGACATGGCGGGCAGTGGCGCAGAACGGTGGGGCTTCCGTCCGCAGGTCGATCAGTTGATCACCGGCGCGGATCTGGCTGCGGGCGACAAACGGCAAGGGGTGCAAAGGCTCTGGCGCGTCGTCGAAGCGAAATCCGCCCATCCGCCAGTGCCCCGCATCTAAAGAGATCAACTGCCCCAGCGGCGAGGGCGACAGCCCCAACAGCACCGACAGCGCCATCTGCGCCTGAAGCCCGCCCATCGTGCCGACAACCGGCCCCATCACGCCAGCGGTGGCGCAGGTTGCGCCCCTTTCCGGCAGGTCGGGAAAGATTGCGCGCAGGCTGGGCGCAGGCCCGCAACACGCAGCAACATAGCCCGATAACGCCAGCGCCGAGGCAGTGATCAGTGGCGTGCCTCTCCGGTGACAGAGATCCGACAATGTCAGGCTGACGGCGAATGTATCGGCGCAATCCAGCACAATGTCGGCCGCCGCAAGCCAGTCCGGTGCGTTCGCAGGATCGAGCCACGCGATGACGGGGGTGATCCGGGTATCGGGGTTCAATGCCGCAAGCAGATTGGCGGCGGCTATTGCCTTGGGCTGCCCAATCTGGTCCATGCGGTACAGCGGTTGCCGGTGCAGGTTGTGTTCGGCCACCTCATCTGGATCGACCAAGGTGATCTGCCCCACGCCTGCGCCGACAAGATATTGCATTACCGGCACACCCAGCCCGCCTGCACCCACCACCAGCACATGAGCACGCGCCAATCGGGACTGCCCTGCAGCGCCGATCTGGGGCAGGATCATTTGGCGGGCATAGCGGGTCATGGGCATACCCGCAGCCAGTGGCGCATCCGATCCTCGGGTGCGGCATGCAAGGTGATATCTGTCACCGCCGCCACGATATCTGCCCCTGCTTCAAACGCACCCGTAGCGCGTTCCACGGACATGCCGCCAATGGCGCAGAGGGGGATTCCACCGATGAGGCTTTTCCATTCGCTTATCCTGTCCAGACCCTGCTGGTGCCATTTCATCTGTTTGAGGATCGTTGGATAGACCGGCCCCAACGCGATATAATCGGGCGATAACGCCAAGGCGCGGTCAAGCTCCTGATGGTCATGGGTCGAAATACCCAACCGCAAGCCAGCGCGACGGATCGCAGGCACGTCGGCGCTGGCCAAATCCTCTTGCCCCAGATGCAGCCAATCGGCACCTTCCTCGATCGCTAATTGCCAGTGGTCATTGATCACCAGCATGGCGGCATGTTGGCGCGCCAGTTCCAGACCCGCCCTTATATCTGCGCGCAGTGCCTTGGGCGCGCAGTCCTTGATCCGCAGTTGTGCCAGCTTCACACCTAAAGGAAAGGCGCGCTCCAGCCAATTGACCGTGTCGAAAATCGGGTAGAAGCGGGGAAATGTCATAGCCAGGCCTTTCCAATGACAGGGGTGGACGGCGTGGCCATATCGCGCGGGGACATGGGCCCTGCGGCATGGGCCATGGCCCCTGCCTGCACGGCAAGGGCAAAGGCCTGCGCCATCCCTGCCGGATCGCCTGCTTGCGCGACTGCGGTGTTCAACAGCACGGCATCGAACCCCATTTCCATCGCGTCAGCCGCGTGGCTGGGAAGGCCAAGACCAGCGTCGATCACCATCGGCACGTCAGGAAAGGCGGCCCGCAGGGTCCGGAGCCCATATCGGTTGTTCAGGCCGAGGCCGGACCCGATCGGCGCACCCCAAGGCATCAGCACCCGGCATCCGACGTCAAGCAGCCGCGCGGCAAGCACCTGATCTTCGGTCGTATAGGGAAACACGTCAAACCCGTCGGCAACAAGCGTCTTGGCCGCCTCCAGCAGCCCAAAAGGATCGGGCTGCAATGTGTCCGCGTGGCCGATCACTTCGAGCTTGATCCAGTTCGTCTCGAACAATTCGCGGGCCATCTGCGCGGTGGTGACAGCCTCACGCGCGCTATAGCAGCCAGCGGTATTGGGCAGGATATGTACGCCAAGCCCGCGGATGATATCCCAGAACGCCTGCCCACCGCCCGCTTCGCGGCGCAAGGACACCGTGGCCACCTCTGCGCCGGACCGTGCAAAAGCGGTCTGCAAGGTTGCAGGCGAAGGATATTGTGCGGTGCCCAGCATCAGTGGGCTGGCAAGTTTGATGCCATAGAAATCAAGCATCCTTCAGCCCCCCTGCATCGGTGCGAGTACTTCGAGCCGGTCGCCTTCGGATACCTGCGTGGTGTCGCGCGCGGCTTTGGGCACGAAATTGCCGTTCAGCGCCGTTGCCACGCGGGCTTCGGCCCAGCCGAGTTCTTTTAGGACAGACGTCAAGGTTTTCTCCGTGACTTCGCGCGTTTCGCCATTCACCTCAATCTGCATGAATCAGATCTCCCTTGATGCCATTGGTCAGATAATCAATCGCCTGCGTCGCCAGCGCCGGGGCCATCAAATAACCGTGGCGAAACAACCCGTTCAGTGACAGCACGTCGCTACGGATAGTCACGCGCGGCACGTTGTCGGAAAAGGCTGGACGTAGGTCCGCGCCGGTTTCGATCACTTCGGCTTCGGCGAAACGTGGATCAAGCGCGTAGGCCGCGCTAAGCAATTCCAGCACTGCGCGGGCGGATATGCCGCGCCGGTCAGCGCTTTCGATCTGCGTGGCGCCGAGCATGAACACGCCACCGGCCCTTGGCACGATATAAAACGGATGGCGCGGATGCAGCAGCCGCACCGGGCGCGACAGCTCGATTTCGGGGGTTCGCAGGATCAGCATTTCACCCCGCACCCCGCGCAGGCCCGGCAAACAGGCCGATGTCCCGCGCGCATCAATCACCGGGCCGGAAAGATCGTCCGGCATCGCTTCGGCCTGTTCGATCCGCACGTTGCGCAGGGCAAGCGCGACCACCAGATCCTGCAGCGCCTGCCGTGGATCAAGATGCGCCTCGCTTTCAAAGTACAAGGCAGGGTGATTGGCTGCGAGATCCGGTTCCAGCTTCGATATGTCGCTGATCGCGGCGTGCCCGGTGGTCCGTCGCGCGAATTGTTCCAATTCGCTCCGTCCGAGCTGCAAGGCCAAGACCAACGTGCCGCGTTGCGTGACCTGTGTCACTTCGGCCCAGAATGCGGCCGCCTTTTGCCCGTGGGTGACAATCGTGGCTTCGCTGACCGCGCCTTCGCAAAATGGGGCGAGCATGCCACCAGCCCACCAGGAACAGCCATGTACACCCGGCGGGCCGTTTCGGTCGATCAGCCTTGGCGTCAGGCCCGCCCGGCAGGCGGCATAAGCCGCACAAAGGCCCGCAACACCCGCGCCGATGATCGTTATATCTGCCAACAAATACGCCTCTTGCTTGTGATACCAACGCAAGAAGACGGATCACGCGCGGGAAGCGCGCCAAGTTACCGTTCCCTCCGCCGGTATGATCCGGATCAGGTTCGATGGGTTAGCTTGCGCCTCTCAGCCCGGAATCCGGGCACCCCAACGGTTATGCAACAATGCTTGCCTGAATATGCTCGCTTGTTCAAGGGGGTGCTTGAATGGGGTCGGCCAGACGCATGATCCGATAAAACCATCGGCCCACTGTCATTGTGATGTTACAGCTGGACAATATCCCGTCGCCTGTCAGTCGCTCGCCGACGCCGTCAGTTTTGGTGGCGTTGTTGCGCGGCGCAAACAGCAACTGGGGATATTGATATGAAAAGCACATTATTGGCCGCAACCGCGATGACCTTGGCCGTTGGCGCACCGATAGCGCAGGCGCAGACACAGATTGACTGGTGGCATGCGATGGGCGGCGAATTGGGTGAACTGCTGGAAGGCGTCGCCGAAGGTTTCAATGAAAGCCAGTCCGACTATCAGGTCGTTCCCAGCTTTCGCGGCACCTATGCCGAGGCTATGACCGGCGCGATTGCCGCATTCCGTGCCAATCAGCAGCCTCATATCCTGCAAGTATTCGAGGTCGGCACCGGCACCATGATGGGTGCAGAAGGTGCAATCTACCCGATCTATCAGCTGATGGCCGACAACGACGTGGCATTCGACCCCAGTGCCTATCTGGACACGATTGTCAGCTATTATACTGATCCGGACGGCAACATGCTGTCATTCCCGTTCAACTCTTCCACGCCGATCATGTATTACAACCGCGACATATTTGAAGCGGCGGGTCTGGACGCTGACACCCCGCCGGCCACATGGGCCGAGATGGAAGCAGCCTCATTGCAAATCATCGAAAGCGGTGCGGCCCCTTGTGGTTTCACCACGTCCTGGCCCAGCTGGGTCATGCTTGAAAATTTCACTGCCTGGCACAATGTGCCGCTAGCGACCCAGTCCAATGGCTTTGAAGGTTTCGATACCGAATTCGTGTTCAACAACGACCTGGTCGCGACGCATTGGGACAACCTGAAAGCCTGGCAGGACGCCGGTGCGTTCCGTTGGGGCGGCCCAGGGTCCGGCCCCGATTCTGCACCGCTGTTTTATGCCGGTGAATGCGCGATGTTCTTCGGATCATCGGCCAGTCGCGCTGGTGTGCTGAACAATGCCGAATTCGAAGTCGGTTTTGGCATGCAGCCCTACTACGACACTGTCGAAGGTGCGCCGCAGAACACGATCATCGGTGGCGCGACGCTATGGGTGCTGACCGGCCATGAGGACGAAGACTATCAGGGCATCGCCCGCTTCTTCGAATATCTGTCCCAGCCCGAAGTCCAGGCGAAATGGCATCAGGACACCGGTTATCTTCCAATCACGCAGGCTGCTTTCGATCTGACGCGCGATCAGGGCTACTATGACGAAAACCCCGGTTCTGATATCTCGATCCGTCAGATGACGCTGAATCCGCCGACCCCGAATTCCAGCGGTCTGCGTTTCGGCAACTTTGTCCAGATCCGCGATATCATCTCGGAAGAGATGGAAAGCGTGATGTCAGGCGCCAAGTCCGGCCAGCAAGCCGCGGATGACGCGGTGCGCCGGGGCAACGTGTTGCTGCGCGAATTCGAAGCCTCAATGAACTAAGGCTCTGTCAGCATGATCCACCCCTGCAAGTGCAGGGGTGGTTTTTTCGTTGTTCTCCTTGGCTGGACAGGCACCTAGATGCAGACCAAACGATCCACCTTTTCCAGCGGCTGGCTGCCCTATGCTTTGCTGGCACCGCAAATCATCATCACGCTGATCTTTTTCGTCTGGCCCGCCAGTCAGGCGTTGATGCAATCGGTCTACCGGGAAGGCGACGCGTTCGGCGTGCGACCGCCGACCTTTGTCGGCTTTCGCAATTTCACGCAGCTGTTCGACGATGCGCTGTATGTAAATTCGCTTAAGGTCACGCTCTATTTCTCGGTCGGGACCACAGTGCTGTCGATGGGGCTGGCGCTGCTTTTCGCCGTGATGGTCAACAAGATGATCCGCTCCAAGGAAACCTATACGACGTTTCTGGTCTGGCCCTATGCCATTGCGCCCGCCATTGCCGGTGTGCTGTGGTGGTTCATCTTCAACCCCAGTATCGGCATCCTGCCCTATGTGCTGGAAGGGATCGGCTATGACTGGAACCACAGGTCCAGCAGCAGCGACGCTATGATATTGGTAATCGTGGCGGCAGCGTGGAAGCAGATTTCCTATAATTTTCTGTTCTTCCTCGCGGGCCTTCAATCGATTCCCCAATCGTTGCTGGAAGCGGCGGCGATCGACGGGGCCAGCCGGTTCAAACGGTTCTGGACCATCGTGTTTCCGCTGCTGTCGCCGGTGACGTTCTTCCTGCTGGTCGTCAACATCGTCTATGCGATGTTCGACACGTTTGGCGTGATCCACGCCACAACCGAAGGCGGCCCCGCGCAGGCGACGAACATCCTTGTCTATAAGGTGTTCCGCGACGGTTTCGTCAATCTCAACATGGGGTCGTCGGCCGCGCAATCCGTGATCCTGATGGGGATCGTCATCGTGCTGACCGTCATCCAGTTCCGCTATATCGAGCGGCGCGTGAATTATTGAGGAAACAGGACAATGGTTGAAAATGACCGCTGGGGCACGTTCTTTGCCCATCTGGTGTTGATCCTTGGCGTCGCGCTGGTGGTGTTTCCGGTCTATGTGGCCGTCATTGCTTCGACCCATCCCGCAGGGACCTTTGTGCGCGGGGTGATGCCGCTGCTGCCGGGGCCGAATGCGCTGGAAAATTACCGCACGGTGATATTCGAAGGGCGCTCGCGCGCCGGCACGCCGCCCATCGGCGGGATGCTGTGGAATTCCTTCGTGATGGCGATGGCGATCACTTTGGGAAAATTGTCAATCTCGCTCCTGTCGGCGTTTGCCATCGTCTATTTCCGCTTTCCGTTCCGGATGTTCTTTTTCTGGATCATCTTCATGACCCTGATGCTGCCGGTCGAAGTCCGGATCGTGCCGACCTTTCAGGTTGTTGCCAATCTGGGCATGCTGAACAGTTTTGCGGGCCTGTCGATCCCGTTGATCGCGTCAGCAACGGCGACATTCCTTTTCCGGCAATTCTTCATGACGGTGCCAGAAGAGTTAATGGAAGCCGCGCGCGTCGACGGAGCTGGTCCGATGAAATTTTTCAAGGATATCCTGCTGCCGCTGTCGATCACTAATATCGCCGCTTTGTTCGTGATCATGTTCATCTACGGCTGGAACCAATACCTCTGGCCCCTGCTGATCACGACCGACCCCAAGTATTACACCATTGTCATGGGTATTCAGCGGATGGTGACGGGCGGCGATGCCGAACCGCTATGGCATCTGGTGATGGCGACGGTGGTGCTGGCCGCGCTGCCTCCGATCCTTGTGATCCTATTCATGCAAAGGCTGTTCGTCAAAGGCCTGACAGAGACGGAGAAATAGAAAATGGCGACGATTGTGATGGACGACCTGCACAAGGTCTATGCAGGCGGCGTCAAGGCGGTGACAGGCATCAGCCTTGATATTGCCGATGGCGAAATGATCGTGCTGGTAGGTCCTTCCGGCTGCGGCAAATCCACCTTGCTGCGCATGGTCGCAGGACTGGAGACGATTTCGGACGGCACGCTGAAAATCGGTGATCGCGTCGTGAATACACTCGAACCCGCAGAACGCGATATCGCGATGGTGTTCCAGAATTACGCGCTTTACCCGCATATGAGTGTATTCAGCAATCTTGCCTACGGGTTACGAAACCGCAAATTGCAGAAAGACGAAATTGACCGCCGCGTGCGCGAGGCTGCCGAGATGTTGGAAATCGGGCAATTTCTTGACCGTAAACCGCGCAACCTGTCGGGTGGGCAACGCCAGCGTGTGGCGATGGGCCGCGCCTTGGTGCGTGAACCGGCAGCGTTTTTGTTCGACGAGCCGTTGTCGAATCTTGACGCAAAACTGCGTGTGCAGATGCGGGTCGAAATCCGGCAGTTGCAAAAACGGCTGAAAACCACATCGCTCTACGTTACGCATGACCAGTTGGAAGCGATGACCATGGCCGACCGTCTGGTCGTGCTGAACGGCGGACGCATCGAACAGGTCGGCACCCCGATGGAGGTGTTCAACAAGCCCGCCACGGTCTTTGTTGCCGGCTTTATCGGATCACCAGCGATGAACATGGTCGATGCCAAATATCTGCGCGAGACCGGCGCTGCGGCTGGTCTGACCGGGTTGCCGGACGGTACAGACCTGATCGGTATCCGCCCGGACAATCTGCTATTGACCGCACCAGATGCGCCGCATCTGCGCCTAGACGGCAGGGTCGTACTGTTGGAACCGGCGGGTGCCGAAAGCCATATCTATATCGTGCTTGAAGGCAGCAACCAGCCGATGACGATGCGGGTTCAGGGGCTGCCGGCGGTTGCGGAAGGTGCGCAAATTCCATTTTTCGCGGCAGTGTCGGAGCTGCACCCGTTCAGTGCCACATCGGGCCTGCGGCTGGGTTGACCCACTGCGCCGAGCCTGTTGGGGCGGATCACGAAACGGCGATGCTTCATCACGCGACAAGGTTTATACGTCCACGGCAGTTTCATCTTTTGCTGTGCGGATCACGACCATGGTAAAAAAGCGCGCAACATTGGTCCTGTCGCGGAACAGGCGGTCGCATAGGGCATCGAACTCGTCCATGTCGCGCAAGCGCAGGACCAATACGACATCGGTTTCGCCCGTGACGGCATAGGCTTGGGCCACCGCCTCTTCGGCGGTCGCCAGATCAAGGAACCGGCGCATATGCTGTTCGCCATGCAGCTTTAATTCTACGGTGACCAATGCCTTCAGCACGCGCCCCACCTTGGCCGGGTTCAGTATTGCGACAATGCGGTCGATGATGCCGCTTTGGTGCAATTTTCGCACGCGGCGAAGGCAGCTTGACGGAGACAAGCCGACCGTATCAGCCATCTCGACATTGGTTTTCGCTGCGTCGCGTTGCAGAAGGTTCAGCAGCTTTTTATCGATCCGGTCCATGAAGAATTCCTCTCGTGCCTAACATGCAATAAAATTGCATTAACCTGCAATCTTTGATCAAAAATGCCGCGCTGTTCCGGTTAGGAAATCTGGGCGATCAAACAGGAGAAATCGATGTCTGCCTTCACACCATTCATGCAAAAAACGCGTGATACTTTCGCGATCTACTGGATGCTTGCCCGGATCATCTTCCCGATCACGGTTATGACAGAGCTTTTGTCGCGCATGGGCATAATCGAACTGCTCGCCCCCGCCTTCGCCCCCGTCATGAGCATGATCGGCCTGCCCCCGGAGCTGGGACTGGCCTGGCTGAGCGGGCTGTTGGTCGGCATCTGGGGTGCGATCCCGCTGGTTTTCGTACTGGTGCCGGTGGCGGACCTTTCGGTGGCGGATGTTACCATCTTTTCGGCGCTTCTCTTGTTCGCGCATGGCCTGCCGATCGAGCAGAAAATCATCCAAAAGGCCGGGCCTCAGATGTGGTTGACAGTGCTTTTGCGCGCCGGGGGCGGTGTGCTTTACGCGCTGATGCTGCATCATCTGCTGGCGGCGACCGGGTGGCTGGCTGCGCCGGTCGATCCGACGTGGATTCCGACGGGTGAAACGCTGTCTTGGTCTGCGTTCTTCCTGCAATTGCTCGAACTGATGGGCTGGATGCTGGTGATCCTGTTGGGCTTGTCCTGGGCGCTTGATCTGCTCAAAGTAACGGGGATCCTGAAACTGATGATGACGGCTCTGGCACCCGTGCTGCGCCTTGCAGGCATACGGGGAGAGGCCGGGCATCTGACCGCTGTCGGGCTGTTTCTGGGCATATCCTACGGCGGTGGGTTACTGATCCGCGAGGCGCGGTCCGGCGCAGTTTCGCCACGTCAGGTGTTCCTGTCCTGCGTCTTCATGGGCTTTGCGCATAGCATTATCGAGGATACGCTGATTGTTATGGCTATCGGCGCGGATATCAGCGGCGTTCTGTTCGGGCGGCTGGTTTTTGCCGTGGTTGCGACGGGGGTTATTGCCATTGTCATCCGTTCTATGGCTGACGATACTTTTTTCAGATGGGCATTCTGGGCACTGGAAACAAAACCGACGCAGGCTGAGCAGAAATAACAGCACGCTGTCAGCAAGATGATCAGGATCACGGTCGATGCTGCGTGAGTGATTTCAAATTTGCTGAACAGAGGCGGTTTCGACATAGGTCATCGGGATAAGCCCGGAGGTTGGCATGGGATCGGCGTTAATGCTGTAGGTCAGCGCAAGCATGGCATTTGCCAGGTCGCGGCCAAGGGTCGTCAGGCACAGTTCAAAGCAACTGATGGGCGGTCTGAGGTGGCGTAGGAGCGAGCTTTGACGCAAGCCAATAATGGACAGATCGGTGCCGGGGCGCAGGTTGGCCGCCATCAAGCCGCCACAGAAACCGCTGATCATCGGTTCCGAGCACATGATGATCGCCGTGGGGCGGTCTGATAGTGTGAGCAGACGCGCCGCAACCTCTGCCCCGCCATCTTCGCAGCTGCTGCCGGCAAAGCTGATGTCATCACTTGCCGGAAGGTCGTTTTCCGCCATCGTCTGGCGCCAGGTTTCGCGGTAAAGCTGCGAGAGATTGAGCTTGCCTTCCGGGACGCACACGGCGATTCGGCGGTGACCAAGTTCGGCCAAACGTGTCACGGCCTTTCGCGCGCCCTGTTCAAAATCGAGATCCATCCACAGGTAGTCTCCCGGCGTGCTGGATCTTCCCAAGGTCATGAAGGGCAGCGAAGATGCCGCCAGCAGAGCGATGCATTCATCATCTATTTCTGTGCTGGTTAGAATAAGGCCATCCATTGCCCCGCGCTGTAGCATGCGTCGTAGATATGCCAAGGGATCCATCGCACCGTGGATGGGCAGCAAGGCAAGGTCGATATTGTGATCGGCCAAGACCTCCTGCATGGCACCACTGACCGCCAGAAAAAACTTTCCGGCACCCAATGAAGTCGGTCCGGTCCTAATCATCAATCCGATGGTCTGTGTGCGCCCTTTGCGCAAGTTGCTGCCCGCCGCGTTCGGAACATAGCCGGTTGCTTGGGCCATCGCGATGACCCGCTTGCGCGTCTCCGCGTTGACGCCGGGCTTGCCATTCAATGCACGCGAAACGGTTCCGATTGACATGTTCAACCGGCGCGCCAAGACCCTGATCCCTGTCATTTACCAATCTGCCCCAGTCCTGCACAATTGAGAAGTAATAGGATACAGTAGTACTAAATTACTAAATCTGTTTACAAGTAATCGTTTACGATGCTGGTACTGACTGCGTCCGACTTATCGACAGCAGCCGGTTGAGTATTCCAAAGGGCCAACATTAGTGACCCCGCGTCGCCTTTGCGCAGAAAGTTACTAGAGCTTGCCGCCAGGGTCCCGAAATCGATAACGCCTCTTCGTAAAATTTCACCAAAAAATGATTGACGTCTGTCAGAACTTTCGTCTGAATGTGCGTAGGGAGGATTCGGGAATGCGTAAACCCACGCTGCACGATGTCGCGCGGGCTGCTGGCGTGAGCTATTCAACCGCTGACCGGGTGTTGAATGCGCGCGGTGGCGTGGCACCGAAATCCATTGAGCGCGTGCGCGCGGCTATTGACGCCCTTAGCTATGTGCGGGACCAGCATGCCGCCAATCTTTCGCGCGGACGTGTCTACAAATTCCAGTTTTTGCTGCCGAAAGCCGATCACAGCTTTTTCCGGGCACTGCGCGCGGCGCTGGATCGAGAGCGGGATCTTCGCCAAGCGGACCGCATTCTGATCTCGGTGACGGAAATTCCAGCGCTGGACACCGAGGCATTGGGCCTGGCGTTGGAGTCTGCCGATGTTTCCTGTGACTGCCTTGCCGTTGTGGCGACCGAAGCTCCGCGGATCACGGCCGCGATTGCCGCTTTGCGCGACCGTGGCTTGGCGGTCGTCACCTTGGTCGGCGATGCAGCGCCTGATGCGCGCGTTGCCTATGTCGGGATCGATAATGTGCTGGCCGGACGTACCGCAGGGCGGCTGTTGCGCATGGCGCATGTTGCGCGCGCGGGGTGCGTCCTGCCGGTGCTGGGATCACTACGCGCCCGAGACCACCGCGAACGCCTGGAAGGTGTATCCGCGGTGCTGACCGGTGAAATGCCCGCTATGCGCATCCTTCCCGCGCTATGGGTCGACGACCGACCTGATCTGATGCGCGCCAATGTCAGGCAGGCGCTCGTGGATCATCCAGAGATTACTGGCATCTATTCGATCGGCGCTGGCAACCGTGGCCTCATAGACCTGCTGCAGGATCTGATCGAACCGCGCCCTGTCGTGGTTATGCACGAATTGACTCCGACCAGCCGGATGGGACTCGAAAGTGGGCTGGTCGATGCTGTGATTGACCAAAAACCGGCGCAGGAAGTGTCGTTGGCCATTGATGTGATGAAGGCAATCGCGGACGGTCGCGACTGGCACGATCCGGCGCGCGACATTACCCCAGCTATTTTTCTGAAAGATAACCTTCCCGCGCAAGCGGCGCTGCCACTTCCCGCTGGTGAACCTGATCGACAGCTAAATCCGTAATGGCCTGCACTTTAGAAGGAGAAAGACAATGAAAACAATCAAGGGACCCGCCCTGTTCCTGGCACAATTTGCCGGGGACGAAGCGCCATTCAACTCCTGGGATGGTATCACGAAATGGGCTGCGGATTGCGGCTACAAGGGTGTGCAGCTGCCATCGTGGGACGCACGGTTCATCGACCTTGCCCGCGCCGCCGAAAGCCGTGATTATTGTGATGAACTCAAAGGTGTCGCGGCCACCAACGGGATCGCGATCACCGAACTGTCCACCCATCTGCAAGGCCAGTTGGTCGCTGTCCACCCCGCCTATGATGACGCGTTTGAAGGTTTCGCCGACCCCTCCGTGCGCGGCAATCCCAAAGCCCGGCAGGCCTGGGCCGTGGATCAGGTGAAACTGGCACTGACTGCCTCGCAGAACATGGGGATCAATACGCTCGCCAGTTTCTCGGGCGCATTGGCATGGCCTTTCGTCTACCCGTGGCCGCAGCGCCCCGCCGGGCTGGTGGAGGCTGCTTTTGACGAACTCGCCACGCGTTGGTTGCCGATCCTGAACCATGCAGAAGACTCCGGCGTCGATATCTGTTATGAAATCCACCCCGGCGAAGACCTGCATGACGGGATCAGTTTTGAGATGTTCCTTGAGCGTGTGAACAACCACGGCCGCGCAAATATGCTCTATGACCCGTCGCATTATGTGCTGCAATGTCTGGATTATCTAGACAATATCGACATCTACAAAGACCGCATCAAGATGTTCCACGTCAAAGACGCCGAATTCAACCCCACCGGGCGCCAGGGTGTCTATGGCGGTTTCCAAGGCTGGGTCAACCGCGCCGGCCGGTTCCGCAGCCTTGGCGACGGTCAGGTCGATTTTGGGGCAATTTTTTCCAAGATGGCCGCCAATGATTTTGATGGCTGGGCCGTGGTCGAATGGGAATGCGCGCTCAAACATCCCGAGGATGGTGCGCGTGAAGGTGCGCAATTTGTGAAGGATCATATCATCAGGGTGACCGAACGTGCCTTTGATGATTTCGCAGATGGCGGCACGGATGACGCTGCAAACCGGCGCATGTTGGGGATATAAACCATGGAAAAAATTCGTCTTGGCATGGTCGGCGGCGGCAAGGACGCCTTTATCGGCGGGGTCCACAGGATTGCTGCGCGCATCGACGGGCAGTTTGATCTGGTCGCAGGGGCTTTGTCTTCAACCCCGGAGCGGTCGCTGGAAAGCGGGCAGGCAATGGGGCTTGCAGCGGATCGCTGTTATGGCAGCTACGAGGAAATGGCCGAGGTGGAATCGGGTCGCCCGGATGGCGTCCGCGCGGTGTCTATCGTGACGCCGAACCATATGCATGCGGGGCCTGCGATGGCATTCCTGCGGCGCGGGATACATGTGATCTGCGACAAGCCATTGACGGCGACTTTGGCACAGGCCGAGGAATTGTCGAAAGCCATCGCCGATGCCAAGGCGCTGTTCATCCTGACGCATAATTATACCGGCTATCCGATGATCCGTCAGGCCCGCGCGATGATTGCGGCGGGTGATCTGGGTGATCTGCGCGTGGTGCAGGTGGAATATCCGCAAGATTGGTTGACTGAGGCAGCAGAGCAAAGCGGCGATAACAAGCAGGCCGAGTGGCGGACCGATCCCGAACGGTCCGGCGCGGGGGGGTCGATTGGCGATATTGGCAGCCATGCGCATAATCTTGCTTGCTTTGTGACGGGGCAAAAAGTGCAAAGTCTCGCTGCCGATCTGCAGACCTTCGTTCCCGGCAGGCGCGTCGATGACAATGCGCATTTCCTGCTGCGGTTTGATGGCGGCGCGCGCGGGATGCTGTGGTGCAGTCAGGTTGCGCCCGGCAATGAAAACGCGTTGCGACTGCGGGTTTATGGTGAAAAGGGGGGCCTGGAATGGGCGCAGGAAGACCCGAATTATCTGTGGTTCACACCGTTCGGCGAACCCAAACGCCTGCTGACGCGCGGCGGAAGCGGTGCGGGTGCTGCGGCTAACGCCGTGACGCGTACCCCGGGCGGTCATCCTGAGGGGTATCTGGAAGGGTTCGCCAACATTTACGCCGGGGCCGCTACGGCGATCCGTGCGGCTGAAGCGGGCGAAACACCTGACCTTTCGCTGTTGCCGGGGGTGGATGCAGGTCTTGATGGGATGCGGTTTATCGCGGCCGCGATCCGGTCATCCCAGGATGATGCTGCATGGGTCACGCTGTGACGACGCCCGTCCTCGCCCTTTCTGCGGTCAGCAAAAGCTTTGGCCCGATCGAGGTGCTGCATGGCGCGGATATCGCCCTGCACCCCGGTCGGGTCCATGCGCTGATCGGCGAAAACGGGGCGGGCAAATCTACGATGATGAAGATCCTGACCGGTTATCAGCTCCCCAGCGCGGGACAGGTATTGTTACAGAGCGAGCCCGTCAGCTTTGCCGATATGGGGCAGGCAGAGGCGCAGGGAATTTCACTGATCCATCAGGAATTCAATCTTGCTGAGCATCTGACCGTGGCAGAAAATATTTTCCTTGGGTCCGAGTTGCGACGCGGTTGGTTTCTGGACAAGGCCGCGATGCGTGCCAAGTCCCGCGAATTGCTGGGCCGCCTGCGCTGCGACGTGAATCCGGACCGGCCGATATCGGAACTGGCCAATTCCGATAAACAGATGGTTGAGATCGCCAAGGCACTGCTGCGAGACACGCGCGTGCTGATCATGGATGAACCGACGGCAGTTTTGACGCGCACTGAAACCGCCGTGTTGCTGGACCAGGTCCGTGCGTTGCGCGATCATGGGACGGCAGTGTTGTTCACCTCGCATAAACTCGATGAAGTCGCAGCGATTGCCGATGACCTGACGATCATGCGCGACGGCTCCGTCGTCTGGTCCGGCCCGGCCAGTGAGATGGACGAACACCGGATGGCCGAGGCGATGGTGGGCCGCGAAATATCAACTCTTTATCCGCCGAAGAACAGCACGAAAGGCGCGCTGGCGCTGGAAGTGGACGGGTTCAATATCCCCGGCTTCGCCCAGGATATCCAGTTCAACCTGCACAAGGGCGAGGTGCTGGGTGTCGCGGGACTGATCGGCTCTGGCCGCACCGAGACGTTTGAAGGTCTTGCCGGACTACGCCCCGCGCAAGGGCATGTGCGGATCAACGGCAATGCCGTGACCATCCGCCAACCGTGGGAAGCGCTGGCGCTGGGGCTGGCCTATCTGACCGAGGACCGCAAAACGCGTGGGTTGTTGTTGACGAAAAGCTTGCGCGTAAACCTGACGCTGCAAGCCCTGCATAAGTTTTCAAACTGGATGATCGACGCGCGGGCCGAAGACAAGGCGCTGGACAATGCTGTCGCCGAATTCGACATTCGCGGCAGCCGTGACGTTGATGTCGGCAGCCTGTCAGGCGGCAACCAGCAAAAGCTGTTGTTCGCCAAAACCATGCTGTCCGACCCCGACATCCTTGTGATCGACGAACCCACACGCGGCATCGATATCGGCACAAAGCAGCAGATGTACGAATTTATCCGCAGGCTGGCATCTGAAGGACGCGCCATCGTCGTGATCTCATCCGAGATGCAAGAGGTGATCGGTCTTGCCGACCGTGTGCTGGTGATGCGGCAGGGCCGGATCGCAGGCGAACTGTCCGGCGCTGACGCCACCGAAGACGCTATTGTGCGGCTGGCCATGGGGGTCGGCCAGAGCGCCCCGCTGGAAAGGACTGCGTAGATGACCACCGCCACCCTGTCATCCCCCAAGATCAAGATGAGCGTGATTGGCCCGATTGTGGCGCTGGTCGTGCTGATCATCATGGGAGCCCTGATGAACCCCAACTTCCTGAGCGCCGGGAATATTTCCAATGTGTTGTCGCGCTCTGCCTTTATCGGAATTATCGCGGTCGGGATGACCTTTGTCATCACCGCTGGGGGGCTTGATCTTTCGGTTGGCTCGATGGCCGCCTTTATCGCCGGTCTCATGATCCTGGTGATGAATACCGCGCTCCCGGTGATGGGGATCGGCATTCCGATTGTTCTGCTTGGCATGGCCGTGGCGCTGGCCGCGGGGCTGTTTGCGGGATTGCTGAACGGCGTACTGATCACGCGGCTGGGTATGGATGCCTTCATTGTCACCTTGGGATCGATGGGCATATATCGCTCTCTGGTCACATGGCTGGCCGACGGCGGGACGCTCAGCCTCGATTTCAGCCTGCGGACGTTTTATCAGCCGGTATATTACGGCGGCATCTTTGGCATCTCGTGGCCGATCATCGTCTTTACCATCGTGGTGATCTGCGGCGAACTGCTGATGCGTTCCACTGCATTCGGCCGCCATTGCGCAGCCATCGGGTCCAATGATCAGGTCGCGCGCTATTCTTCTGTGCGCGTCGCACGAGTGCGGATGCTGACCTATGTCATGCTGGGCATTCTGGTCGGGATCGCCACGATCATGTATGTCCCGCGGCTTGGCTCAGCGTCGTCCGCCACCGGCCTTCTTTGGGAACTTGAGGCGATTGCCGCCGTCATCGTTGGTGGCACAGCCCTCAAAGGCGGGTTTGGCCGCGTGTGGGGCACAGTGATCGGCGTGCTGATCCTGACCCTGATCGGCAATATCCTGAACCTGACCGATCTTGTTTCGCCTTATCTGAATGGTGCCATTCAGGGGGCTATCATCATTCTTGCTGTTGTTTTGCAGCGAGGACGCAAACCGGGTCAGTGACCCGGCCAACAACTCTAGGGAGGAGTTTATTATGAAACGACTATTATCCGCTTTGGCGATTTCGACAGCGCTGGTTACTCCG
>NZ_JBKBQY010000061.1:0-20670 GCF_046292185.1 Yoonia sp.
GGCGGTACGCTTGATATCCTGCGCAATGACAACCCGCTTTTCCGGCGCGGTCTGACGATCCCGCAAAAGCTGATGTATGCGATGACATTCTATTCCTATCTGTCGCCTTTGTGGAATATCGTCTTTCTGCTTGCGCCGATCATCTTTCTGTTTTCCGGCGTGGCACCGGTAGCGACCTATTCGCTTGATTTCTTTCTGCACATCATTCCGTTTCTGCTTTTGAACGAAATGGCGCAGATGATCGGCCTGTGGGGGACACCGGTGATGAAGGGGCGGCGCTGGTATCTGGCGATGTTCCCGCTCACGCTCAAGGCGCTGTGGTCGGTGCTGCGCGGCCAGAAGATCAGTTTCACGGTCACCCCCAAGGATCGCGCATCGGGCCGCTATCTCAAGCTGGTGCGCTGGCAGATCCTGCTTGTGGTGGTGAACCTTGCCGCGCTTGTCTATGGCTGGAGCCTGTTCGCCCTTGGCGTGTCGGGCTATACTTTGGGCGCGATGATCGTGAATACATTCTGGAGCGCGAATAACATGATGTCGCTGGGTCTGATCATTCGCGCCGCATTCTGGCAACCGGACCCCACATTCGATTTACCCGTGATGGAAGGCTATCAGCATGATAAAACATAGCGGCTTGCACGCGGCACGCGGTCAGATCGGCTGGATACTGGCGCTGATCGTATCGACAGCGGTCGTTGTGAAACTGGAACAGCTTGAACTGGGCGCGCAGTTTGCGACGCTGACGGTGAATCCGCTTGCCGAACCCGCCCTGCCACTGGATCACGATCTGGCACGGGCGCGTCTGCTGGCGCCTGATCCGGCGACTGCTGCCCCGATGGATCAGGCGCGCCTGCTGATCGCGCTGTCGCTTGCCGGCACGCAGGACGCGGCTGATTTTGACGCGCTGGCTGCGGAAGCCGCGCAAACCGTGGCTGATGTTGAAGCGACAGTGCCGAGCGATCCGGTCCTGCTGAATGCCATCGCCCTTTGCCGCAGCGTGTTCGCGCTATAGACAATCGTGGGTGCGGCAATCACCGCCTGGTCAGCCCTTCGGTCGCGGGCAGTGGTCTGCGCGCTGTCACAGCTTCGGGCCGTCGCTTTTCGTAGAATGCATTCCCGCCCGTCGTCACGACATAATGGATATTGTTAAAGGACGCCTGATACCATTCCGCATGAAAGAATTGTGCGTTCGCGATCTGCGGATGCCGTTCGCCGCGGATGACCGATTGCGCCGCGGCCATCACGGCGGGAGTTGACCGGCTGCCCATCTGCTTGGTCATGACGCCGGGGGCGAACTGGCCTTTCTGGCTGACCACGCCGCAGATGGTATTGGGAAAGGCGGGCGATTGCACGCGGTTCATGACCACGCTGCCCACGGCGATCATCCCGTCGCGGCTGGACCGGTGCGATTCAAAATAAATCGCGCGCGCCATGCAATCGACATCCGAGGACGGCGCATGCCGGGCCGAACCGCAGCCTGCAGCGATGCAGAGCAAGCCCAGGGCAAGCATGATCCGGGGGCGGGTGCAGGAAAGCGGCAATCTGATCTCTCTCATCGTTTCGCCAGATCAGGTTCCGGCGCAGGATACCCCCATGGGTAATCGGTGAACAGGCCAACATCAACCAGAGATCAGAAACTGAACTGAACCCCGACGAACCCCGACATCGCCCTGCGCCCGGCGACGTTGCCGTCATTGTCGCTATGCATCATGCCAAGCGTCAGATTCCCGCTGCGTGAAATCGGGGCGCTGTACTCAAACCCCAGATCAAGCTGACGTTCGACCGGTGCAAGGCTGACTCGCCGCGTCGCAAAGCTGGTTTCGCCGGTGGCGAATTGCACGGGCAGGTCCATATCGGCCGATCCACGTGTGATCCCCAAGGGGCGCCGCGCGAAGACCGCCAGCACATCGCCGGTCTGTCCGACGTCGGCCCGTTCGACGGTGAAACCGACGCGATTATAAGAAATCGTGCTGAAGTCCCGGACCATGCCCGCACCATCGCCATTCGCATAGCCTGTTTCCGCATTGAAACGCAGCGCGGTGTTGGTCGCAATTGTGGATGCAAAGTCGATATGCAGCGCGTTGGTAAGGGACGTGACCTCACCGCTGTAGCGCGGAACGCTGACCCCCATGATCGACCCGTCGGTGCGCATCGTCGCGACCCCGACCTGCAGGCTGCCACCCGCAAGGTCGAAGGTCTGATGCAGGAAGATGCCGGTCGTTGCCTCGCCCGTCATCACGGCAAGGCCAAGGGGGCTGTCGGCGGCTGTCAGTTGGACATGGGCACCGCCCAAAATCTCTGCGCCAGTCGGGTCGGTCCAGGCACCCTGGTGGCCGGCCAGGTTGGCGCCGCTGCGGATCGCGGCGTTCAGATTACTGCGGTTGGTGGCCATGGCGGGACGGATCGCCGCCGACAAGGCCGTCAGGGCCGGATCAGCGCGACCGGTCGCACCGGCCAGCACATCGGCGGACAGGTTGAAGCTGCCATATAGCTGATCGGTCGATACCACACTCATGCTTGCCAATGACCGCGCCAACCCGTCACCCGTCGCAGAACCAGACGTGATCGCCGCAGTCCCCAGGTCAAGCGACTGGCCATTGGCCATGGGTATTTCTGCCTGTCCGATGGGCAGCAAGGCCGCGCGCAGATTCAGAAAACCATGCCCGAATTCTGTGTTGTAGCCATGCGCGATCCCCGGTGCGAAGGTAAGCGAGTCGGTGTGCTTGAAAAAGCTGTTGTCCGCAGTGGCAAGCAGCCTGTCACGCAGTTGCGAGGCGGCCAGATCGGGAAACGCCTCTGCCAGCAACGCAATTGATCCCGAAACCTGTGGTGCCGCAAACGACGCCCCGACAGCAATCTGGTAGCTGTCGTCGCGGGTTTCGGATGCGGCCATGATCTGCCCGTTCGCGGTCATGCAGAAACGTGCGGTTTCAAGGCATGCGGTCGATATCCGCTCTGCGCTTTCGATACGCGTATCGTTGAAGGTGGGGATCGCGTTCACGACGCTGATCCAGTTGGATTCCAGTTCCGGGATGCCCAGCGGCAAGGCGGCGATCAGGCTGGCACTATCGGCGAGATAGTCATTCTGCAGCGCAAAAACGATGACGCCCCCTGTCGCGAACTCGCGCAGCCCGTCAACATAGGGTTTGCGGCCCGAGTGTTGGAAATAGGCAGCCACGTTCTGGTCTTTCACGGTCAGATCGCTCAGTCCCCAGGAGTTGTTCGAAACAATCGCGCCCAGTGATGCGGCGTCTGTCATATAGCCACCAAGGGCGGCCCAACTGAGCGACGAGTCAAAATCAAGATAACCCTGGTGAATGTCCGCCCCCGGCGCAAAGCCCAAGGTGCCGCCGTTTGTCCCAGTGCCTGCCATCACCGAGGCAACCGCCGTGCCGTGAAAATCACCGCCCGGCATCGCGCCGCCTGAGGTGTAGATCTTTTTGCCGGCGAATTGTTCGTGCGTTATCCGTATGCCGCTGTCGATCATCGACACGATCTGTCCCGCCCCGCTCAGACCGGTGGAGAGGGCATAGTCAAGCCGCGCCGCAGCCAGTGGGTTCGATTCCACATATTCGCCTCGGCCACCGTATGTGGGATGGTCCTTAAGTTGGAGCCTGAACCGGAAATTATTGGCGATGAAACCGGGCAGATCCCGGATACGCTGCACCTTGATTTCGTCAAACTCGGTCACAAAATAGCGGTTCCACGGGTACGGGTAATCCCCGGTCGTACTGCCACCGGTGATCGGGCCATCTGTGCCATCGCCCGGATTTTGAGTCACGATTATGGATGAGCCGGTGCCGCCATCCTTGTCGGAATTGCACGCCGCCAGAAGAGCGATAAGAACAAGACTGACCGATCTCTTCATTCTGGGACCTTTGCTACGCTGTTTTGTGGATAATCCACTTTGAACTGGCAACAAAACTAACTGAACAAACTTGTCCGCAAGCCACGCCAGCAGCCTGCGGAATATCAATCAATCCGGGACGGGGTCGGCAGCCTGCGCCTCCAAAGGCATATTCTGCAGCACGACATCGATAAAATGGCACACGAGCGCGGTGCGCCCCGACAGATCCGCCTTGCGGAACACCGCGTTCAATTGCGTTTTGACCGTTGCTTCGCTTTTGCCGCGTGCTTGCGCGATTTCAGCGTTGGAATATCCTCTGACGGCGAAAAGCGCGACCTCCCGTTCGGCGGGGCTTAAATCCCATGCAAGAAACTGTTCGTGCAGCACATCGATAAACAGCCCGGAGGCGACGCGCACCTGCTGTTCGACGATATCGACCCGCTGCAACGTCTGCCGCAAAAGCGCGATAGATGCGATCGCCCCCAGCACCAGACCCACGCTCGCCCCGATCTGCAGCAATTCCCGCGTTACCCAACTGACTGCCCAATGACGCATTCCCAAAACATCGGTCGCGAGTTCAATGATAAAAAATCCCGCACAGATTGTTTGCAGCGTCAAAAGAATGACGAGGCGTAAAACCGTGTGCTTCTTGAATATTCTTCGGTCAAGCATGCGCGGTTCCCGGTCAGCAGAGGGTATCCACGCAAATTGAACATCTACGCGGACAGGGTGGTTCAATTTGACCTGTTTCCAGCGCCCGCACCAGCATTGTTTCCGGAATTGCCGGACGCGCGCGCGTTGCCTGACCGATTATCGGAGCCGCTGCCGCGGGTGCTCGATCCGGTTTCTCCTGCCCTGCGGGGATTCCCGCCCGCCACGCCGTTGCTTGCCGCGCTGCCGGTGTGCGACGGCCCGGCAGCATCAGCCTCGCGCACCCTGGCAACATCCGACATGATTTCGCCGGTTGCGCGGCTCATCACGATTTCGCGGATCATCGTCTGGTTGCTGGCAGTGATGCGGATACGCCCCAGAAAAGTACGTCCGATATCGTCGATCGAAAAGCCTGCGGATTCCAGTTGCACGATCACGTCGTCAAGCGTGCGCGCCTGCACCGTCTGGAAATCCGCATGGCTATCGCGCTGAGACGGGACAGATTGCGCAGGGGCCTGCGTGCTGAAAACGACGAGGGTCAATGCAGCGAAACATAAGGCCGGTTTCATCGTGTTATCATCCTTTGGCGCGACATGTTTTTCATGTCTTCGCCATTGTGGATGGCAGGTCTGACGACCTGTGCCAATCAAACCTGTGATCGAAATCGGCTTATTCATCCGCAAGGTTGAATGCAGGTTCATCCACCCTTGCGACGTATTCACTGGAACATTGATCCGCCTGCGCTGTTTTGCAGCATCTGAACATGCCCGCCACATAAAGGAGAACGCAAATGTTCTATACTGATTACAGATTACAGTTTCCTGTGCGCGTCGAAACCCCGGATCCCACCTTTGCCCGCGCATTACAGCAAGCGATCGGCGGCGTCGAAGGCGAGATCCGGGTCGCGATGCAATATATGTTTCAGGCCTGGGGTATGCGTGGCCCCGCCAAATACCGCGACATGCTGCTGAACACCGCCGCCGAGGAATTGGGCCATATCGAGATGCTGGCCACCGCCGTGGCGCTGAACCTCGAAGGGGCGCCCATCGCCCTGCAAGAGGAAGGCGCGCAGGATGCCGCCGTCGGCGCGATCATGGGCGGGCGTAATTTCCGTCAGTTTCTGTCGGCGGGCCTTGCTGCGACTCCGGCGGATGCCGATGGCGTGCCCTTCGACATGAGCCATGTCTATGCCTCGGGCAATATTGCGGGTGATATGTATGCCAACGTCACTGCCGAAGGCACCGGTCGTCTGCTTGCGACGCGCCTTTATCACATGACCAACGATCCGGGGATGCGCGATATGCTGTCCTATCTGATCGCGCGTGACACGATGCATCAGAACCAGTGGAAGGCCGTGATCGAGGAATTGGAGGAAGAAGGCCCGCAGATGCCCGTGCCGAATTCCTTTCCGCAGGAGGCCGAAAATCAGGATTTCAACTACGTTTATCTGGGCTTTACCGCAGACGGTGCCGAACCGCCGCGCGGGCGCTGGAGCGAGGGTCCCTCGGTCGATGGGCAGGGCGGCGAATTCAGCATTCGCCCGATGGAACCGATGGGCGAGGTCCCCGTTCTTCGTCCCGCGCGGCCGGGCAGCTACGGGCAGAATGTGCAGCTTGACGATCAGGAGGATGGACAATGAACACGCTGTCAAGACGTGGCTTTGTTGCGGGCGCAGGCGTGGCGGTTGCCGCAGCAGCGCCCGCCGGGGCGGCCGCGGGGCCGGTAGCGGCCAAGGCCGTGCCGGTGCTGCAGACTCATGTCACCGGCACGACACCTGGCATGATCGCGCGGGCGGGGCGGCAGCTTTCCATCGGTTCGTCGCTTGCCCTCGTGCGGGAGCCGGACAACGATTATGACCCGCGGGCCGTGGCCGTGTGGACCGCGGATGGTGCCAAGGTCGGCTATGTCCCGCGCGTCGCAAATCAGACGTTACAGAACCTGATGGATGCCGGTTTCGCGTTTACGGCGCAGTTGACCAGCCTGCAGCCGGGTGGGCCAAGGCCGGATATCAAGATTGCAATAAGCCTCGTCTCTGCCTGATGCACGCAGCCGCGAGATACGACTTTTGACCATGAACTGACAAAGCGGAGTAAGACCATGATTGATACCCGAACTCACGGAATCATCGACTATCTGACCGGTGCGCTTCTGATCCTCGCGCCTTATATTTTTGGCTTTGCCACCGGCGGGGTCGAACAATGGCTGCCGCAGCTGATCGGTGTGGCCATCATCGTGATGAGCCTGATGACAAGCTATGAATTGAGCCTGGCAAAGGTGATCCCCCTGAACGTCCATCTGGGCGTGGATGTCGTCTCGGGGATATTTCTGGCGGTATCGCCCTGGCTGCTGGGCTATGCCCATGTGATCTGGTGGCCGCATGTGCTTGTCGGGATACTGGAGGTGGTTGTTGTCGTTTTGACAAAACGCACAGACACGGTACGGCACTGACACTTATCTGCCGGTTGAGCCACAAAAGCCCGCAAGCTGCTGCTTGCGGGCTTTTTGATCAGGCCCGCGACCTGAAGCTGCGCATCGGGGCCGCCGCGTAACTGACGGGAACATCCCATCCCAGCCGGTGTTTCAGATGAGGACGACAACGACACGACGACGTTGAATGATCAAGGAGACACCGAATGAATATGCAGACGAAAGGCCATTCTTCGTCCCGTGCGGATCTTTGGAAACTGCTCGCAGTGGGCACTGCAGTTGCTGGCGGCTTGCTTTACCTGGCCCGGCCGCAGCAACAGGCGCATCCCGCAGATGACGCGCCGCGTCATACCACAAGGCGTGCCCGGTTCGGGGATTATGCGGTGACCGGAAGGACCGTCACTATCGCCCGCCCGCGCGCAGAACTATACGCGTTCTGGCGCGAATTCACCAATCTGCCCAGGTTCATGGCGAACGTGCATAGTGTTGACGTTGATGGCGACCTGACCCGCTGGGTGATAAAAGGCCCGGCCAATCACAATGTAACGGTCGAAACCCGCATCGTGCAGGACCGCGAAAACGAATTCATCTCTTGGCGGTCCACGCCGCAGTCCCAGATCGACACCGAGGGAAGTGTCCGTTTCCGCGAGGCCCCCGGCAATCGCGGTACGCAGGTCGAGGCCCGCATCGCCTATGTCCCGCCCGGTGGTGAAATCGGTCGCTGGATCGCAAAGGCCTTTCTGGCGGAACCGGCCCTGCAGGGCCGGCAGGAACTGAAGCGGCTGAAAATGCTGATGGAAACCGGCGAGATCGCCACAAACCGCAATCGCAACACCTGAGGTAATCCCAATGCGCGCACTGACCTGGCACGGCAAGCACGATGTGAGAATGGAAACCGTTCCCGACCCCGAAATCGTCAACCCCGCAGATGCCATCATTGAAGTTACCGCGACCGCGATCTGCGGATCGGATCTTCACCTTTACGACGCCGTTATCCCGGGCATGACCAGCGGCGACATCCTCGGCCATGAATTCATGGGCCGCGTCGTGGATACCGGCCCTGCCAGCACTTTGCAAAAGGGCCAGCGCGTGGTTGTTCCCTTCACGATATCCTGTGGCAAGTGTTTCTTTTGCGAAAAGCAACTGTTTTCGGCCTGCGATAATTCCAATCCGGTCGAAAAACAGGAGATGACGGAAAAACTGTATGGTCACGCCGTTTCCGGGCTTTTTGGTTATTCGCATCTGACGGGCGGCTATCCGGGCGGTCAGGCCGAATATGTGCGCGTTCCCTTTTCGAACGTCGGGCCGATTGTCATCCCCGAAGGGTTCGACGATGAACAGGTATTGTTCCTTTCCGATATCCTGCCCACCGGCTGGATGGCTGCAGAAAACGCCGGGATCGCACCCGGCGATACAATCGCGGTCTGGGGCTGTGGGCCTGTGGGGTTGTTCGCGATTCAATCTGCGCTGATCATGGGGGCCGCCAAGGTGATCGCCATCGACGAATACCCTACCCGGCTTGCCCTGGCACGGCAGTTGGGGGCCGAGGTCATCGACTTCAAGCAAACTCATGTGCTGCAAGCCCTGATGGAAATGAGCGGTGGGATCGGACCCGATGCCGTGATCGATGCCGTGGGCATGGAAAGCCACGGCTTTGCACCTGATACGATCATGGACAACGTCAAGCAGACCGTCGGCATAGGCGCAGACAGCGCGCATGCGCTGAGAGAGGCGATCATGGCGGTGCGCAAGGGCGGCCGGGTTTCCATCCCCGGGGTCTACGGCGGATTTCTGGACAAGTTTCCACTTGGCGCGATGATGGAAAAAGGCTTGCAGATCAAAACCGGTCAGACGCATGTCCAGCGGTATCTCAAGGAATTGCTGCACCGCATCGGCGAGGGTGAGATCGATACAACCTTTCTGATTTCGCACCGGCTGCCGCTAGAAAAAGCGGCGGAAGGATATCGCAATTTCCGCAACAATCAGAATGAATGGACCAAGGTGGTTCTTAAGCCCGGAACAATGTGAAGGCGTGCCGGTTGTAGCGTCGAAACGCCAGCCAAGGATTATTCTGGAATGCTACGTAAACAAAAGATGTGGAAACTGGCGCTGTTGGCGCTATCGTTGCCAACGATTGCTGCGGGCCTGCGGCGCCTGAGGCACCCCGCCGCGACCACGGGCCAAATCCGGCCTGCGGGGCCGGAGACAATGGCCTCCCCGCCACCCGATTGGGATGTGGTCGATGAACAGGGCGACGAATCCTTTCCGGCAAGCGATCCGCCCGGAAATTATTAAGCCGGGGGAAAACTGGTTCATTGGGCGGGCCGGGAATGCTATCCGTTCCGGCATGATCCAGTTTACGTAAGTGAGAACCGTGGAAAATCTGATCGCTGACAATGTCGGGAATCCTGTGGTTCTCGTCGTGCTGCTGTTTCTTGCCACTTTCGTGCTGGAAGAGGCGGCGATCCTGATCGCTGCGGGGCTTGCCGCCTCGGGTGAATTGCCCGCAGGTCTGGCCCTGGCTGCGATTGCCAGTGGGATCATCGTCAGTGACTGGTGCCTTTACGGAATTGGTGTGATGGCCGTGCGGAACAGGCGAATTGCCCGGTGGGTGTCGCCTGCGCGGATCGATCTGGGGCGCAGCCTTTTGCAACGCAACACGCTGGTTGCCGGGCTAATCGCGCGAATTATCCCTTGGCTGCTATTTCCCATCTTCGTGGCAAGCGGCTTTCTCGGCGTAGGTTTTGTGCGGTTTGCGCTGATCAACGCCGCTATTGCGCTGATCTACGTTCTGGCGCTGTTCTACGGTGCCTTTGGTCTGTCATCGGTTCTGATCGACTGGATTGGCAATTGGGCATGGCTTTTCGGGGCGGGCGTGTTGCTGGTCATGCTATGGGGCGGCAGGGCCGTCGCAAGGCGTTATCTGGTCGGGAACGCGCCACCGGATGCATAGATGCGGGCGTCATCAAGCAAACAATCCAACGCTTGCACCAAAAGGTCTGGATGGCTCCATGGCAGGAAATGGTCGGCCCCTTCGATCATGATCGCTGCAGGGCTGGTGGCAAGCTGGGCGCGCAGATAATCGACATTTGACGCCGGCACCAGATTATCGTCAGTGCCCTGTGCCATGATCACGGGCAGGTGCAGATCGGGCAGATCGTCGGCCAGCGCCTCTAGCCCGTCCCGCAGCTGCAAAAGCTCGGCGTTGGAACTGGCCAGTTCGGATGGCAAAAGCTGTTCGAAAAAGGACAGCGCCGCGATTTCCTGCAAAGGGTGAATTTCCTCCAACCCCGGGTCAGCGGCGGCACCAATCAGCAACAGCCCGGCGACCCGGTCAGGGTGATCCGCCGCCAGTCGCAACGCGACCGGCCCGCCATAGGAATACCCTACCAGAACCACTGGCGCATCGGCTTGTCTGCCCAGCAGCGGCACCAGCGCATCCGCCTGCGCCTGCAGATCGGTCACCGGTATGTCGCCGCTTTCGCCAAAGCCGGGGCGATCAGGTGCCAGAAACAGTTGCCCCTGCGGCACATCGGTCAGGAATGGCAGCCATTCTTCGCCCAGACCCGGACTGCCGTGAATGAATATCACCCGCGCCCCGTCCGGATGACCGGCGGCGAGCACCGACAGCGGCTGCGCCATCATCCCTGCCGGTGTCGTGCGCAGGCGGCGCAGCGACTGATCTACGCCCTCCGCGTCGATATCAAGCCCAAGCCCCGTGATGGCCATGAATTGTTCGCGCAGCGGCTGAAAGGGTTCAAGCAGCGCCGAAACGACATCGGCTGCCAGTGATTGTTCTTCGGCGAAGATTTCGATGATTGCGCCGGGGGGCGGACAATAGGGCAGATCAAGGCTCATTTCTGTCTCACTCATCAAGGCAATCGGCGCTGCAGGATGCGCGCGGCGCAACGCCCGCGCAAGCACACTTTCGCGTGTGCGCTAAGAACTGGGTGGGTAACTTCGTCGCAGTCTTTCCTGCTGGCGTTGCAATCTGATCATGCCGACAAGGCCGACCGGACGGTGGCCCTTGCGACGCATCTTTGCACCGATGGAAAACAATGTCCTGTATTGCCACCAAAGGCATCGCCATGCGCCCATCAGCGTGCCTTGAGCTTCCCAGATATGCAGCATCTCGGCACCAGCGCCGTTTAGCTCCACGATCCGAAAACCGCGACCCTGTTGAAGTTCGGCAAGGCTGCGGAACCGGATATCAAACCGGCCGAAGTGAAAATCAGGAACTTCCCGCGAGATTTTATCGATGACCGCTTGCAGCGCTTCCGTCACCTCTGGCAGGCCATCACGGTAAACCGCACCAAGCCGGGCGCTGCGGGCATTCGTCAGGACGTGAAAGGCATCCTGCGCCAGCACCTGATCCCAAGCGTCCGGCTGCCGTTCGCGATAGATCGTGGCATTGGCCTGCAGGATAGGGTCGCGCGCGACCAGTTCGGCGACACTGTGCTGCCCGTCGCCGATCACATGCGGCGGATAGACGAAAGCCATCGATACGATGCGGCCTTTTTCCGCGCCGGGCGGGCGAATGTAAAACACCCCGGCCTCGCCTTGCATGTCGATCAGCGCTTGCAGCATGACCGAGGCATGGTCCGGTTGCAGCGCCAGATATTGCGCCAGATCCTCGGGCGTGCGCAGCAACCGCACGCCCCAGCCCTGATAGCCACGGTCAGGCTTGCCAACGACCGGAAAGTCCAGACCTGCAGATTTCATCTGCGCCAGCGCCGTTTGCATCCTGTCGATGCCCGGCACGCAGTCAACCATCGCGTAGGGAGGCAGAAATCGCTGACCCGTCGGGCCGAAAAGCGACAATCCCTGCGATTTGCTTTCCCCCCAAAGCCCACCGGCATCCAGCGCGGGATTAGCAGCACTGGGCAAGGTCAGGCTGGCGTGGCGTAGCGAAAGTGTCAGCCACATCAAACACGGCACCAGATAAAAAAGCCGTTCAGAAACACGTCTTTTGAATTGCGGATAGACCGGTCCCGGCGCGGGCCGCATCGGCATTGGCAAAGATGAAGGACAGGAATCCGGGCGCGGTTCGCGGGAATAAGTCAAATGTTCAGGTCGCTTTTTTTATGCCCCTGCGGGTGTCTTGCCGGTTTTTGAATAACAAGCCGAACGCTTTGCCATGCTCTTTTGTGACTTTGATACAGCCTGAAACACTATTTTACCACATGGATTAACTCCGCGACATCACTGCCCGCCGTCACATCGCGTCACTTTTGGGCACCGATGCGTGATGGCCGGTCGCTTTACTGCGCCGGTCCCGGCGTCAGTGTGATTGTCCGCTACTGTCCAGTATTTCGCCGGTGACATCGCGCACATGCCCCGAAAAAGTCGCCAGCATCCTGGGCCGCGAAGGTTCTTTCAGAGAGGCGAGGGCAAAGCTGTGTCGCGGCGCATTTACAAAGGGCCTGCAAATCAGGTCGTTCCCGGCCTCGCCCCGCGCCAGCAAGGCATTGGCAATCGTGATCCCCAGCCCTTCGCGCACAAAACGACATGCGGCACTGACGGCCTGGGTTTCGATGAACACCTCCATCCGTATCCCGGCCTGCAGGAAGATCTGGTCAAGCTGGGCGCGAAAGGGCCGGTTGCGCCCCAGCAGGATCAGGTCCGCGGTGTAAAGATCCTGCGGGGTGATCTGGTCTTTGGCGACCAGCGGATGACCTTCGGGCAGCACGACATCGGTGCCGACGGTGACCAGCGGCACGATGTTGATGGCCGGGTGTTCCACCGGCGCCTTGACGAAACCGATATCGACGCGCCCTGACGCCACCGCCGCGATGACATCATGATAGGACATGATTTCCGCCACGACCTTTTGCCCCGGCCGGTCTACCAGCAATCGGCGGACTGCGGGTGCGATGATCTGCGTGATCACGCCCGCAGGGGCCGCCACGCGCAAGGGCAGGGCAGTGCGGTCCACGTTGCTGATCAGCCCTTCGAAGCCCGCCAATGTGCGGTCCACGTCCGGCAGGATCAGCTCCGCTGCATCGCGCGGGGTCAGCCGGCCATTGGTACGGGTGAACAGACGTTCGCCTGTCGCGGCCTCGAATTCAGCCAGCAGACGGCTGACCGAAGGCTGCGAAACCCCAAGCATTCTTGCTGCTTCGACCGTTGATCCGGTTTGCATGATCGCCTTGAAAGCCCGGATGTGACGCAGATCCATCTATTCATCCTGCAAATAGGTTAATGACAAAACATCATAAGATTGCAACGAAATCAAGAAAAGTCGATCCTTGATTCGAATGGGCGTGTTATCCCGTCCGGGAGGACGGTCAGACACAGCAAGGGGAGAACAGCATTGGTCTATGTTATCAGGCGTCTTTTGCAGGCTGCGTTTCTGGCCCTTGTCATGTCGTTTCTGGTTTTCACCGGCATCTTTGCCGTGGGCAACCCGGTGGATATCCTGATCTCGCCCGAGGCGACACAGGCAGAACGCGCCCTGCTGATCACTCAATTGGGTCTCGACCGCCCGTTTCATGAACAATATCTCATCTTTCTCGGGAATGTCGTGCAAGGCGATTTCGGCAACAGCTTTGTCTATAACCGTCCCGCACTGGGCCTGATCCTTGAACGGATGCCCGCGACGCTGGAACTGGCCTTTGCCGCCATCATGATCGCTGTGGTGCTGGGGATTCCGCTGGGTGTCTATGCCGGTCTGCGCCCCGGCACCATCGGCAGCCAGACGGTCATGGCGGGGTCCATTCTGGGGTTCAGCGTGCCGAATTTCTGGCAGGCGATCATGCTGATCATGGTGTTCTCGGTAATGCTCGGCTGGTTTCCGGTGTCGGGCCGGGGCGAGGTTGGCGAATTTCTGGGCATCCGGTCCAGCCTGTTCACCCTGAACGGCCTGCAGCATATGGCCCTGCCTGCGATCAATCTGGCGATTGGCCATCTGGCGCTGGTGATCCGGCTGGCCCGGTCCGGCACGCGCGAGATTCAGTCGCAGGATTTCATCCGTTTTGCCCGCGCCAAGGGGTTGAGCGAACCGCGCATCGTGATCGTGCATCTGCTGCGCAATATCCTGATCCCGATTGTCACGCTCGTCGGCATGTCCTTTGGCGGGCTGATCGCCTTTGCGGTGGTGACGGAATCGATCTTTGCATGGCCCGGCATGGGTAAGCTGATCATCGATTCGATCCGGCAGTTGGACCGGCCCGTGGTCGTCGCCTATCTGATCGTGATCGTCGTGATCTTCATTATCCTCAATCTGCTGGTTGATCTGCTTTATTCGCTGATCGATCCGCGCATCCGGCTGGATGGGGCGAAACAATGACCGATGTGACGACAAACGCCGCCAGCGTGGCACCTGAACGTCCGATCTGGCGTGTGATGCGTGATTTCCGCAAAAGCCCGCTGGCGCTGCTCGGTCTGGCGATGCTGGTGGTTATCGTCGCTGCGGCCTTTCTGGCACCATGGATCACGCCGCAGGACCCCTATGATCTGCGCAGCCTGAGCATCATGGACAGCCGCCTTGCACCCGGTGAGGTCGGCTTTTCCGGTATCTCGTTCTGGCTCGGCACGGACGGGCAGGGGCGTGATATGTTCTCGGCCATCCTCTATGGGCTGCGGATATCATTGATGGTCGGCGTCATCGCCTGCACCACGGCGATGATACTGGGGCTGACGCTGGGGCTGGTGGCGGCCTATTTCGGCGGGCGGATCGATACGCTGGTCATGCGGCTGGTCGATCTGCATCTGTCGTTTCCGCCGATTCTGGTGGCGCTGATCCTGCTGGCGGTGTTGGGGCGGGGCCTCGAAAACATCATCTTTGCGCTGATCATCGTGCAATGGGCGACATTCGCGCGGATGGCGCGCGCCACGGCCTTGTCCGAACGCGGACGCGAATATGTCGAGGCGGCGCAATCGCTCGGGCTGTCGCGCACCCGTATCCTGTTCGGGCATCTGCTGCCCAACTGCCTGCCACCGCTGATGGTGCTGTACACGGTCGAAATCGCAAGCGCGATCGCGCTTGAGGCGACCTTGTCCTTTCTCGGCGTCGGTCTGCCTGCAACGCAGCCAAGCCTCGGCCTGCTGATCTCGAACGGGTTCCAATTCGTGATGTCAGGCCAGTACTGGATCAGCGTCTTCCCCGGTGTCGCGCTGCTATTGCTGATCGTGGCGATCAATCTGGTGGGCGACCGCCTGCGTGACGTGCTGAACCCAAGGAACATCACATGAGCCTGCTGCAAATCGACAATCTGCAAACCCATTTCTTTACCTCCGGCGGCGTGGTCAAGGCGGTCGACGGTGTCAGCTACAGCGTTGACCGGGGCGAGGTGCTGGCCGTGGTTGGCGAAAGCGGGTCCGGCAAATCCGTCACGGGCCTGTCGGTGATGGGGCTGATTGATGCGCCGGGCAAGATCGTCGGCGGGTCGATCAAGTTTGATGGCCGCGAGATTGCCAATCTGCCCTCGCCCGAGATGCGCAAATTGCGTGGTGCCCGCATCGCGATGATTTTCCAGGACCCGATGATGACGCTGAACCCGGTACTGCGCGTCGATACGCAGATGGTTGAAACCATCCATGCCCATCGCGAGATGTCGAAACCTGACGCCTGGGCGCTGTGCCGCGACACGCTGGGCCGTGTCGGCATCCCCAGCCCGGATGAACGCATGCGCGCCTATCCGCATCAGTTTTCCGGCGGCATGCGCCAGCGTGTGGCGATAGCCATTGCTTTGCTCAACAAGCCTGATCTGATCATCGCGGATGAACCGACAACGGCGCTGGATGTGACCATTCAGGCGCAGATCCTGCATCTGATGCAAAAACTGGTAGAAGAAGACGGCACCGGCCTTGTCTGGATCACGCATGATCTGTCGGTCGTGGCGGGCTTTGCCGACAAGGTCGCTGTCATGTACGCGGGCGAGATTGTCGAACAGGCCACCACCGACGGGCTGATCGCCGATCCCCGCCATCCTTATTCGCGGGGCTTGATCGGCTCGGTCCCATCGCGCAACCGTCGCGGCGCGCGGCTGGCACAGATCCCGGGCGGCGCGCCGCCTGCGGTGAACCGGCCCATCGGCTGCCGCTTTGCGCCGCGGTGCAGCTATCGCAAGGAAGGTTGCGATGCGCCGCAGGTGTTGCGCAACAATGTGCGCTGCTGGCGTGCCGATCAACTGCCCGCATTCGAGGAGGTGCTGGCATGACCGATCTTCTGACCCTTGAGGGCGTGTCGAAACGGTTTTCCAAACCGCAGGATATCGCCGTGCGTCTGGCCCGTCATCTGGGCGCGAAAATTCCCAATGAAACCGTCCATGCCGTCGATGATGTCACGCTGTCCATTGCCGCTGGCGAGGTTGTTGGCCTGGTGGGTGAATCCGGCTGCGGCAAATCCACCCTTGGCCGGGTTGCGGCGGGCATTCATGCACCCAGTGACGGGCAATTGTTGTGGCACGGCAAACCCGCCACCAATGACCCTGTCGCGCGATTGAAGGTGCAAATGGTGTTTCAGGACCCGATGTCATCGCTGAACCCGCGCCACCGCATCGACCGGATCATCAGCGAGGCACCGCGCTTTCACGGTCAGATCACCGCGCGCGAGGCGGACGGGTTCGCGGCGGACCTGCTGGAAAAGGTCGGCCTTGATCCAAATTTCCGGTCCCGTTACCCGCATCAGTTTTCCGGCGGCCAGCGCCAGAGGATCGCCATCGCCCGTGCGCTGGCGGTCAAGCCAGAGGTGATCGTGGCGGATGAATCCGTCTCGGCGCTGGATGTCTCGGTGCAGGCGCAGGTGCTTAATTTGTTCATGGACCTGCGCCGCGATCTGGGGCTGGCCTATCTGTTCATCAGTCACGATCTGGGCGTTGTGGAACATATCGCGGACCGGGTATTCATCATGTACCTGGGCCGCGTGGTGGAATCCGCAGCGACCGAGGATCTGTTTGCCAACCCCCTGCACCCCTATTCCCGCGCCCTGCTGGACGAGGTGCCGCGCCTGACCACCGGCAAACGCCGGTTTCAGCCGATCAAGGGGGAAATTCCTTCACCGCTCAACCCGCCGTCGGGTTGTCATTTTCATCCCCGTTGTCCTTTGGCCGATGGGGAATGCCGCGCGATACGGCCTGCCTTGCGGCAGGTCGCACCGGGGCGCACCGTCGCCTGCCACAAGGTTGCAGGACCACAACAAGGAGCACTTGAACCATGACACATTTCTCCAGATTTCTGGGCGCGACAGCCGTTATCGCCCTTATGGCCGGCACCGCCGGTGCGCAAAGCATCACCGCCGGTCTGGCCGCCGCACCATCATCCATGGACCCGCATTTCGCGACGACAGGTCAGAACCAGCAGGTGGCAGCGGTGCTTTATGACCGGCTGATCCACATCGACGACGACGGCAATTTCGCCCCCGGCCTTGCGACGGAATGGGACGTGTCGGAAGACCGGCTGACATGGACATTCACCCTGCGCGAAGGCGTGACCTTCCATGATGGCAGCCCGTTCACCGCTGCCGATGCCGTGTTCACCTTCGACCGCATCCCGCAGGTGCCCAACAGCCCCGCCCCCTTCACCCAACGTCTGGCCGCGATTGAAAGTGCCGAAGCGGTGGATGATTACACGCTGGTGATCACCACCACGGACCCGGCCCCTGGATTGCCGACCGACCTGTCCACGATCTATATCGTGTCGCAAAACGTGGGTGACGCGGCCAGCGCGGATTTCGACCGCGGCACAGCCGCCATCGGTACCGGTCCTTACCGGCAGGTCAGCTATAGCCCGGGCGAAAATCTGGTGCTGGAACGCAACCCGGATTATTGGGGCGATGCGCCGGATTTTGACGATGTGAACATCCGGTTTCTGGAAAATTCCGCGAGCCGGGTTGCGTCCTTGCAAGCGGGTGAGGTGGATTTCATCGACTCCGTGCCGCCCAACGATCTGGACCGCCTGCGCGAGATCGCCGATCTGACCGTGATTGCGGAACCTTCGGCGCGGATGGTCTACATGGGGCTCGATCAGCTGGAAGAAACCACCGTGATGATCGACCCTTCGGTCGGCAATCCGTTTCAGGACCAGCGCGTGCGCGAGGCGCTGAGCCTTGCCATCAACCGCGAAGCGATCGTTGACCGGATTCAGTTTCAGTCCGGCGCGCCCGCCAACCAGTTCGCCCCCGAAGGTATCTTTGGGCACAATCCCGATATCCCGCAGCCCGAATATGATCCCGAACGCGCCCGTGCCTTGCTGGAAGAGGCGGGCTATGGCGATGGCTGGGCGATGATGATCCACGGACCGGCCGGGCGCTATGTCAATGACACCGATGTGTTGCTGGCTGTGGGTCAGATGTGGTCGCAGCTCGGGCTGGATATCAATGTCGAAAACGTGCCGGCCAATGTCTACTTCGGGCAGGCCACCGACCGGGAATTTTCCGCCTTCATGGTCGCCTTCGGGATCACCACGGGCGAAAGCTCGCTTGCTTTGCGCAACGTGCTGGGCACCGCGGATGAAGATCGCGGTTGGGGATCGAACAATCGGTTCAATTATTCCAGCGAAGCCTTCGATGCCGCACTGGAACGGGTCTTTGACGCATTCGAGGATGAAGACCGCGAAGCTGCCTTGCAGGAGGCCGCCGCAATCGCTGCCGAAGATGTGGCCGTGATCCCGCTTTACTGGGAAGGCAACAATTGGGCCGTGCGGGGCGAGATCGACTTTATCCCCAGTCTGGATGGCCGGTCTCTGGTCACCAACCTGCGTCAGCGGTAGGCCGCCTTGTCTGTCGCCCGCCGCAAACCCGATGCTGACGCGCTTCGGGACATCATGGTGCCGATGCGCGATGGTGTCCGGCTGGCGACGGATGTGTTCTTTCCACAAAAGGCGGGCCATGGACCATGGCCCGTCGTTCTGGAACGCACGCCTTATGACAAACGCGCAGCACGGGTGAATGAATATACGCTTGATCATCCCGAGGTTTTTGGCCGCGAGGAATTGGCACGGTTTTTCACCGATGCGGGCTTTGTCGTAGTGTTTCAGGACTGCCGTGGGCGCTATGGTTCTGAAGGTCGGTTCACCAAATACCGGGGCGAGGCCGAGGATGGGTTCGACACCATCGGCTGGATCGCAGACCAGTCATGGTGCGACGGTCAGGTTGCCACCATGGGCATGTCCTATTCCGCCCATACTCAGATGGCCGCGGCCTGTCTGAACCCGCCTGCATTGGCCGCGATGATCTGCGATTGCGGTGGATTTTCTAACGCCTATCAGGGCGGCATCCGGTTCGGGGGGGCGCTGGAACTCAAACAGGTGACTTGGGCGTTTCGCCATGCCCTGCGGTCACGCGCCGCCGCTGCCGACCCGGTTGCAAAGGCCGCGTTAGAGGCGACAGACCTGCGCGACTGGATGCAGCGCCTGCCCTGGGCGGAAGGACAATCGCCGCTGACACCGATCCCCGATTACGAACGGTTCCTGTTTGAACAATGGACTAATGGCACCTTTGATGATTACTGGAAGATCCCCGCGCTTTACGCCGCTGGCTGGCACCATTCGATGCGACAGGTGCCCAGCGTGCATATCTCTGGCTGGTATGATCCCTATGCTGTGACGGCGGTGGAAAACTTTACCGGGTTGCGCGCGCATGGCCATGACACCGCACTGATCCTCGGGCCATGGACCCATGGCAACCGGTCACGCTGCTATGCCGGGGACGTCGATTTCGGCGAGGCCTGCACATTCGAGGCGGGGACAGGTCAGGATTTCGTACGTTTCCGCATCGACACGTTCCGTCGCCATCTCACGGGGGCTGATATGCCCGCAGCACCTAGGGTGCGGTACTTTGTCATGGGCGGCGGTGACGGGCGCCGCACCGACGCAGGCCGCATGTTCCACGGCGGCGCATGGCATGTGGCGCAAAGCTGGCCACCGGAAAACACCAGCCCGGTCAATCTGTATCTGACCAGCGAGGGCAGCCTGTCGGAAACGCCACCCGCCGCGCCGGGCAGCAGATCCTTTGTCTTTGACCCGGCGAACCCGGTGCCGACCATCGGGGGGCCGATCACCTCTGGCGCGCCGCTGATGGTGGGCGGGGCCTTTGATCAGCGCGAAACGGACGATGTGTTCGGTGCGACAAAGCCGGGCATGCCGCTGGCCAGCCGGCCCGATGTGCTGGTCTTTGAAACCGCGCCGCTGACCCGGGCTGTGACGATCGCAGGCAATGTGGCGCTGCGATTGTTCGTCACCTCGGACCGGCCCACCACTGACTTTACGGCGAAACTGGTTGACGTATATCCACCCAACCCCGATTACCCGCATGGCTATGCGATGAACCTGACGGACGGGATCCTGCGGAGCTGCTATCGCGACGGATTTGAGCGGACCCGCGCGCTGGACCCTGATGAGGTCGCCGAACTGACCCTGCGCCTTTATCCCACGGCAAACCGGTTCGAGGTCGGGCATCGCATCAGGATCGAAGTGTCATCGTCCAATTTTCCGCGTTTCGACGTGAACCCCAATCACGCGGTCGGCGATGATCTGAGCCCGGTCCGGTGTCGTGCGCTCAACAGCGTTCTGGCCGGGCCGGATCATCTTTCCTGCCTGCAACTGGATGTACAGCCATAGCCGGACCCGCTGGGTTACGTCATAAGCCCTTTTGCTGACGTTTCATGGCGTCTGCCAGGGCTGACCCGAGTGCACCCTGACTTTGCGCTTCGGCCGGGCGCGCCTTGCCGGGCTTTGCCGCGCGGGGCGCAGCCGGTGATGCAGCGGCATCTGTGCGCAGCGCAGGGCTGTCGTCATTTTGCTTGCGCATG
>NZ_JBKBQY010000062.1:0-20488 GCF_046292185.1 Yoonia sp.
AGGTGAAAGCTGACATCTCCGTGTGATGGACGCATTCCTTTGGGGAACTGAAAGCAATGGCGAACAGGACGACGCTGGTCGCCATGAATCCGATGCTATCCGGTGTTCGGCGCCTGAGAACCTGACAGTCTTGATCCGGTCACGATTGGTAGGTAGGGTATCGAAACACAGACAACTTTATCGTTTGCCTTCGGAACCTGAGCGTCATGGGCTACAACCACGAATTCTCGGGCCTCACTGAAAATCTGCATTGCGTCGCGCCGGTACGGTGGCGTCAGTTTGACAATGTCCTGATCGCTTATTGGGAGGCCACGGGCGACCAAGGGGCAACGGGACAGTATGTCTCTGCCAATCCAAGGCTCAGCATCTTTTTTGACGACATGAGCTCGATTTCCGCAACGGCTGGGGATGAAACGCGCAAATTGGCCCGGGCCATTTTTGTTCCGGCAGGCCTACAGCTCAGGACCCGGTTTTCGAAGCCACTGAAATTCGCTCATGTCGATATCCATATGGATTATGCTTGGGCTGTTCAGTTCCTGTCCAGCGCGCTACCAAGATCGGCGGCGATACAGATATTGATGAAACCGGCAGAGCGTAACGACATCTCGGATATCGAGCCGTTGGCCCGGTTGCTAGTTGACGAAATATGCAATCCGAGCCGCCACGATATCTTTGCCGAAAGTCTTGGCATTTGTCTGATATCGGGAATTCTTGACGTGGGGCAGCCGAACCCGGCTATGGAAAATGCCCGCCTGACGGCCGCGCAGATGCGCAAGGTCACATCGCGGTTCCAGGCTGGCGGTGGACGGCGTCTGAGCATTGCGCAGATGGCCGCAGCGGTGAACCTTTCGGAAAGCTGGTTCTCGCTGGTGTTCAAGAACACGACGGGCATGACGCCCAGTCAGTGGCAGCTTCAAAAACGCGTCGATCAGGCGCGGGATCTCTTGTCTTCATCCGAACTGAGCGTTGCAGATATTGCGGACCGCCTGGGGTTTTCAGATCAGGCCCATCTGACAAAGGCGTTTCGCCAGCTTGTCGGTGAAACACCGGCAAGCTGGCGCCGTAATCGACTAGGCGGCTGATCAAAGCTTCATTGGACGGACGCTGCCCGTGATGGTCATGCCTGGCCAAACGAACTGGATGGGCATGACCGCGATCACCAGCTGTGGCGCAGCGCCGCGGTGATCGTCCTGCCGTTGTTGTAATAATTGGCAGTTGCGCTGCCGACGACATATTGTTCGTCCAGAAGATTGCTGACCTGAACCGTCAGCTCCGTCTGCTCGGTAAAGTCGTAGGACACCGATGCGTCGAAATAGGTCTGCGCCGGGCTCTTTCCATTATCATTATAGGCATTGTAGTAATAGGGACCAATATGCCGGGCACCTAATCCGACAGTTACCGCGCTAGTTGGCAGATCGTAGTTCAACCAGAGCGATGCGATATGGTTGGGCACCGTCGCGAATTCGTTGCCGCTCACGTCAGTGCCACGCACATTGCCACGGACATACTCGGATTGCTGGTAACTGTAGCCGCCGATCAGCGTCAGGCCTTCGTCCAGCTCCACCTTGGCTTCGGCCTCGAAACCTCGGACCCGGGACTCGCCGATCGTCTGGCGTTCGATCACACCGCTTGGCAGCACGACTGGCACGACCATGTTCATTTTGGTCAGATCATAGACCGAGGCGGTGAAAAGCCCGTTGATGTTTTCTGGTTGATATTTGATCCCCACTTCATACTGCTCGCCGCGTTCAGGCTCAGTGCCGATGGATGGCGGGGCAACCGATTGGACATAGCTTGCATAGGTAGACAGCTCGTCACTGATCTTGTAGGTCAATGCACCCCTGTAGGAGGTTTCCGAGAAATCGGCCTGCGTCGTGGTCCCCGTAAGCCGGTCGGTGTTCTCGATATCCAGCCAGTCATGCCGCACACCGGCGGTCGCGATGACCCTATCCGAAAACGACAGGTTCTGTTGCACGAAGACCGACTGGGTCGCATATTCATTCGCTTGGACGCTGTAAGGCGTCAATCCGGTGGGGGGGCCGGAATAGGTAGGATCACTGACGTCGATTGGCGTGTGAAGCCCGTAAATCGACGAACTTGTCGTCGAAGCCTCCCGGAATTCAAATCCGGCAAGCGTGCTGCTGTCGATCGACCCGAAGCTGGTATCATATTGCAGGATGACGTTGCCGATCAACTCTTCCGCCGTGCTGTCGGAACCGAAATAGAACCGGTCGACCAACGTCCCCTCCCGTGCGGCATTGTCGGACAGGTAGACATAAGCAAAATCATCGGTCAAATCACTGTAACGCAGGTTGGCTCTCAACCTCAGTCCGTTCTCAAACTCATGCCGGAGGCCGGTGGAAATGGTTAGGCGTTCGACATCATGATCGTTGAAGCCCGGTTCGCCGAAGAACTCGCTGCGGTCATATTCCCGGTCGAGCGGGTAACCCCCGCTGTTGGGTGTGCCGTCGCGTTTGAGGTAGTCGAGCGTGAACGTCAGCTCGGTGTAGTCCGTGGGGGCCCAGGCAACAGAGCCGAGAAAGAACTGTTCGTCATCCTGTGAATCGGCATATTCCAGTGCGGCATCTTGGACCTTGCCTACAAGGCGATAGGCGATATTGCCATCATTGTTCAGGACATCCCCAAAATCGAAACCGAGTTCGGTGTGATTGTGAGAGCCATAAGCGCCATAGGCCTGACCAAACCGCTCGAACTTTGCCGTCTTGGTGACGAAATTGACTGTCCCACCGGGGTCAGACGTGCCGAACAAGGTCGAGTTGCCGCCCCTCATCACCTCGACCCGCTCAAAAGCATAAGGTTCTTCGCGGACACCGCGCATAGAGCCAAGGGTCAGCCCGTCCCGGTAGGTCGAGGCCTGAAAACCACGCACGAGATAGTAATCATTCCGATCATCGGTTCCGTAGTAATCGGTCACGATGCCCGGCGTGTATTCCAGCACATCTTCCACCTTGGTGGCATTACGTTGCTGGATTTCCTGCTGTGTGATGACAGAGACAGAGGCGGGTGTATCCAGGACACTCGTTGCAACTTTACCTCCGGTCCAGAGTTCCTTCGCGACAGTCGAGTTAGCATCGTCGTCTGCAGCGGCGGCCATATCCACGAAGATCGTGCCCAGTCGGTAATACCCGGACTCAGGGTCTTCTTGTGCGGAAACGGTCAGCGGGATGGCGACAAGCGCTGTGCATCCCAGAAGCGCCGCGCAGGACCGGGCCGCCCGATGTTGAAAAAGGCTGTTTGCTTTGGTGGTTGACACCATGACGTGGCTCCAAGGTTTTTTCATGACAATAATGCTGGCGTGCCACCGCGCTGCGACAGCTTGCTTGCAGCTTTGGGTCAGACCTTTGCCTGCGATCCCTCGGCGCTTTCTGCTAGCGGCGCGCCACCGGGACTCGGTTTGCAGGCCGCTGCTTGTTCGGCAGGTAATGCAGGATCGCGGGAATGTGTATTGTATAAACTGACTGTTTTTGTCGGATTCTCTGTAATCCTGTTAAAAACAGTCAGGTTTAGGATAATTGACTGCGAAGCCCCGCTTGACGCGCTGTTGTCGAGATGGAAAGGCGACTAAAATAATCAACTATATGCTTCGGCTTGGAGGCCGTTTTCCCATGCTTGCACATATGAAGGCGATAATAGCAGCGGTGACCATAATCTTTGAGATCGGCGCCGCGACGCAGGGCACGGCTCAGGATTTTCCGGTCACGGTATCCCACGCTTTCGGAGAGACAGTGATCGAGACGCGGCCGATCAGGGTCGCAACCGTCGCCTGGGCCAATCACGAAGTGCCTCTGGCGCTTGGTATCGTGCCGGTGGGCTTTGCCCGCGCGAACTTTGGGGACGATGACGGGGACGGGGTTCTGCCTTGGGTTTCAAAGCGGCTGGATGAACTGGGGGCAGATGTTCCGCCACTGTTTGACGAAGGCGACGGAATCGATTTTGAGGGGGTCGCCGCAACCCGGCCTGACATCATTCTAGCCGCATATTCCGGACTGACAGAATCCGACTATGCGACCCTGAGCAGGATCGCGCCTGTCATCGCATTTCGCGATGGACCTTGGTCGACCGTCTGGCGCGAGATGATCCGCCTCAACGCAGCGGGCCTCGGCATGGCGTCGGAAGGCGAAGACCTGATCACAAGGATCGAAAACCAAATTACGGACGTCACCTCCCGCTATCCAGAAATCGCGGGAAAAACTGCGATGTTCGTCACGCACCTCGATGCCCGCGACCTCAGCGTGATCCGGTTTTATTCCGCGAATGACACGCGTGTCGGGTTCCTCGAAGATCTGGGGCTGCGCTCACCGCAGAGCGTGCTGGAGGCAACTGTTCCGGGTCGCTACTCGGGTGAGATGAGCGCCGAGAATATCGACATCTTTTCTGACCTCGACATCATCGTGACCTACGGCGGATCTGCGCTGTTCGACGCGATCCGGGCAAACCCACTGACATCACGGCTGAAAACGGTCGCGAACGAGGCAGTTGTTTTGCTGGGCAATGATCCCGTCGGCACGGCTGCAAATCCGACACCGCTGTCGATCCCTTGGGTGCTCGAAGATTATGTTGCACTTCTGGCGGATGCGGCGCGCAAGGCGGAATGACGTTCGCCGGGCCCACGGCAATGACGCTTGGCACCCTGCGGTCGTCGCGGGGTGGGCGGATCACGTGGTTGCTGGTGGTGCTGCTGATCCTGATTTGCGCCTGCATCTTGTCGGTCAGTTTTGGCACGCGTCATGTTGATTGGGCAGATATCGTCTCGGGCCTGGGCGGCAATAAGGAGACGATGGCCCAAGCGGTGGTTGCAGTGCGCGTGCCACGCACCGTGCTTGCCATCCTTGCAGGTGCAGCACTTGGTCTGGCCGGGGCCGTGATGCAGGGTATCACCCGCAACCCCTTGGCCGACCCCGGCATTCTTGGCGTGAACGCAGGTGCGGCCATGGCCGTGGTTATCGGGATCGCCTGGTTCGGTATGGAAACGCTCACCGCGTTTCTTTGGACGGCGATCCTTGGGGCTGGGCTGGCGGCCTGTTTTGTCTACGCCATCGGATCGCTGGGTCGCGGCGGCGCGACGCCGCTGAAACTTGCGTTGGCGGGGGCTGCAACCTCGATCGCCGCAGCTTCCTTCACGGTGGCGATAATCCTGCCGCGCAATGATATTGCGGGTGGGGTTCGGTCCTGGCAGATCGGCGGGATCGGTGGGGCCAGTTTTGACGCGATCCTGCCGTGCCTGCCATTTCTGATCGTAGGGCTGGTCCTTTGCCTGCTGTCCGCACGCAGTCTGAACCTGCTTGCGCTGGGCGATGATGCGGCCGCGGGGCTGGGTGCGCGCGTTGCTTGGGCGCGTGGGACCGCGGCACTGGGGGCTGTGCTGCTGTGCGGAGCCACAACAGCGATCTGTGGGCCGATCGGGTTTGTCGGGCTGGTTGTGCCACATCTGTGCCGCCTCTTGGTCGGGGTGGACCACCGGTGGCTTTTGCCTTTTTCCGCCCTGACCGGCGGGGTGCTTTTGATTGTTGCCGATGTGGCAGGAAGGCTGATCGCCCGCCCAACAGAGATGGATGTCGGCATCGTGACTGCCTTTATCGGCGCGCCGGTTTTCATCTGGATTGTCCGCAAACGCAGGATTCGTGATCTGTGAGCATGCTTGAGGACACTCACACAGCCGCATGGGTCGCGGCGTTGCGCCGGAGGCGGCATAAGGGCCGGCTACGCCGCGGCGTTGTCATGGTCGGCTTGCTGGTGATCGGCATCGGCCTGACGTTGATCACCGGTCCTTCCATGACCGCGCCTATGGACCTGTTGCAGGTTTTAGCCGGATACGATGTTCCAGGCACCGGTTTCGTGGTGCGCGAACTGCGGCTGCCGCGCGCGATCCTTGCGATCCTGACCGGGATGAGCTTTGGCTTGGGTGGCGTGATTTTTCAGACGCTGCTGAAGAACCCGCTCGCCAGCCCAGATATCATCGGTATCAGCGCCGGAGCCAGCGCCGCAGCGGTCTTTGCCATCGTCGTGCTGGGCTGGAGCGGTCCGGCTGTGTCAGTCACGGCAGTCATTGCAGGGCTTATGGTTGCGCTGCTGATCTACCTACTGGCCTGGCGTGATGGCGTGGCAGGCGCAAGGCTGATCCTGATCGGGATCGGAATTTCAGCGATGCTGGACAGCATGATTGCCTATGTCCTTTCGCGTGCCCCGGCCTGGACCCTGCAGGACGCCATGCGCTGGCTCACGGGCAGCGTCAATGGTGCCACCTTGGAACAGGCGGTACCGGTCGCGCTGTCGCTGATAATTTTCGGCGGTATTCTGCTGGCACGGCGCGACAATATCGAAGCGATGAGACTGGGTGATGACACCGCAGCGGCATTGGGTGTGCCTCTCGCGCGCGAAAAGGTGGTCGCAGTGATGTCTGCGGTGGGGCTGATCGCGGTGGCGACCGCCGTTGCCGGGCCGGTGGCCTTTGTCGCTTTTCTGTCGGGACCGATTGCGAAAAGGATCGCGGGGCAGGGGCGGTCACCGTTGATCCCGGCGGCACTGATCGGGGCGCTGCTGATGCTGGTGGGGGATTATGTGGGGCAACACCTTCTGATCGGGCGCTATCCTGTCGGTGTCGTCACGGGCGCGCTGGGCGCGCCTTATCTTATTTTCCTGATTATCCGGTCAAACCGAATCGAAAGTGAACAATGACCCTATTGACCGCAAACGCACTCCGGGCGGGATATGGGCCGCGCATGATTCTTGATAATCTTGATCTGACAGTGCCCTCCGGTGCCATCACCGCGATCGTCGGCGCCAACGCCTGTGGCAAGTCCACGCTGCTGCGCTGTCTGGCCCGTCTGCTGCGCCCATCGGCGGGTCATGTCGTTCTTGACGGCCGTGCCGTGCAGGACATGCCGACACGTGAACTGGCACGCATTCTTGGCCTGTTGCCGCAATCGCCGACCGCGCCGGACGGGATTACGGTGGCGGACCTCGTCAGTCACGGACGCCACCCGCACCAGGGATTGCTGTCGCGCTGGACGCAGGCCGACGATCTGGCTGTCGCTTCCGCGCTCGCAGTGACGCAGACTGCCGATCTGGCAGAGCGTGATGTCGACGCATTGTCCGGTGGCCAGCGGCAGCGGGTCTGGATCGCCATGGCCCTCGCGCAAGAGACCGATATTCTGCTGCTCGACGAACCGACGACGTTTCTTGACGTCGCGCATCAGATCGAGGTGCTGGATCTGCTGGTTGATCTCAACCGCAGCCGCGGTACGACCATCGTCATGGTCCTGCACGATCTGAACTTGGCGGCCAGATATGCCGATCACCTTGTGGCACTTATGCAGGGCAAAGTTCACGCTGCTGGACCGCCGGCAAGCGTTCTGACCGAAACAGTGATCGAAAAGGTCTTTGGCGTGCAGTGCCGCGTGATGACTGACCCCACCTCTGGTCAGCCGATGATGCTGCCCCTCGGGCGGCACCGTCTCGCACCGACAATCACGGAACAAAGCCTTCAGAAGCCAGTTACAGCGTGGTCAATGCAAGGAGAATGACTATGGCTCAACAAACGCTTGAAACGTTGTTTCACGAAACCCTCAAAGACATCTATTATGCCGAGCGCAAGATCGGCTCTGCCCTGCGCAAGATGGCGCGCGCGGCAAACGATCCCGATCTGAAATCTGCGTTCGAGACGCATGAACAGGAAACGCAGGCGCAGTATGAACGCCTGTCGGATGTGTTCGATGCCATTGGCAAGCAGCCCCGCGGCAAGACCTGCGACGCGATCGAAGGCATTATTGCCGAAGCGCGCGAAATCATGGACGAGTTCAAGGATAGCCCGGCCTTGGATGCCGGATTGCTCGCCGCAGCACAGGCCGTGGAGCACTACGAAATAGCGCGCTATGGCACGCTGCGGACATGGGCACAGCAGCTGGGGCTGACGGAGGCTGCCAAATTGCTGGAACAGACGTTGCAGGAAGAATCCGCCACAGACGAAATTCTGACCAATCTGGCAGAGAAAGTGGTGAATGCCAAAGCGAAGGGCGAAGCTGCCTGATCGGCAGCGTTTCGGGATGGCGCGGCTCTGGCTGCGCCATCCATTCTTTTGAAAACGCACTGCGCATCTCATCTATCCGATAACGCCCGGTGGTCGTTGCCGCTTGATGAAATCGCGCACGGATGGACATAGCGCGTCTCACATGTGCGCTGCCCCTGAAATCGCGAATTATGCGGCATTAACGTAAGAGATTTCGCGCCGGAGCCTGATTGTCATAAAACTGTCATATAACTTTTGCAAAAGCATCATGAAGCGAAATTAAGCAGACCCCGAGGTCGGCTTGCACGGCCCAGAATGATGTTCAGGAGTTATCATGACTTTCACCAAACTTTCCGTGTCGGCACTGGCGCTTGCCGCTGTCTCCGCCACTGCAGCGACCGCGCGCGACGAAGTCCGCGTTGTCGGCTCGTCCACCGTGTTCCCCTACACACAGGCTGTTGCCGAACAATTCGCCAACAACACCGGCGCGCCTTCGCCGATCGTTGAATCCACCGGCACCGGCGGCGGCATGCAGATTTTCTGCGGCGGCATTGGCGAAGCCCATGCTGACCTGACCGGCGCCTCACGCGCAATGACGGCCGGCGAGTATGAACTCTGCGTTCAGAACGGCGTCACCGACATCACCGAAGCGCTGATCGGCTATGACGGCCTGTCCATGGCCGTCAGCAACACCACCACCCATGACTGGGATCTGACGCTGGGCCAGATGTACCAGGCACTGGCAGCAATGGTGCCTGTCGACGGCGAATGGGTTGCAAACCCTTATTCCCGCTGGTCTGAAATCGATGCAAGCCTGCCCGACGTTGAAATCGTCGTCATTGGCCCCCCACCCACATCCGGCACACGCGACGCCTGGGTCGAACTTGCGATGCACGCTGGCTGCGAAGAGCTGGATTATGTCGCTGACGGCGGCTTTGACGGCGACTGGGTCAACGAAAACTGTTCGCGCATGCGCACAGACGGTCCATTCATTGAAGCCGGTGAAAACGACAATCTGATCGTCCAGCGTCTGCAGTCTGACGCGAACGCTCTGGGCATCTTCGGTTACTCCTACGTGTACGAAAACCTGGACACGCTGGACGGTGTTGCGCTGAACGGTGTCGAACCCAGCTTTGAAACCGTTGCTGACCGAACCTACCCTGTTGCGCGTCCCTTGTATTTCTACATCAAGAACGCACATCGCGGTGTGATCCCGAACCTGCAGGAATTCATCGAAGAATACATGTCCGAAGATGCGCTGGCACCCGGTGGCTACCTGTCCGAGCGTGGCATGGTACCCTTGGTTGACGATGTGCGCGCAGCCACGCAGGCTGCCGTGATCGCCGGCGAAAACATGCCTGCCAAGCAGTAAGTCTAAATAACAGCCTGCCCCGCGACAACCGCGGGGCAGGTTTCTTTCAATAGATTGGCCAGTTGAATGATCCTGCTCGCTTTCATCATCCTGTTTGTCGCGGCCGCCATCGGCTATGTGATCAACATCAGGGCCGCGCAGGCCATGCGTGACGGGGGCGCACCGCTGCACTCCTTGGTCGGGTTCCACGGCATGTTTTCGGCACTGGTCGTCCTTGTGCCGGTTTTCGTTCTCATTCTCGCTTGGATCGCCCTTGCAGATCCGCTGATCCAGCGTCTGGTCGCCGCCAGCCTGCCCGAAGGCACCTTCGACGGCCTTGGCACCGGTGCGATCCAGCTGATCATGGCCGAGATCAACTCGCTCGCCGGCGGCCGCGTCTTCGGCACCCCCGAACCATGGAAGATTGAAGCCGCCGAACGGCTGGTCGGATATGAGCGCACCGCAGATGTTGCGCTGGTCGTCGTTGTCACCATCGCGGTCATCGCATTGATCGCCTTTGCCCGCCGCACGGTGACCCCGGAATTTCGTGCGCGTCAGGGGTCAGAAGGTATCGTGCTGCGCCTGATGGGCTTTTGCGCTGTCTTTGCGGTCTTCGTGACCGTCGCCATCGTTTTCGCGCTGGTCTATGAAACCAGCAAATTCTTTTCCATGGTGCCGGTCACCGAATTCCTGTTCGGTCTGAACTGGGAACCGCAGATCCCGATCCGCGCCGATCAGATCGCTGCCGAAGGTGCCTTTGGTGCCGTCCCGGTCTTCCTTGGCACGCTGGTCATTGCGACGGTGGCCCTTACCGTCGCCATCCCTGTCGGGCTGATGACCGCGATCTATCTGAACGAATTCGCGTCCCGCCGCGTCCGGTCGGTGGTTAAGCCGTTCCTTGAAATCCTCGCCGGTGTGCCGACTGTAGTTTACGGCTTTTTTGCCATTCTGGTCGTGGCACCCTGGCTGCGTGCCACGGGTGCCTCGCTCGGGATTGATGTTGCGTCTAACACGGCTCTTGCTGCGGGTAGCGTTATGGGGATCATGTTGATCCCGTTCATTTCATCCTTTGCCGACGACGCGCTGTCGGCTGTCCCGCAAAGCCTGCGTGACGGTGCGCTGGCGCTGGGGGCGACCCGGTCGGAAACCATGCTCAACGTGCTGTTCCCGGCTGCGATCCCCGGCATCGTCGGGGGCGTATTGCTGGCCGTCAGCCGCGCGATCGGGGAAACCATGATCGTGGTGATGGCCGCCGGTCTGATCGCGCGGATGACGATCAACCCGCTGGATTCTGTCACGGCTGTCACGGTGCAGATCGTCACACTGCTGATCGGCGACACGGCTTTTGACAACCCCAAGACGCTGTCGGCCTTTGCGCTAGGGATGATGCTCTTCATCATCACGCTTGGCATCAACGTGCTGGCCTTGCGGATCGTCCGCAAATACCGCGAAATCTATGATTGAGGCATTGATAAATGGCTGACACCACCACTACGGGCACGCCCGCCCCACGCCGGATTTCGCTGATCGAACGGTCGCCGGCTATCGCCCGCCGCAAGCGCAAGGACCTGATCCTGCAAGGTTTCGGTCTGGTCGCGATCTTCATCGCCTTTGCCGTCATGTTCCTGCTGTTTTCATCGCTGATCCGCACGGGCCACACCGCGTTCGTCCAGACGCATGTCACACTGGATGTCTATGTTGATCCGTCCGAGATACAGGTCGAAAATCTGCCGCGCGGCAATTTTCAGGATGTCGTAACCAATGCGCTGATCGCCAAATTGCCCAGTGCCGATGAAGCATCCGAACGGCGCGCGGTGCGCAACATCATCTCGAACGGGGCGCAGTTCTATCTGCGCGACCGTGTCGTCGCCGACCCGTCGCTGATCGGTCAGACGATCAGCATCAAGGTACCGGTATCGGACGCCTATGACCAGTTACACAAAGGTGCCATCAGCCGCGACACGCCAGAGGCTCGTCGTCGCGTGGATGATCAGGGGGTGGCTTGGCTTGATGAATTGATCGCCGACGGCGCGATCAGCAAGCCGTTGAACTTTTCACTGATCACCAATGCAGATTCCCGCTTTCCCGAACTGGCCGGTCTGCGCGGCGCGCTGGTCGGGTCGTTCTGGGCCTTGCTGACCTGCTTTGTCATCGCCTTTCCCACCGGGATCGGTGCTGCGATCTATCTGGAAGAATTCGCCCCCAAGAACAAAGTGTCCGACTTTATCGAGGTGAATATCAACAACCTTGCTGCGGTGCCGTCGGTGGTCTTCGGTCTACTGGCGCTGGCGGTTTTCCTGAATTATCTGGGCATGCCGCGATCCGCGCCCTTTGTCGGCGGTCTGACGCTGGCCCTGATGACGATGCCGACGATCATCATCGCGACCCGTGCCGCGCTCAAGGCCGTGCCTCCTTCTATCCGCGAGGCGGCTTTGGGCGTGGGTGCATCGAAACAACAGGTGGTGTTCCAGCATGTGCTGCCGCTCGCGATGCCTGGCATCCTGACTGGCACGATCATCGGTCTGGCACAGGCTTTGGGCGAAACGGCCCCGCTGCTGCTGATCGGGATGAACGCCTTTATCACCTCGGCGGCGTCCACGCCGTTCGAGGCGGCGACCGCCCTGCCTACCCAGATCTTTATCTGGGCCGACAGCCCCGAACGCGGCTTTGTCAGCCGGACCTCTGCTGCCATTCTGGTATTGCTGACTTTCCTGATTTTCATGAACGGGATCGCCATCTATCTGCGCAGCAAATTTGAACGCCGCTGGTAAAGGACTACACCATGGATGACCTGAGACGAGTTGAAAGAACTTCGGAAATGAATGACACGAAAATCGCGGCCAAAGGCGTGCAGGTCTTTTATGGCGATACCCATGCCATTAAAGACGTGGATGTCGAAATCGGCGACAAGACCGTCACCGCCTTTATCGGCCCTTCTGGATGCGGTAAATCCACCTTTCTGCGCTGTCTGAACCGGATGAACGACACGATTGATATATGTCGCGTGCAGGGTAGCATCACGATGGATGGACAGGATATCTATGACCCTCGCGTCGATCCAGTGCAATTGCGCGCCAAAGTCGGGATGGTGTTCCAGAAACCTAACCCCTTCCCCAAATCGATCTATGACAACGTCGCCTATGGCCCGAAAATACACGGGCTGGCCCGGACCAAGGCCGATTTGGACGTCATCGTTGAAAAATCGCTGCGTCGCGGCGCTCTCTGGAACGAAGTGAAAGACCGCCTCGACGCCCCCGGTACGGGCCTGTCAGGTGGTCAGCAACAGCGCCTTTGCATCGCCCGTGCGGTTGCGACCGCCCCCGAAGTGTTGCTGATGGACGAACCCTGTTCGGCGCTTGACCCGATCGCGACTGCCCAGATCGAGGAACTGATCGACGAATTGCGTCAGGAATTTTCGGTCGTGATCGTCACGCACTCGATGCAGCAGGCCGCACGGGTCAGCCAGAAAACTGCGTTCTTCCATCTGGGCAATCTGGTCGAATTCAACGACACCGACCAGATTTTCACCAACCCACAGGACCCGCGCACCGAAAGCTATATCACCGGCCGGATCGGATAAGGATCAAAGCTATGAACGATCAACATATCGTCGCCTCGTTCGACCGCGACCTTGAAAGCATTCAAGCCACCGTGATGAAAATGGGTGGTCTGGTGGAACAGGCGCTCAGCGATGCCGCCCGCGCGCTGAAAACCCGTGATGCAGAGCTGGCTGAACAGGTGCGCAAAGGTGACGGCGTCATCGACGAACTCGACCTGATGGTCAAAGGCGATGCCGCCCGCCTGCTCGCCCTGCGCGCACCCACCGCAAGGGATCTGCGTCTGGTGCTTTCCGTGATGGAAATCAGCTCGCACCTTGAACGCTGCGGCGATTACGCCAAGAACATTGCCAAACGGACCAAGGCGATGGCCGGCGTCAGCGCCATCACCGGCACTCTGCCCGATCTTGCCCGCATGTCCGCCTTTGTTGAAAGCATGATCAATGATGCGCTCGACGCATTTATCCAGCGCGACGTGATCAAGGCGCAGGAAATCATCGACCGCGATATCGAGGCTGATCAGATATACAACACGCTGTTCCGGTCCTTCCTGACGCATATGATGGAAGACCACAGCAACATCGCCGTAGGCATGCATCTGCATTTCATCGCCAAGAACATCGAGCGGATCGGCGACCATGCCACCGGGATCGCCGAGCAGACGATCTATGCCGTCACCGGCAAGCTGCCCGAGGATGAACGCCCAAAGCACGACGAAACCGCGCGCGATTTGCAGGAAAGTACCTCGTGATGGTCGAATTACAACCATCCGTTCTTGTGGTCGAAGACGAACCCGCACAACGCGAGGTGCTGGCCTATAATCTTGAAAGCGAAGGCTTCCGCGTGATAAAGGCCGCCGACGGGAACGAGGCATTGCTGTTGATCGAGGAAGAGCAGCCCGATCTGATCCTGCTCGACTGGATGCTGCCCGGCACCTCCGGGATCGAAATCTGCCGCCAGATCAAAAGCCGCCCAGCCTTTCGCATGACGCCGGTGATCATGCTCTCGGCCCGGTCCGAAGAGGTGGACAAGGTCCGTGGTCTGGAAACCGGTGCCGATGACTACATCTCCAAACCTTATTCGATCATCGAATTACTGGCACGGGTCAAGGCGCACCTGCGCCGGTCGCGGCCGTCGACGATGGGTGAAAGGCTGGTCTACGGCGATATTCTGCTGGATTCCGAAACCCACAAGGTGTTTCGCGGCGAACATGAACTGCGACTCGGCCCGACCGAATTTCGCCTGCTGACCACGTTCATGGAAAAGCCCGGCCGCGTCTGGAGCCGTGACCAGCTTCTGGACAGGGTCTGGGGGCGCGATATCTACGTTGATACGCGCACGGTAGACGTCCACGTCGGGCGATTGCGCAAGGTCTTGGGCAGCCACGGCGGTGACGACCTGATCCGTACCGTCCGCGGCGCAGGATATGCGCTGGGTTAGGACGGGAAACGCGCTTCGGTTTCCTTCGCAATCAACTTTCGAAAAACACTGACCGGCAAGAGAATACCAGCAGGTGCGACCTAACCGGTCGGAACCGGTAATTCTGATGTCGTTTTGCGAAGGAGGTGCATTCTAGATATTTAGTAAAAGCGGCTTAGCAGGTCCCGCTATACAACCCGACCATGCGCCGGTGATCGCGCTGGTCTCTAAGAATCTTTCCAAGAACGAAAAGCTGGCCTGATTTTGAATTCTCGCGTAAAAGTTCGAATTAACACGCGTAAAGGAGCACAGGGTGGCAGATCAAAAAAGAATGAGTCCTCCGCTTACGGAACTGGATATCAACACGACAACGGGTGGGTTTTATAACGGGTTTGCGACGGCGGTGACGGTGCCCGCAAAGATCATTATTTCTATTATCGTCGTTTGGGCCATATTCTGGCCAATACAATCAGGGGCAATCCTGAACGGGTTGAATGGGCTGATACTACAGAATTTTGCTGCATGGTATATCTGGGTGGTCGCATTTTTCATCGTTGTCTGCTTCGTGTTGGCCGTCTGGCCTGCCGCCGGACGGCTGAACCTCGGACTTGAAGGCGAAAAGCCTGAGTTCAGCAATTTTTCGTGGTTCTCGATGATGTTCGGCGCGGGGATCGGCGTCGGCATGCTTACCTGGGCCGTGGCTGAACCGGTGTCCCATTTTGGCACTAATCCAGAGACGATCATGGGGATCACCACTGGCGGTGGGGTTGATAATGTTGGCATGGCCTTCAAGTGGTCGTTTCTTCACTGGGGTTTCAGCGCATGGGCCTGCTACGCCATCTGCGGCCTGTCATTGGCCTATTTCAGTTATCGCCGTGGGCTGCCGCTGACGATCCGTTCCGGTCTGACGCCGTTGTTCGGCCAGCGGCTAGCCGGGACGTTGGGGCATGTCGTCGATATTGTGGCGGTGGTGGCGACCATCCTCGGTGTCGCACAGACGCTGGGATTTGGCGTGGACCAGTTTGTTGCAGGCCTGACCAGGATCGGCATCATCGGTCTGGCTGATGCAGATGGTGCGGCAACCACGTCAGGTATCATCATCGCGTTACTTGTGATCATGGGGCTATCGACCCTTTCCGCGCTGTCCGGTGTGGGGAAAGGGATCAAATGGCTGTCCAATATCAACATGGTGTTGTCGATCGTATTGCTGAGCTTCCTGATCATCTTTGGCGCAACCTGGTTTGGCCTTAACGCGATGTTTGTCGGGCTTTGGCAATATGTTATCGCGCTGCCCGAGATGAGCCTGAATGTCTTCCGGTCCGACGGTGTCGAAGGGTCAGAGGCGTTTTTGCTGGCGCAATGGCAGGGCTGGTGGCCCGTGTTCTATTGGGCATGGTGGATTGCATTCGCGCCTTTCGTCGGCCTGTTTCTGGCGCGCATTTCGCGCGGACGCACGGTACGTGAATTCGTATTGGGTGCGCTGATCGTTCCTGCGCTGATGTGCTTTGTCTGGTTTGCTTGGGCCGGTGGCACTGCGATTGATCTGGAACTGAACGGCGGTGCGAACGGGGTTATTTTTGATGCCCCGAACGGTGACAAGATTTTTGCGATGACCGAATTCATGCTGGCACCGATTTCGACATGGCTGTCCTGGGGAATGGCATTGCTGATCGTTGTATTGCTGCTGACCTTTTTGGTGACCTCGGCAGATTCTGCCGTGCTGATCGTCAACACCATCAATGCAGCCGGTGATGAAGGGCCAAAGTCACGCCCACATATCCTGTTCTGGGGGGCTGCACTGGCGATGGTAGTGGCAGGGCTGCTGATTTCGGGCGGGACGACGGCGATCCAGACAGCGATGGTCATCGGCGCGCTGCCGTTTTCGATTGTCATGGCATTGATGGCGGTGTCTTTGCTCAAAGCGATCTATAACGACACGCGCCGCGAAAAGGTTGGGGTACCAACTACCCATGACAAGATCCCTGGTGCTACGGGCAACGGTCCGGCACCCGATCTGGGCATGCCGGCGGAGTAAGCGTCCCGCGCTAGAAATCAGGCGGCGATGCATTCTCGTGTCGCCGCCTTCTCGGACATATGCGCGTCGGCTTCGCGCACCAAGCACAATTCAACCGGGTGCTCTTGTTCCGCTAGCTTGTAATCGAGGGGCTTGCAGGCGGAACAATGCTTCGAACACCCACGATTATCCTCTGCCGCGGTAGGGCGGGACACCCTGATCCGGAATCCATACGCCGTGCGGCATTGATCCGGTTTGCCAGAAAACGTCGATCGGGATACCGCCCCGCGGGTACCAATATCCTCCGATCCGCAGCCATTGCGGGTTCAACAGGTCGACCAATCGTCGTGCGATCGAGATGGTGCAATCCTCGTGGAATGCGCCGTGGTTGCGGAACGCTCCAAGAAAAAGTTTCAGCGATTTGGACTCCACCAGAAATGCACCCGGCACGTAGTCGATCACCAGATGCGCAAAATCCGGCTGGCCCGTCATCGGACATAATGACGTGAATTCCGGGGCGGTGAAGCGCACGCAGTAGGCGACGTCTGCTTGTGGATTGGCCACGCGTTCAAGAACCGCCTCTTCGGGTGAGGACGGCAAGTCACTCTTGCCGCCAAGCTGTTTCAACTCGCTATAAATCGTTTCCATATCTTCTCCTTGAACGGGTCAGACCCCGCGCTTGTTTCCCCAAAGCAGGACGTGCAGTTGCGGCAGGACCCGCGGCACAAACCAGCCATCGTTGATGCTTTTATCCACCAGCCACAGCAATTTATCGGCCAGGATCTGCGGATCGACCGCGACTTCGGGATCGACCTCCAGATTGCCGGGTTGCAGGTAGAGCGGCAGATCAGGGTATTTATCAGCAGCCGCCCTTGCCCAGTCATAATCCGCATCATCGAAGATCACGATCTTCATCACGATCTTGCCCGCGCCCGTTGCCGCCAGCAGGCATGCATCAAAGGCCTGCCAATCGACTGTTTCCTTGCTGGATGGCGGTTTGGGACTTAGCACCAGCGTATCAAGATCGCCAAACCAAGGCTTTGCAATCGATCCTTGGGTTTCGCAGGCAAAGCGATAGCCTTGCGCCTGACCAAGCGCGATGAGTGGCGCAAAATCCTGGATCGCGGGGTTGCCACCGGACAGGGACACGGTCAGGGGGGTGCCTTTGGAAAGGCGCTGCACCTCTTCCCAGACCGCCTGCGTTGGCATCGCCACCCATGTGTGCCGATACGCCGTGTCCACCGCATGCAGGCTGTCGCACCAGGCGCAGCGATAATCGCAGCCACCGCTGCGCACAAAGACGGTAGGCTCACCTATCAGCGCCCCTTCGCCCTGAATGGTAGGGCCAAATATTTCGGCAATCCGCAACCGGCTCATGGTCGGTATTCCGCCCAAGTCTTTGGCGTCTCGCTGACCTTGACGGCGCTGGTTTCAGGCCAGCGCGCCACGCACCATTCATAAAAATGCCGCGCCATGTTTTCCCCCGTCGAGGGCGCGTCCATCACGTCGTTCAGATGGCGGTGGTCAAAGGTGTCGTCGATGTAGGTTTTCAGCGCTTTCAACTCGCCATAATCGCGAACGAAACCGTCGCTGTTCAGTGTTTCTGACTGCAATTCCACAACGACGATGTAATTATGGCCATGCAGCCGTGCGCATTGATGATCATCAGGCAGATGCGACAGCTGGTGTGACGCTGAAAAGTGAAACTCCTTGGTGATCCGGTACATCAGTGACCGTCCTTCCGCGCAATTGCGGCAACCCAATAATCGGGGTCCGCATAGGGCGTGGGGTCGACGATGCCCGACAGATGAAACGCTTCGCGCCGTTCAACACAGGTACCGCAGCGCCCGCAATGCTGCTCCCCACCTTTGTAGCAGGACCATGTTTGCGCAAATGGCGTGTTATGGCGTGCGCCCTCGGTGACGATATCGGCCTTGGTCAGATGCACAAACGGCGTGTAAAGCGACACATGCGCATAACCATCAAGCGCTGCCCTCTGCATCATCTCGAACGCTTCGGTAAAGGCGGGGCGGCAATCAGGATAGATAAAATGATCCCCACCATGCACCGCCGTCGCCACGGCGTGATCCCCCTGCGCGGCGGCCACACCAAAAGCCACGGCCAGCATGATGGCATTGCGGTTCGGCACCACGGTGATCCGCATGCTTTCTTCGGCGTAATGCCCGTCAGGAACGTCGATATCATCCGTCAGGGCAGAACCTGTCAGCGCGGCACCGATCCCGCGCAGATCAATGATATCATGGGGAACATCCAGACTTTGGGCGCAGAGCGCTGCAAAATCCAGTTCTTTGCGGTGGCGCTGTCCGTAGTCGAATGACACAAGGCGGGTCAGCTGTCGTTCCTGCGCGACCATATGCGCAAGTGAAACAGAATCGAGCCCGCCGGAGCAGATGACGATAGTCTTCATTTTGTAACCCTTGTTTTGTTATCCGGGTAGGCTGCGACCGGAACATTGTCCTTAGAACGTTTTCCAGAGAAGGCCAAGTACAAGACTGTAGCCGTTGACGGCCGGGGGGCGACCGAATGAGTTACCCCCCTTTCTCATCTGAAGCTCCTGCTCTAAACCTATGAGGGAAGTTCTGCTTAAGCCTCCCCTTTGTCACGGGGAGGATTCCTGGAGGATCCGCCAATGCCCCGCAGCAAACTTGATCATCATGTGGTAGTCATCGGCGCGGGTTTCGGTGGATTACAGACGGTTCGGGGGCTGAAAGGTGCCGACGCGGGTATCACGCTGATTGATCAGCGCAACCATCACCTGTTCCAGCCGTTACTTTATCAGGTCGCGACGACGATCCTGGCGACGTCCGAAATTGCCTGGCCGATCCGCAGTCTGTTCCGTGATCGCAAGGAAGTGACGACCCTGCTAGCTCGTGTCGATGGTGTCGATACGGCGGCGCGACTGGTGCGGCTTGGGGATGGCAGCACGGTATCGTATGACACATTGGTGATCACAACAGGCGCCCGGCATGCCTATTTCGGCCATGATGAATGGGAAGAATTTGCGCCCGGTCTGAAAACCCTGGAGGATGCCACCACCATCCGCCGGCGTCTGCTGCTGGCTTTCGAACGGGCAGAACGTGAGCCGGATCCCCAAGCCCGCCGCGCCCTTTTGACATTTGGCGTGATCGGTGCGGGACCGACCGGCGTGGAACTGGCCGGCATTATCGCCGAGCTTGCCAAACGCACCCTCTGGCCAGAGTTCCGGAATATCGATACCCGCGATGCCCGCATCCTGCTGATCGAAGCAGGGCCGCGTGTCCTTTCCGCTTTCCCTGAGGAACTCTCAGCCTATGCGGCACGGGCTTTGGAACAGCGCGGGGTGGACCTTCTGCTTGGCGCGGCGGTCTCTGACTGCTCTGATGAAGGGCTCACCGTCGGTGAGACGTTCATTCCCTGCCGCACCGCTGTCTGGGCGGCAGGGGTCGCGGCCTCACCGGCAAGCACCTGGTTGGGCATAGAGGGCGACCGGGCCGGGCGCGTGCCCGTCCGGCCGGACCTGTCTGTAGCCGCTCATCGGGACATATTCGTGATCGGCGATACCGCAAGCGTAAAGGCGCCGGATGGCAGCATCGTCCCCGGCATTGCCCCGGCGGCCAAGCAGCAGGGCGCATATGTGGCGCGGACCATCCGGAACCGTATTTCCGGCAAACCTTCGTCCGGGCCGTTCCGCTATCGTCACCAGGGAAACCTCGCGACGATTGGCAAAAATTCCGCTGTCGTTCATATGGGACGACTGAAGTTGCGCGGCAGACTGGCTTGGTGGGTGTGGGGCGTTGCCCATATCTTCTTTCTGATCGGAACGAGATCACGCACGGCCGTAGCCTGGAGCTGGCTCTGGACCTATCTGGCAGGTCAGCACAGCGCCCGCCTGATCACTCAGGGGCCTGCTTTGCAAAGCGAAGGCTCCGCTCAGCGCGCTGCGGATCAGACTACGGACGGCGTTCGTGCCGCTGAGCAGCGCGTCGAAAAGTAAGGGAACGGTGAAAGCCGACCCGTTGGCACGACCGCCAATCACTGTGGTGAGATGCCGCAAAACGTAGGATGACTTCATTGCGGACCGCTGCGCCGCGGCGTCGGAGCTACACTTGCCGGACAAGCGG
>NZ_JBKBQY010000063.1:0-20460 GCF_046292185.1 Yoonia sp.
CAAGGCAATCGAAGCACCACTGCGTCAGATCGCAGAAAACTCGGGCGTGGACGGTTCGGTTGTTGCCGGCAAGATCCGCGAAAGCACTGACAAGAACTTTGGCTTCAACGCGCAGACCGAAGAATATGGCGACATGTTCAAGTTCGGCGTCATTGACCCGGCCAAGGTTGTGCGCACAGCCCTGCAAGACGCGGCTTCTGTCGCTGGCCTGCTGATCACCACCGAAGCCATGATCGCGGACAAGCCGTCGAAAGACGGCGGCAATGGCGGCGGCATGGGCGACATGGGTGGCATGGGCGGTATGGGCGGCATGATGTAAATCACGCCCGGACCTGCCTGTCAGGTTCGCCAAGCTATCAGGGGCGGTCCCATCGCGGACCGCCCTTTTTTGTTGAATGTTTGGAAAGCAGCCGCCACTCGCGGGACGAAAAACTTGCAAAATGCTCTCAAAAATGGTTTTAACAATTTAGTAGAGTTTTGCTGTCATCGTGTTTTTGTAATTAGTAGCCAGAAAATATGGGTAAGCTTAGCGTGTAGCAGGCGAACCCAAGGGTATGTTTTCTGATAGTGAGTAGAGGTGTCGTTATGCCCGACAAGACCCTGACCTACGTTAACAACTTTGATGGAAACGAAAATATTTCTGGCTCACTTACCGTGCATGCGCGGCCAGGAGCGGGCGTTGACCGCACAGGAAATGATATCCAAATTCGCGACAGTGCCCGGGATCTCGATTCGGACAGAGAACTTATTTTGTATGACGGCGCTCAGGTCGGCGGCTATGCAGAATTCGCGGATGAACGCTTTAACAGCACAGGTGGCCAGCCGACCAATGCGTCTGCCACCAGTTTCACTATGACAGCAAATGTCGATTTTATTGGCGTTGCCAATCAGGGCACGAGCGGCAACGGGCAGGTCGACGGCTTATCATTCAACTTTGGCAAGACATCCTCGCTGCCGCCGCCGGGCAACGGCAGCACCACGCCACGCTCTGGCGCGTTGGAACAAGGCGTTTCGCAGGGGCTTGCGGTCCGCTTGATCCCGATCACCAACACGATGCAGATTGCGTGGAACGGCACCGTCATCGGGTCTGTAACAAAAACCAATATAGAAAGCGCGCCACCCTCCGAGTTGCGGGTATCTGTCGACGAAGACGGACAGGTCAGCGTCAGTTTCGCGGGAACGACGTTGACCGGACAAATCCCTGCCGACGCAACCGGAAAACCGGGGCTTTTGGCTGCCGACCAGAGCGACTGGGGTTTTTCCTTTGCCGGGCGTACCGGCGGCAATCGCGGTGAAGCCTGGGTCGACGATATTTCGCTGAATGCCCGGGTCGTGTGTTTTGCGACAGGAACATTGATTGATACCGCGACCGGGCCAAAACCCATTGAAAGCCTGCAAGCCGGCGACCTCGTTGCGACACGCGACCATGGGTTGCAACCGGTACGATGGACCGGATCCTGCACAGTGGATGCGGACAAATTAGCGCGTATCCCTTCCTTGGTCCCCATCAATATTCAGCAAGATGCAATCGCGCCCGGCATGCCGCATCAAGACCTTCTTGTGTCCGGGCAGCACCGTATTCTTGTCTCATCGCCAATCGTAAGCCGTATGTCAGGCAGCGATGAAGTGTTCGTCGCAGCCAAGCATCTGTTGGACCTGCCAGGTGTCAGTGCAGCCCCTCTGAACGGAGATGTGACCTATCACCATTTCCTATGCGATGCTCATGAAATCGTGCGGGCGAATGGTGCTTGGGCAGAATCCCTTCTGATTGCGCCGCAGATGTGCGAAAGCCTGCCGTGGTCTGCCGTCACGAAAATATTCCAGCTTTTCCCGCAGATGAACCAAAGGCTTGAAAGCCCCGAACCGGCCCGCGGCAGCCTGAAGCGCAAGGCAGCAGAAAAGCTGGTGCAACGCCATTTGAAGAACGGCAAGCCATTGTTCGAGCCCATGCTCATGTCCGAATCTGACGCAGAACGCACGGCGGGCTGACGGCGCAGATGTGACTATGAAACTGTCGGGCAAAGCTCCGTGTCGGAAAAGTTGCCCTTCCCCTTGCTGATATCCGGTCGCAAGATCCGATCAGCCGTGTGAGGGGCGAGCTTTTGCTGAAATTATCCGCTTTGCTGGCCCTGACCATGTGCGCCTTTGCCGCCAACTCCATCCTCAACCGGATAGGCGTCGGCCGCTATGGTATGGATCCAATGGATTTTGCGGCAACCCGCGTGGCAGCGGGGGCGCTGACTTTATGGCTTCTGGTGGCGTTGCGCGGTAGGTTCAGGCCGCATGTCTGGTCGGGGCACCGCGTGGCAGGTGCTCTCGCGCTGAGCGGCTATATGATCGGATTTTCATTGGCTTATCTGACCCTTGACGCGGGGCTTGGCGCGCTCATCCTGTTCGGAGTGTTGCAGGTCGTCATCTTTGGCTGGGCCGTGCTGAAGGGGCAGACGATCCCGCCGATGCGCTGGCTCGGGGCGGTGGTGGCCTTTGTCGGATTGTGCGTGTTGGTGTGGCCAGGTGCCCAGCCGGTGCCAGTCGGCGGTGCGATTGCCATGACGATCGCCGGAATATCCTGGGCAATTTACACGTTACTGGGACGTGGCGAGCCAGATGCGCTGGCCGCGACGGCCACCAATTTCCTGCTCTGCCTGCCTCTTGTGCTGATCGTCTTGCCGCTTTCCGATTCTGGCACCCCCAGCCTGCCGGGCCTCGCCACAGCCCTCTTGGCGGGCGCTGCCACATCCGGCCTGGGCTATGCGCTCTGGTATCGGATCCTGCCGCATCTGCCCGCGACTTTGGCGGGTGTGGCGCAATTAAGCGTACCGGTTCTGACTGTGATCGCCGGTGCCTTGATCCTGAGCGAACCGCTGACAATGCGTCTGATGCTGGCGGCTATGCTGGTCATCGGCGGCATCGGCATTTCTTTATACGCGCGTCACTAGGTTTTGTTTCAACCGGGCTTTCGTATCGGAACGGCATCCCTATTTATAAGCGCATGAAACTGATTCTTTCTACCTGCGCGATAGCGCTCGCTGCCGGCCCTGCGCTGGCCGATGAATGTGTTGTCCTGTTGCATGGTCTGGCGCGCACCGAGATTTCTATGACCCCGATGGAACTGGTTCTGGAGGGTGAAGGGTATCATGTCGTCAACCGTGGTTATCCGTCGACCGAGGACCCGATCGAAAGTCTGGTAAATGATTTTCTGGCACAGGATGTGGCGGAATGCGGCGACAGGCGGGTCAATTTTGTCACCCATTCGATGGGTGGTATACTGGTGCGGGCCTGGCTGACCAATAATCGCCCCACGGATATGGGCCGCGTGGTAATGCTTGGGCCGCCCAACCGTGGTTCGGAACTGGTCGATATCTTCGGAGAGTTCGAGCCGTTTCAGTGGGTCAACGGCCCCGCGGGCCTGCAGCTTGGCACTGACGAAGACAGCTTTCCTAATACACTGGACTATCTGCCGTTCGAGGTGGGCGTAATCGCGGGCAACCGGACGCTGAATCCGGTTTATTCCACGCTGATCGAAGGGCCGGACGATGGCAAGGTATCAGTGGATTCGACCCGACTGGACGGGATGGCCGATCATATCGTGCTCCCGGTCACGCATACGTTCATGATGAACAATCCGCTGGTGATGGCGCAGGTGCTGAATTTCCTGCGCGCTGGCCAGTTTGATCATGACCAGACATTGATCGATCTGTTTCTGGGCACTGAATAACGGGGCGGGCCGGGCGACCCGGCCCTCATCGCCTTGGGCAAGGATATTCAGGTTCTGACGATACGATTGACGTGCCCCATCTTGCGGCCTGGCTTGATATCCGATTTGCCGTAAAGGTGGATCGCAGCATCTGTTTTGGCATATTCAACAAGCTTGTTCATGTCATCGCCGATCAGGTTTTCCATCGTCACGTCGGCGTGGCGCGATCCATCGCCCAAGGGCCAGCCCGCGATCGCCCTGATGTGCTGCTCGAACTGGCAGATGTGACAGCCATTCTGGGTCCAATGTCCCGAATTATGCACGCGCGGCGCGAATTCATTGACGATCAAACCGGTGGAGGTCACGAACAATTCCACGCCCATGACGCCAACATAATCCAGCGCATTCAGAACACGCGCCGCGATCAGCACGGCATCGGTGCGCTGCGATGCCGTCAGATTGGCGGGCACCTTGGTTGTGCGCAGGATGCCGCTCTGATGCACATTTTCGCCCGGATCATAGCAAGCGACCGATCCGTCCTGCCCCCGCGCACCTATGATGGAAATCTCGTGGCTGAAGTTCACGAAACCTTCCAGTATCGCTGGCGCGCCTTGCATATCCGCAAAGGCAGCCGTGGCGTCGGCGGCGACCATGATACGCGCCTGGCCTTTGCCGTCATAGCCCATCCGCCGTGTTTTCAGGATCGCCGGCGCGCCGATGCTGTCCATGGCAGCCCCGAGCGCTATGGCATCCGGCACATCGGCGAAAGGCGCGGTTTGCAATCCCAGACCTTGCAGGAACGTCTTTTCGGTGAGCCGGTCCTGAGAAGTCGCCAAGGCCTGCCGTCCCGGATGGATCGGGGCCAGCGTTTCCAGCAGGTCCAGCGCCGAGGTGGGGATGTTTTCAAATTCATAGGTGATCACATCGACCGACCGGCCAAAGGCTGTCAGCGCGGCGTGATCGTCATAGCTGGCGGTTGTCACCCGATGCGACACATCCCCGGCGGGCGGGTTTGCGCCGGGTTCAAAGATATGTACCCTCAGCCCCAGCCGGGATGCAGCCACCGCCAGCATACGGCCCAGTTGCCCGCCACCCAGAATTCCGATGGTCGCACCAACAGGCAAAGTTTTAATCATCGACAGGTTCTTCCGGGATAGAGGCGGATAAAGCCGCGCGCCAGGCATCCAGCCGTTCCGCCAGCGCATCATCCTGCAAGGCCAGAATGCCTGCGGCCATGAGCCCGGCATTGGCCGCCCCTGCCCCGCCGATGGCCATGGTCGCCACTGGAAAACCCCGCGGCATCTGAACGATGGAGTAAAGGCTGTCGACACCGCTCAGCGCCTTGGTCTGCACCGGCACGCCGATCACCGGCACGCGTGTCTTGGACGCCATCATGCCTGGCAGATGCGCCGCCCCGCCAGCGCCCGCGATGATCACCTGCAAGCCACGTGACGCGGCGGTTTTACCGTAATCCCACAACCGGTCCGGCGTCCGGTGCGCCGAGACGATCCGCGTCTCATAGCCGACGCCGAGCTGGTCGAGCATATCCGCCGCCTCGCGCATTGTCGTCCAATCGGACTGGCTGCCCATGATGATCCCGACCAAAGGTTGCGTCATAACTTGCGGTCCCCGTTAGAAATATTGAAGCGGCACTATAGCCAAGCGATGCACCGCCGCAACGGGCGATCAGGCAATAATATCAGGGTGAATGCGATCTTCGAGCTGCACGATCTGATCCTTCAGAGCCAGTTTCTGCTTTTTCAGTCTTTGCAGCGTCAGCATGTCGCTCGCGGCGCGGTCATGCAGGGCCGCGATCGCGGCATCAAGATCGCGGTGCTGGCTTTTGAGCATAGCCAGCTTGACGCGCAGTACGTCAATTTCATCCATTTTCTCAAAAGAAGTCATCTCGCAGCAATATCCCGGACCGTGATCACCCCCGTGTTAAACAATTGCGGGCGGATATCCTAACACTTCCTCTTGATCATGGAAGGTTTGACACCCATATTTTGATCAAGGTCGCCGCAATCGGGGCCAACTGACAGTCGCTTGCAAGAAGGGCATGTCTTATGACAAAAATGGCTTTGGGGACCCATCCGTTCCTTTTGGGTTTTGAACAGCTGGAACGGCTGGTCGAACGCACCGCGAAAAGCGGAAATGACGGTTATCCCCCATATAATATCGAACAGACCTCTGCCACATCCTACCGCATCACACTTGCCGTCGCCGGCTTTGCCGAGGGTGACCTGGCGATCACGGTCGAGGATAATGCCCTGGTCATCCGCGGCCGTCAGCAAGACGACAGCGAGGGTCGGATCTATCTACATCGCGGGATTGCCGCGCGCCAGTTCCAGCGGTCCTTCGTTCTTGCCGACGGCGTGGATGTGGGTGGTGCTCTGATTGAAAACGGATTGCTGCATGTGGATCTGTCCCGGTCAGTACCTGACCGTGTTGTCCAGACCATCAAGATCAAGAAAGGCTAAGCCATGAATATGAAATATGATCTCAAAGCGCTGGGTCAGGACATTGTCTATGTCAAACCCGTACTGACTGCTGATCTGCCTGCGGAAGTCCGCGCTGAAATCGGCGATCTACGCGAGGTATTTGCCGTGCATAACACGAAGGGCGAACAGCTTGCGCTTGTCGCGGACCGGAATATGGCGTTTCACCTTGCACGCGAAAACCACATGCACCCGGTGACAGTACATTAAAGGCTGCAGGTAGCCTGCATCATGATGCAGGCTACGAAAGGGGCTTAGCCCTTAATCAGACCCATGCTTTCCAGCTTCAGGATCACCTGATGCGCGCAGGTATCCACGGTCATGTTTTCGGTATCGAGGCTTAGCTCTGGATGCGTCGGCACGTCATAAGGGTCTGAAATACCCGTGAATTCGGCGATCTTTCCCGCGCGTGCCAGCTTATACAGGCCCTTGCGGTCCCGCCGCTCGCATTCCTCTATCGAAGTCGACACATGGATTTCGACAAAGGCCCCAAATTGTTCGACATCTTCGCGCACCGCACGCCGTGTCGTCGCATAAGGCGCGATCGGCGCACAGATCGCGATGCCGCCATTCTTGGTGATCTCTGACGCAACATATCCGATGCGGCGGATGTTCAGGTCGCGGTGTTCCTTGCTGAACCCCAGTTCGGATGACAGGTTCTTGCGCACGATGTCGCCGTCAAGCAACGTCACAGGCCGCCCGCCCATTTCCATCAGCTTGACCACCAGCGCATTGGCGATGGTGGATTTGCCGGACCCGGAAAAGCCGGTGAAAAAGACGGTAAAACCCTGCTTGGCCCGCGCAGGGCGGCTTTTGCGCAGTTCTTCCACGACTTGCGGGAACGAAAACCATTCAGGGATGTCCAGCCCTTCCGCCAGACGACGGCGCAGTTCGGTGCCGGAAATATCAAGGATCGTCACCTTGTCCTTATCCGCAATTTCATCGGCGGGTTCATATTGGGCGCGGTCCTGTACATAGACCATCTGTTTGAAATCGACCATTTCAATGCCCATTTCGTCCTGATGCTGGCGGAACAGGTCTTGTGCGTCATAGGGGCCATAGAAATCCTGCCCGGCAGAGTTTTTGCCAGGGCCAGCATGGTCGCGCCCTACGATGAAATGGGTGCAGCCGTGGTTTTTGCGGATCAGCCCGTGCCAGACCGCCTCGCGCGGGCCAGCCATGCGCATGGCGAGGTTCAGCAGGCTCATCGTGGTGGTGGCGGATGGGTATTGATCCAGCACCGCCTCGTAGCAGCGAACACGGGTAAAGTGGTCGATATCGCCGGGCTTGGTCATGCCGACGACGGGATGGATCAGCAGGTTGGCCTGGGCTTCGCGCGCGGCACGAAAGGTCAGTTCCTGATGGGCGCGGTGCAGCGGATTGCGGGTCTGGAAAGCCACAACCTTGCGCCAGCCCAGTTTGCGGAACAATGCGCGCAGTTCGTTGGGCGTATCGCGACGACCACGGAAATCATAATGTACAGGTTGCTGGATGCCGGTGATCGGCCCGCCCAGATAGACGTTGCCTGCCGTGTTGTGCAGGTAATTCACCGCCGGATGCGCGCTGTCATTGGCACCGTAAACCTTTTCGGCCTCATGCGCTTTGTTCGGCACCCATTTGTCGGTGACCGTCATCGTGGCGAGGATCACACCCTCTTGGTCGCGAAGCGCGATGTCTTGACCAATGGTGACCTTGTCGGCAAATGTGTCGGTCACATCCAGCGTGATCGGCATCGGCCAAAGCGCACCGTCGGCAAGCCGCATGTTATCGACAACACCGTTATAATCCGCTTCGGAAAGGAAACCTTTCAGCGGATTGAACCCACCATTCATCAACAGTTCCAGATCGCAGATCTGGCGCAGCGACAGGTCATGGCTGACCAGTTCGCCGGCTTCGGCTTTCAGTTTCTGCGCGCTCTCGTAAGAGACATAGAGTTCGGGGATGGGGGCCAGATCCTGCGGCATCGTATTCACAATCATCACTGTTACGTTGCCCGACGCCATAGCCCCCACGTTGTATTCTTGTCCAGCGCGGGGCGCGAAAAAGAACAGCACTGTGGTGTGCCTGTCATTTGCAGAACGATGATCCAATCAGAGATGAAGACCGCGAAGGTTATCCTACTCCGCGGCCTGCATATCTTGCTGATCGTGCAGGGCCGCCAGATAGCGTTCCGCATCCAATGCGGCCATGCAGCCCATCCCGGCGCTGGTCACGGCTTGCCGATAGACATGGTCGGTCAGATCGCCAGCCGCAAAAACACCGGGGATCGCGGTGCGTGTGGTGCCGGGTTCTACAACGACATAGCCGCCGTTGTGGGTTTCAAGCTGGTCCTTGACCAGTTCCGAGGCAGGCGCATGGCCGATGGCGATGAACACGCCTTTAGCTGAAATTTCGGTCACTTCACCGCTACGCACGTCGCGTACGCGAAGCCCTTCGACGCCAAGCGGGCTGTCCGTGCCAAATACTTCCTCTACCTCGTGAAACCACAGGGTTTCGATCTTGGGGTTCTGTTCCAACCGTTGTTGCAGGATCTTTTCCGCGCGCAATTCGTCGCGGCGGTGAATCAGCGTCACCTTGGAGGCGAAATTGGTCAGAAACAGCGCCTCTTCCACGGCGGTGTTACCGCCGCCGACGACGACGATTTCCTGACCGCGATAAAAGAACCCGTCGCAGGTGGCACAGGCGCTGACGCCGAACCCTTTGAACTTGTCTTCGGTCGGCAGGCCGAGCCATTTCGCGCGCGCGCCGGTGGACAGGATCACCGCATCAGCGGTGTAGATCGTGCCGCTATCGGATTGGGCGGTGAAGGGGCGGTTTTGCAGGTCGAGCGATGTGATGATGTCCTGCACGATTTCGCAGCCCATGGCGCGGGCATGCGCCTCCATCCGGATCATCAGATCGGGGCCTTGCACCTCTGTATCGCCGGGCCAGTTTTCAACTTCGGTCGTTGTGGTCAGCTGCCCGCCGGGCTCCATGCCCTGCACCAGCAAAGGTTGCAGCATCGCGCGGGCGGCGTAGACCCCGGCCGTGTATCCTGCAGGGCCAGAGCCGATGATTAGAACGCGGGTATGGCGGGTGACGGACATGGCAGACCTCATTTGGTTTCGCGTTTGATATAGCGTCCCCTTATGCGAGTGGGAAGGTCATAGGCTGTGTTCTTTTGTTACTGAAGCCTGAAACATTATTGCGCTACGGGCGCTGAATGGGTAGTAATCGAAAAAATTTATACCGAGGAACGTTATGGCAGGCCCAAAACTTGATGAAATTGATCGGATGATTCTGGCAGAACTGCAAGCGGATGGTCGGATGACCAATGTCGAGCTTGCCAGCCGGGTCGGCATTTCTGCCCCACCCTGCCTGCGCCGCGTGCGCACATTGGAGGAACAAGGATTTATCCTGGGCTATCATGCGGATGTCAACGCCCGCGAACTGGGGTTCGAGGTGCAGGTCTTCGCCATGGTCGGGCTGGTCAGCCAGGCCGAGGCCGACCTGACCGCGTTCGAGCAACGCTGCATCGGTTGGCCGCTGGTCCGTGAATGTCACATGCTCAATGGCGAGGTGGATTTCATTCTCAAATGCGTGGCACCAGATCTGCGCACCTTTCAGCGGTTCCTGACCGAGGAACTGACCAGTGCGGATAATGTGGCATCGGTCAAGACATCGCTGGTGATCCGCGATGCCAAGGTCGAACCCGGCGTGCCGTTTGACGTGCTAGAAGCGCGGCTCGCCCAGAACGCCTGAACAAGAAAGGCGCCCGGTTGCCCGGACGCCTTTCCCTCACTTGCAGGGCACCGTTGCGCGAACAGATGGCGCGCCCGCAGTGATCCTATTCGCCCCCGCCAAGCTGGTGGACGTAGGCCGTGACGGCGCGGATCTCTGCCTCGGTCAGACGCGTTCCCCACGGGGGCATCACGCCGAACCGCGCATAGCGGATAGTCTGTTCCAGCGTCGCGGGATCACCGCCATAAAGCCACAGATTATTGGCCAGATTGGGGGCACCCAGATCGCGGTTGCCGGTGCCTGCGTCGCCATGGCAGGCGGCGCAATTGTCTAGAAACAGCTCTGATCCGATGGCCGCCTGCGCGGCGTCATGATCTTGCCCGGAAATGGCCAGCACATGGTTCACCACCGCATGAATTTCTCCGTTTGACAGGATGTCATCGAATGCCGTCATTTCGGAATAGCGCGCGTCCCAGTCTTCTTCGTTCCGGATGCCGTGGCGCACGGTATAGGAGATATTTTCAAAATCCCCACCCCACAGCCAGTCATCGTCCAACAGATTGGGATAGCCCACAGCGCCCGCAGCCCCCGATCCGTGGCATTGCGAACAATTATTGCGGAACACCGCGCCACCTGCGGATGTGGCAAAGCGCATCAATTCAGGATTCTGATCCAAAGTCTCAAGGTCGGCTACTGCCAGCTCGGCCATGATATCGGCGTTGGCGTCTTGAAAGCGGGCGATGTCCTGCGCAACTTCACCCCTTGTCGAATAGCCCAAAAGGCCAGAGGTGGCAGAATTGATCAGCGGCCAAGCGGGATAGGCGACGGTATAGCCCAGCCCCCAAATAATCGTGAGATAGAATGTCCACAGCCACCAGCGCGGCAAGGGGTTGTTCAGTTCCTTGATTCCGTCCCAGCTATGGCCGGTTGTGTCGATACCGGTGACGTCATCGACGTCTTTTTTGTCCTTGCTGCTCATGGCTGCGGCTCCTTTGGCTGGCTGGGGTCAACCGGCTTGTCCTCGTGGCGGAAGGGGATATTGGCGATATCGGCATCAATCGCGCGGCTGCCGGGGCGATAGGCCCAGATGATCACGGCGACAAAGAACGTACCCATCCAGATCAGCAACCAATTGTCGCGGATCTGTTCCCAGATTGCATGAAAATCCATATGCTTCCCCTTTACCGGCTCGCATCAGGCGTGAAGGTCGAAAAATCGACCGTCGTGCCCAGCATTTGCAGATAGGCGATCAGCGCATCCATTTCCGACACACCCGGACGGCCGTCAAAGTTGCGGATCTGCGCGCCCGGATAACGTTCCAGCAACGCGTTATAGCTGTCGGTGTCAGGGTCCGCCTGTGCAAGAACATCGGCAGCGGCGACAGAGATCATCTCTTCCGTATAGGGCACGCCGACAATGCTGTGTGTCCGCACCAGATCAGCGGTATGGCTGGCGTTGACGTAGCTATCCAGCAGGTATGCATAGCCCGGCATGATCGATTCTGGCACGACGGATTGCGGGTCGATCATGTGATCCAGATGCCAGGCGTCAGAATATTTGCCGCCCACACGCGCCAGATCCGGGCCAATCCGTTTCGACCCCCATTGGAACGGATGGTCATACATCGACTCCGCCGCCAGCGAATAATGCCCGTAGCGTTCCACCTCATCGCGCATCGGACGGATCATCTGGCTGTGGCAGACATAACAGCCTTCGCGGATGTAGACGTCACGCCCAGCCAGTTCCAGCGGCGCATAGGGGCGCACGCCTTCGACCTTTTCGATGGTGTTTTCCAGATAGAACAGTGGCACGATTTCCACCAGCCCGCCGATCGCCACCACGACAAGCGAGGTGACGAGCAGCAACGTGGGCGAGCGTTCGAGGATATGGTGACGGTTCAGAAACCCGGTCTGATGCGGCAGTTCGTTGGGAATTTCCTGCGGGAAATCTGACATCGTGCTGACATTGGGGTCTTTTTCAGCGTCCATGATTTTTGGATTCTTGGCCATTCTGCGGCCTCCTTATTCTGCTGGCACGCCGACCGGGGCGGTGACTTTTACGCCGCCCCGGATCGTCATGAAGATGTTCCAAGCCATGATGATCCCGCCTGCCAGGTAGAGAACCCCGCCCAGACCGCGCACCACATACATCGGGAACTTGGCGGACACGGTGTCGGCAAAGCTGTTCACGAGGAACCCGTTGGCATCGACTTCGCGCCACATCAGGCCTTCCATGATGCCGGTGACCCACATGGACGCGGCGTAGAGGATGATGCCGATCGTGGCCAACCAGAAGTGCCAGTTGATCGCGGACATGGAATACATCTGTGCGCGCCCCCAAAGTTTCGGTGTCAGGAAATAAAGCGCCGCAAAGGTGATCATGCCGTTCCAGCCAAGCGCGCCGGAATGCACGTGCCCGATGGTCCAGTCGGTGTAATGCGACAGCGAATTTACCGCGCGGATCGACATCATCGGCCCTTCAAATGTGGACATGCCGTAGAAGGCCAGCGAAATCACCATCATACGGATGATCGGATCGGTGCGCAGCTTGTCCCAGGCACCTTGCAGGGTCATCAGACCGTTGATCATCCCGCCCCAGCTGGGCATCCACAGGATGATTGAAAACACCATGCCAAGGGTCGACGCCCAGTCAGGTAGAGCGGTGTAATGCAGGTGGTGTGGACCCGCCCAGATATACAGAAAGATCAGCGCCCAGAAGTGGATAATGGACAGCTTGTAGCTGAAGATCGGACGCCCCGCCTGCTTGGGGACAAAGTAATACATCATCCCCAAGAAACCGGCGGTCAGGAAAAAGCCCACCGCGTTATGGCCATACCACCACTGCACCATGGCATCCTGCACACCCGAAAATATCTGCACGGATTTGCTGCCCCAGATGCTGACCGGGATGGACAGGTTGTTGACGATATGCAGCATCGCCACGGTGACGATGAAGGCCAGCAGGAACCAGTTGGCAACATAGATGTGCCGTTCCTGCCGCTTGAACAAGGTGCCCAGAAAAACCGCCAGGAAAGCAACCCAGACAATGGTCAGCCAGATATCGACATACCATTCGGGCTCTGCATATTCCTTGGACTGCGTAGCGCCCAGCAGATAGCCGGTCGCGGCCAGCACGATGAACAGGTTATAGCCCCAGAACACGAACCAGGCGAGGTTGCCGCCCCACAGCCTTGCGCCACAAGTGCGTTGCACGATGTAGAAGGACGACATGATCAGCGCGTTGCCGCCAAAAGCAAAGATCACCGCTGAAGTATGCAGCGGGCGCAGACGTCCAAAATTTCCATAGGGTTGCAGCAGTTCAAAATTAAGCTGCGGAAAGGCCAGTTGAAAGGCAATGAACACGCCGACCAGAAATCCGACGACACCCCAAAAGGTGGTCGCGATGACCCCGGCCCGGACAACATCATCCATATAGCCCGTAGGCGCAGCCATCGCCGGTTCTTCCATCTGGCGCATGACACGCACGAACATAAAACCGGAGACGCCCAAGATAATGATGGCATGGACAATATAGGCGGTATCGCGCCCCCAATTTGCCCCCATTGCTGCAAAAAGGGCCACCGCCCCCAATGCTGCCAATTTGAAATAATTCCCCACGGAATTCTCCTTCTAACACCGCACTATCCCAGTGCGACCTTTGCGCATGATCGGCTTATGCGGGTCCGGGGCGGGACCGTCCTTGATGTGGATCAACGTGAGGATTGACATGGATCAACACACCCGAACGCGGCGCGCGCCATATTGCGGGAACGGTGCGGTTTGCGCGAACAATCGCCCCCTGACAAAGCACGTGGTGGGGAGAGGCCTGATTGATGGTGTATAAGATCATTTCGACCGTCTTGACGGAAAGCGCGGGAACGAAAGAAGGGCTGGATGCGGCGATCGCTTTGGCGCAACGCATGGACGCCCATCTGGAAATATTCGTCGTCACGATCTGCCATAGTGAGACGCATAGTCACTTCATGGGCACACAGGCGCTGACCATCGAACGCCAGACCCGCGATGCGATGGCGGAACGCGAAAGGCTGAATCTTTGGATAAATGACAGGATGCAGGGCGAGATCCTGCGCTGGGGGATGCAGTCGGCGACCGTACAAGGTCCTGCCCTGACCGCCTATTTGGCGCGCAAGCTGCGGTTTTCCGATCTTGTTGTGCTGCCGCGCCCCTATCAGGACGATCCCGACGCCGCTTCCTTGGTCGAGGCCTGCCTTTTCGCCGCCGAACGCCCAGTGCTGATGATTCCCAAAGGATGCAGGGCACCGGACGCTGGGGGCCACATCCTGATGGGCTGGAATGACGGGGCAGAAGCGCTTGCCGCTGCCCGCGCCGCCCTGCCCTTGCTGCAGCAGTCGGATGTGACCGATATCTGTATCATTGACCCGCCCAGCCACGCCGCCGACCGGTCCGATCCGGGCGGCGCGATGGCGCAATATCTGATGCGCCACGGGACCAGATCAGAGGTGGCCGTGCTGGCGCGGACAGAACCGCAGGTGGGGGATATCCTGCTGCGGCGCGCGCGCGAAGTCGGGGCAGAACTGATCGTCAGCGGCGCATACGGCCATTCCCGCCTGCGCGAAGCGGTCTTCGGCGGAGCGACACGCAACCTGCTGGAACGGGCAGACAGACCGATCCTGATGTCGCGGTAAAGCCGCGCGCGATCGGTCGCAGTTGCGATGTGCAGTGATCGGGACGCGTCAAATTAGCAAAAGCCTAAAACACGTCCTCACCCGTTTCTGCCTTAAGGTCCTCAAGATCCGGCACCCTGATGTCGCGGCGTTCGTCAAAGCTGATGACCCCATCCTTTTTCAGCGCTGACATCTGGCGGCTGACCGTCTCGATCGTCAGGCCCAGATAATTCGCCATCGTCTCGCGCGTGATCGGCAGGGTGAATGCCACCTGCTGGACCGCGCCGGGCTTGAGCTTCACCATCCGCGTCGCGATCATGTAAAGCAATGAGGCAATCTTTTCCCGCGCCGTCTTGCGGCCCAAAACCAGCATCCATTCGCGTGCGGCGTCAAGTTCATCCAGCGTCATTTCCAACAGGCGCTGGCCAACATGCGGGGTCTGTTCAATCAGTTTTTCAAAGGGTTTACGCCGGAAACAGCACAACATCAGATCGGTTTCGGCGATGATATCCGTCTCGATTGTTTCACGATTGGGCCGGCCCATGAAATCAGCCGGCAGCAACAGCCCGACCATCTGCACGCGCCCGTCTGGCAGCGTGCGGGTCAGGCTGGCGACGCCGGAAACGATGGAACCGACGAATTCAAGCGGATCGCCGGCGTAAAAAACGCTCTGACCTGCTGCGTAGGAGCGGTAGAACTTGACCTCTTCCAGCAGATTGATTTCGTCAGGTTCACATTTCGAACACACCGCGTTGTAGCGGATCGGGCAATCCGAACATGATTTGATGTTCGGGGTATTCAGCGGCATTGTTTCACGTCCCCGGTCGGTCTGGCTGGCACGATCATGACGCAAAGCCCTTGGTTAATCCATGACCAATCCGGACACAGCAAGATCAGCAAGCCGATAGTCCACGACTGCGGCAGCGCGACCGGGCTGCCGACCATGTTCAGGCGCGTGGCATATTCCAGCGACGCAGCATCCAGTACCATTGCGCCGGATCTGCTAGAATGCGCGCGGACAGGCTGTCGTTGAAGGCCTGCGTCATCGTCAGTGCGTCGGTATGGGGGATCGGCTCTTCGAAGATGACATCGAAACTGTCGCCATCGGCCCGCCGCAACCCGTAGGCAGGCACCATCGGCAGATCATATTTCAGCGCCAGTTCAGCCGCCGCAGTCGAGGTCAGCGCGGGATGGCCGAGAAACGGCAGCATCTCGCCCTCGGGGTGCTTTTCATCCAGCAGAATCGCCATGAACCCACCCTGACGCAAATGGCGGATCAGGGATTTCGTACCGGATCTGCCGGTTTCAAGGATAGGCATCCCACCCGCCTCGATCCCTGCGCGCAGGCGGCGCTGGTAATGCGGGTTGGGCTGGCGGCGGTAGATCGCGCCGGTTTCCATACCGCGCGCTTTCAACACCGCGCGCACGGCCTCCCACTGCCCGAAATGGCCGGAGACGACGATAGCCCCCTTGCCTGAGTCTCGCGCGGCCTCCAAAGCGGCAAGCCCCGGACCAGCGGGGTGAAATCTGTCCGCCCGGGCCTGAAATTCGGCACAATGGTAAATCTCGAACAAGGTCCGCCCCATGGCGCGACCCATTGACCGTGCCAATTCTGCGCGCTGGCGGCGGGGCATGTTGGGGAATACCCGAAGAACTTCACGTTCGAACCGCCACAGGGCGGGCGGAAACCACCGCATCACAAACCCCACGGCGGAGCCCAGGGCACGCGACCGCTTTTCAAACCGGCGTCGGCGCGACACGGTCAGAACGGACAATAGCGGGATATAGCGGAAATGGTTCCAGGCAGAGCGGATTGAACGATGCAACATAGGGGCGGTATTGAACAGTCTTTAGGACATTGCCAAGGGCAAAACTCTGACCTTGCGGCAAATGGCCCATGCCCGAAAGGTGGCATGCGCCATTATCGCCACATCAACCGATAAAGGTACCTTGGCTGACTCGTCATCAGACCTGGGTCAGCCACATTTGGAATGGCCGCAGGACCCGCAGGTCATGCAGCCTTCGACCATGCGCAGATCATAGGCGCCGCAGGACGGGCAAGCCTTGCCGCGTTTGCCTGCACCCAGGCTGACCACGTCGGCGGTCGGGTCGGTTTTCAGCCCAAGACCTTCGCCCGCCAGAAAGCCAATCGAGACCATGTGCTGTTCGATGACCCCGCCAATCGCCGCCAGGATGGAAGGCACATATTTGCCCTGCATCCAGGCCCCACCGCGTGGATCAAACACGGCTTTAAGTTCCTCGACCACGAATGTCACGTCACCACCGCGCCGGAACACCGCAGAGATCATCCGCGTCAGCGCCACGGTCCAGGCGAAATGTTCCATATTCTTGGAATTGATGAAGATCTCGAACGGGCGGCGGTGACCTGCGACGATCAGATCGTTGATCGTGATATAGATCGCATGGTTGCTGTCGGGCCATTTGAGCTTGTAGGTCGCGCCTTCCAGTTCCTGGGGCCGGTCGAGCGGTTCGGACATATAGACCACTTCACCGCTGGGGGCGGTGACATCATCCTGGGATTGCGTGTTTTCAGGCACAACAAGCGCAGGTTTTTCTTCTGAGACCGACAGCACCGATCCAGTCACGTCGTTGGGACGGTAGGTCGTGCAGCCTTTGCAGCCTTGGTCCCATGCAGCCATATAGACCTCTTTGAAAGCGTCAAAGCTGATGTCTTCAGGGCAGTTGATGGTTTTCGAAATGCTGCTGTCGATCCATTTCTGCGCCGCAGCCTGCATGCGGACGTGATCCAGCGGAGCCAGTGTCTGGGCGTTGACGAAGTAATCCGGCAAGGGCACGTCGCCTTTGAGGTCGCGCCACATCTGGACGGCATAATCCACGACCTCTTCTTCTGTGCGTGAGCCGTCTTTTTGCAGAACCTTGCGGGTATAAGCATAGGCAAAGACCGGCTCGATCCCGGACGACACATTGCCTGCATAAAGACTGATGGTCCCGGTGGGCGCGATGGATGTGAGCAGCGCGTTGCGGATACCATGTTCGCGGATCGCGTCGCGCACATCGTCATCCATCTGCTGCATTGCCCCGCTGGCGAGGAATTTGTCGGCGTCGAACAGCGGAAAGGCACCTTTTTCCTTGGCCAGTTCTACCGAGGCCAGATAGGCGGCGCGGGCGATGGCATGCATCCATGCGTCGGTCTGCGCTGCCGCCTCTTCCGAGCCATAGCGCAGGCCGACCATCAACAAAGCATCCGCCAGCCCCGTGACACCCAGCCCGATGCGGCGTTTGTTCTGCGCCTCGACCTGTTGGGCAGGCAGCGGAAAGCGCGAGGCATCGACCACGTTGTCCATCATCCGCACCGCGGTGGCAACCAGATCAGCCAGGGCGACGGCATCGAGCTTGGCAGCGTCAGAGAACGGATCACTGACCAGCCGTGCCATATTGATCGACCCCAGCAGGCAAGCCCCATAAGGCGGCAAGGGCTGTTCCCCGCAAGGGTTGGTCGCCGCGATGGTTTCGCAATAGTTCAGGTTGTTCATCTGGTTGATGCGGTCGATGAAAATCACGCCCGGTTCGGCGTAATCATAGGTCGATTGCATGATCGTATCCCACAGATCGCGTGCCTTGACCGTGCGATAGACCTGCCCGCCAAAGACCAGATCCCAATCGCCGTCCGATTTAACCGCCGCCATGAACGGATCGGTGATCAGCACCGACATGTTGAACATCCGCAGGCGCGCGGGGTCGGATTTGGCGGTGATGAACGCCTCGATATCGGGGTGGTCGCAGCGCATCGTGGCCATCATTGCGCCACGGCGTGACCCGGCAGACATGATTGTGCGGCACATCGCATCCCAGACATCCATGAACGACAGCGGCCCTGATGCGTCCGCCGCCACGCCCAGCACCGACGCGCCCTTGGGCCGGATCGTGCTGAAATCATAGCCGATGCCGCCGCCCTGCTGCATGGTCAACGCGGCCTCTTTCAACATGTCGAAAATGCCGCCCATGCTGTCGGGGACGGTGCCCATGACGAAGCAGTTGAACAAAGTCACGGAGCGCGCAGTGCCCGCTCCCGCGGTGATCCGTCCCGCGGGCAGATATTTGAAATCGGCCAGCGCGTCGTAGAATTTGCCTTCCCATGCCTGCGGATCAGCCTCGACCACAGCCAGGGATTTAGCGATCCGCCGCCAGGTATCTTCGACGGTTTCGTCGATGGCGGTGCCGTCTGCGTCCTTGAAACGGTATTTCATATCCCAGATCTGTTCGGCGATGGGGGTGGTGAAATGGGACATGGCTGTTGCTTTCATGCTGGCGGACACGGCGTCTGTGCGTCATGTTAGGCGAGTTGACGGGATTCTGGAACGGTCTTCTAGACCGCAAGATGTAGTGGTTTCAACCGGCATTATCCCTGTTTGTTCATATATTTGGATCGGCCCTTGTCTTGGCCGGCTGCGGCCTTATTTCGACTTTATCCCGGGGGGGATCGATGACCAGCACTGTTCACTTGCTCAAGCTTTCGGTTGGCACCGAAAACATGGCTGACCTCGCCAATTGGCAGGCCACCAAGCGCGCGCAGACGGATGACGGCTTGCCGCGTCATATCACCCGGATGTGGCCCAAGCGGAGCGAAGAAATCCTTAACGACGGGTCGATCTTTTGGGTAATCAAGGGTGTGATCCTGTGCCGCCAGCCAATTCTGCGGCTGGATGAGTATATCGGTGGCGATGACATCCGGCGCTGCGCCATTGTCTGCCAGCCCGGCCTGATCCGTGTCGCCGCCACGCCGAAACGCGCCTTCCAGGGCTGGCGCTATCTGCCCGTTGCCGACGCCCCCGAAGACCTGCCAGAAGGCCGGCAGGACGAAGAGCCGTTGCCGCCGGCATTGTCCAAGGCACTGGCGGCGATCGGGGTACGTTGAAGAATACCGGGGTTCCAATTGGTGGCATGCTCCCCTGCGAGATGCGCAGAATATCCATGACACACTACAGCCGCCGCGCAGATACAATTTTGCGTCGCATTGTGGCAATCTGACGCGCTGAAACAGGCCTAGGCTGTAGGCAGTCGCCGAAAGCCCCCAGATGCATGAACGAAGAATTCCCGAATGGCTGCGCCACGCCCCGGCGCCTTCTGTGCGCGGCTTTGCGACTCTTGCGGGAACAGAGGCTGTCGCGCGCGGCATTCTGATATCTGTCTTTCCGCTCGCGATGTATAACGCCTTGCAGGATGCCAAGGTCATTTCGGAGGCTTATTTCATCATCGGGCTGGTGTCCTTGCTCACCGGGCTGATGGTGCCCTTTGTCACCCGCTTCATGCCCCGCCGCTGGGTGTATGTGATTGGTGCGGTGCTTTTTGTGGCCGGATCATTACTCGCCTCCAGCGGGTCTCCTGCGGCGGTGGTTCTGGGACTTGGGATGAACACTTTATCGACCGTGATCACATTTGTCTGTTTCAACGCCTATGTCATGGATTACATCGCCAAGATCCAACTTGGCCGATGCGAAACCTCGCGCATGTTCTACAGCGCGGCTGGCTGGACGATTGGCCCAGCACTGGGTGTGACATTGTACAGCTGGTGGCCGCCAGCGCCGTTTTTTGTCGCGGCCGTCGCAGCGACAATCATGCTGAGCCTGTTTTTATGGATGCGGCTCGGCAACGGAAAACTCATCACCAAAAGCAAGCGGCCCCCTGCCAATCCACTGGCGTTTCTGCCGCGCTTTGCGGCGCAGCCACGGCTGGTCGCCGGTTGGCTTTTCGCGGTGATCCGCTCGGGCGGCTGGTGGGTGTATATCGTCTATCTGCCGATCTACGCGCTTGAGAACGGGCTGGGCGACCGGGTCGGCGGGATCGTGCTATCGATGTCGAATGCGGCGCTGTTCGTCACCCCCCTGATGCTGCGCTGGATGCAGAAGCGGTCGATCAGG
>NZ_JBKBQY010000064.1:0-13011 GCF_046292185.1 Yoonia sp.
CAGCAACACCTTCCGCGAGATGCTGTTCTACGCGCAGACCGAACACCCCGGCCAGCGGATCGTGATCAAGATCCATCCCGAAACCGCCCAAGGCCATAAGCAAGGCTATTTCAGCGCAACAGATTGCACCGACAGGATCAGCCTGTGTGCCGCGCCAGTCTCGCCCTGGGCGCTGCTGGCGGGGGCGGTGGCGGTGTATACCGTCACGTCGCAACTGGGGTTCGAGGCGATCCTCGCAGGGCACAAACCTGTGGTCTTCGGACAACCCTTCTATACGGGTTGGGGCCTGACCGATGATCGCAAACCGCTGCAACGTCGGCAGCGCCGCCTGACGAAGGCGCAATTGTTTGCCGCCGCCATGATCCTTTATCCGACATATCATGATCCCTATCACGACCGGCTGTGCAGTTTCGAAGAAGCCTGTGCCACCCTGTCCGCCCTGTCCCGCGGCTGGCGCGACGATCACCGCGGGTGGATCGCGGCGGATATGCGGTTATGGAAACGCAAGCCCCTGCAACAGGTGTTTGGCCAATACCGGCACGTGCAGTTCGCCAAGGGCGCCAAGGCCCCGGCGCAAGCGACTAGAACCAATCGCCGTTTGATGCGTTGGGCCAACACCGATGCACGCGACGCGGTGCTGGTCGAAGACGGTTTCCTGCGTTCACGCGGGCTAGGTGCCGATCTGATCGCCCCACTCAGTCTGGTGCTGGATGATCTTGGGATTTACTACGACGCAACCCGGCCCAGCCGGCTGGAGATGCTGATCAGCCAATCTGAAACCCTTGACCAGGCAGCGCGTGACCGCGCGCAGGCGCTGATGACCCGGATCAAAACCGCCCATCTGTCGAAATACAACCTGACCGCCGCGCCACTGCCCACCTTGCCGAAAGGGCGGCGAATATTGGTGCCGGGTCAGGTCGAAGATGACGCGAGCATCCGGCTGGGCGGGGGGGCGGTGAAAACCAATGCTGGGCTGCTCGCCGCCGTGCGCGCCGCCAATCCCGCCGCCGTGCTGATCTACAAACCGCATCCCGATGTGCGCTCCGGGCTGCGCCCCGGCGATGTGCCGAACGCAGCCGACTGGGCCGATCTGGTGCTGGAAGACGCGGACCCCATCGCCGCGATTCGGGCCTGTGACCATGTCTGGACAATGACATCGCTGCTGGGGTTCGAGGCCTTGTTGCATGACCGTCCCGTCACCTGTCTGGGCATGCCGTTTTATGGCGGATGGGGACTGACAGATGACCGCGCCATGCCCATCGCGCGCAGAGGGGCCAATGTCGATCTAATCGCACTGGTGCATGCAACATTGATCGCCTATCCGCGCTACTTCGATCCCATGACACGCCTGCCCTGCCCCCCCGAGGTGGTGGTCGACCGGCTGGAGCATGGCGACATCCCCGCTGCCCCGCCTTTTAACCGTGCCTTGGCGAAACTGCAGGGGGTGTTTGCAAGCTTTGCCCCGTTGTGGCGCTGACTTCTTTTTTTTAAAAATACTACGGTGTAAGGGGCAGCGCCCCGTGAACCCTAGACCCGTCGCCAATGGGTCATCACATCATCCCCAAGACGGGCCAGATCATGCAGGCCAAAGCGCGGCGCATCCGCGAGCCGCCCGATCCCCATTGCAGCCAGCGACGGCGTGCCTTCAGCCCCGATGGCGCGCCCTGCGGTCATCACCACCAGATCATCCACCAGCCCCGCCCCCAGCAAGGAGGCCGCGAGCATCCCGCCGCCTTCGCAGAAAACCCGCGTGATACCCGCCTGCGCCAATGCCTGCATCGCCGCGTCGGGGTCGACCTGACCGGCCCTGACGGCGCAGGGCAGGCTGACAGCGCCTTGGGCGACCCAGGCTGACACATCCGCCTCTGCCCCGTGGCAAAGCCAGACCGGCACGTCGCGTGCGGTTTGCGCCAGTCTGCTGCTGGCGGAAAGCTTCGCCGCGCGGGACACGACAACGCGGACCGGTTGGCGATTTATGCCCAGCCCGCGCACGGTCAGCGCCGGATCATCAGCGCGCACGGTGCCCGCACCGACCATCACCGCATCATGGCGCGCCCGCATCATATGCACCGCGCGCCGCGCCAGAGGACCGGTAATCCATTTGCTTTCCCCGCTGGCGGTCGCGATACGGCCATCCAGCGTACCGGCGAGTTTCAGGGTGACGAAGGGCCGGTTCTGCGTCAGACGCGAGAGAAACCCGGCATGATCGGCGCGGGCCTGATCGGGAAGAACGCCAATCTGCACCGCAACCCCTGCCTGTTGCAGCATCGCGATCCCGCGCCCTGCAACACGCGGATCAGGGTCGCCCAAGGCCACCACCACACGGGACACGCCAGCGGCGATCAAAGCCTCGGCGCAGGGGGGCGTTTTGCCGTGATGGGCGCAGGGTTCAAGCGTGACGTAAACCGTAGCCCCGCGCGCCCCGTCCCCCGCCTGCGTCAAGGCGACCACTTCGGCATGGGGGCGTCCGCCATCCTGCGTCCAGCCGCGCCCGATGATCAGCCCGTGTTTCACGATCACACAGCCCACGGCCGGATTGGGCCACACGCGCCCCATCCCGCGCCGCCCCAGTTGCAGCGCAAGGGCCATGTAGCGGGCGTCGGTCACTCGTCTTCTTTGGCCGCTTGCGGGCGCAATTCGCTGACGAACTTGTCGAAATCATCCGCTGCCTGAAAGTTCTTGTAAACGCTGGCAAAACGGACGTAAGCGACAGTGTCGATCCGGGCGAGGCTTTCCATCACGATCTCACCAATCGTGCCGGACGGGATATCCGTATCACCCAGACTTTCCAGCCGCCGCACGATGCCGCTGATCATCTGATCCATGCGTTCGGGTTCAACCGGGCGTTTCTGCAAAGCGATCCGGATCGAACGTTCGAGTTTCTGGCGGTCAAAATCTTCACGCCGCCCGTTGGATTTGATCACTACCAGATCGCGCAACTGGACCCGTTCATAGGTGGTAAACCGCCCGCCACAGGCCGGACAGAAACGCCTGCGCCGGATGGCGACATGGTCCTCTGCGGGGCGGGAATCCTTGACCTGAGTATCGACATTTCCGCAAAAAGGGCAACGCATGAGGGGTCCTTTGGTCTATGTGTGGGGGGCAGACCCCCAGTTATCCACAGCCACTATAAGAACACGCCCCGGTTTTGGGTAGGGGGCATTTCACACCGCAAGATGCAGCGGTCAGCACTCACTGCTGTGCAGTGGCCAGCCATGTGTGGTTGCTGACATCCCAGATCAATCCCAGCGCTGTTTTGGCGTCGAACAAGGCGCTGTCCCAACCGAACCGGACAGCATCCGCAGCGCAGGTCCGCGTTGCGGTGATATCGCCATCACGGATTACATGAACACCACCAAACGGCTGCACCTCCATGCCGTCGTCCGCATCTTTCGCCAGCATGCGGTCAAACCCGGCAAAAGCCTCGTATACGTAGCCTGCGTTGGTGAATGACACGCTTTCCCATATGGCGCGCCCGATGCCCGGCCAAGGCGTATAGGCCACGCTTGCCACCGATTCCGAAAGCGCCAATGCAGGCGGCTGGTCAGCCGGGCCATAGCGGTAGAAAATATTCGTGCCGTCAAAGCAGACGCGCAGCACATCCTCGCTGTCCGCGATTCGGCACGACATGAAGGTGTGTTCAGTGGTCAAACATGCGGCCTGCGCAGCGCCCGCCCCGCCGACCAAGACCGACAGGGCGAAGGCGAAACGCATTACTGGTCCAAAAACGACCGCAATTTGCGGCTGCGGCTGGGATGCTTGAGCTTGCGCAGCGCCTTCGCCTCGATCTGGCGAATACGTTCGCGGGTGACGCTGAATTGCTGGCCCACCTCTTCCAGCGTGTGATCAGTATTCATGCCGATGCCGAAACGCATCCGCAGCACACGTTCTTCACGCGGCGTGAGCGAGGCGAGCACGCGGGTCGTAGTTTCCTTCAAGTTTTCCTGAATGGCGCTGTCCAACGGCAAGATCGCATTCTTGTCTTCAATGAAATCGCCAAGCTGGCTGTCTTCCTCGTCGCCAATCGGCGTTTCCAGTGAAATCGGTTCCTTGGCGATCTTCATCACCTTGCGGACCTTTTCCAGCGGCATTTGCAGTTTCTCTGCCAATTCCTCTGGCGTTGGTTCGCGGCCGATTTCATGCAGCATCTGGCGGCCAGTGCGGACCAGCTTGTTGATCGTCTCGATCATATGGACAGGAATACGGATCGTGCGCGCCTGATCCGCGATGGACCGCGTGATCGCCTGCCTGATCCACCAAGTTGCATAAGTCGAGAATTTATAGCCCCGGCGATATTCGAATTTATCGACGGCCTTCATCAGGCCAATGTTGCCTTCCTGAATAAGATCAAGGAATTGCAGGCCACGGTTCGTGTATTTCTTGGCAATCGAGATGACCAGACGCAGGTTCGCCTCGACCATTTCTTTCTTGGCTTGCCGCGCCTCTTTTTCGCCCTTTTGCACTTGCTGGACGATGCGGCGGAATTCGGTAATATCGACGCCGACATATTGACCGACCTGCGCCATATCGTTGCGCAATTCTTCGATCTTGTCGGTCGATTTCTCGACCAGAGCCTGCCAGCCGCGGCCCGATTTCTCGGCCATTTCTTCCAGCCAGTTCGGATCGAGTTCCCGGCCACGATATTCGTCGATGAATTCGCGCCGGTTGATCCGGGCCTGATCAGCCAGTTTCACCATAGAGCTGTCGATCGACATGATCCGGCGGTTGATGCCGTACAACTGGTCGATCAGCGCCTCGATCCGGTTGTTATGCAGGTGCAGCGAATTCACCAGCACCACGATTTCGGAGCGCAGTTTCTGGTATTTCTCTTCGTCCTTCTTGGAAAACGACGAATCCTCGTTCAGGGTTGCCGACATCCGCGCGTCCTGCATATCGGACAGGCCCGCAAAACCACGCGCAATGATTTCCAGCGTTTCCAGCACGCGTGGCTTCAGCGCGGCTTCCATCGCGGCCAGCGACATATTCGCCTGATCGTCATCGTCGTCATCGTCGTCTTTACTGATCGGATTGCCGTCAGCGTCAAGTTCGGCACCACCTTCGGATTTATCTTCGACAACGGCAGAGGTGTCGACGACAGCTTCAACCTCGCCATCCTCGCCAAGCTGGTTGCCAAACGTGGTTTCCAAATCGATCACATCGCGCAGCAGAATGTCTTCTGACAGCAATTCGTCGCGCCAGATGGTGATTGCCTGAAATGTCAGCGGGCTTTCGCAAAGCCCCAGAATCATCGTGTTGCGACCCGCCTCGATCCTTTTGGCGATGGCGATTTCGCCTTCGCGGGACAGAAGTTCAACGCTACCCATTTCACGCAGATACATACGGACAGGATCGTCGGTGCGATCCAGCTTTTCAGCCTCGGCCCCGCCAAGGGTAACGTCGCGCGACCCCGTCACGGTGGCAATATCGGTGCCACCGGCGTTATCGTCGCTTTCTTCGGATTCTTCTTCCTCAGTGACCTGAATGCCCATTTCGGACAACATCGACATCACGTCTTCGATCTGGTCGGACGACACTTGTTCCGGCGGCAAAACGGCGTTCAGCTGATCGTAAGTGATGTACCCCCGTTCGCGCGCATCTGCGATCATCTTCTTGACCGCGGCCTGGCTCATATCAAGGCTGATATCGCCATCCTGGTCATTGTCCTTGCGATCATCAGTGTCTTTCGCAGCCATTCAAAGGGACCTTTCCAAGTCGTCGTTCCGCAGCCAAGGTGATTCGGCCGATTCGGTTAGCATCGAATCAACCCTGCATCGGCAGGGACCGCAAGCAGTTGACTACGTGTTTTTCCATTCTGTTGCCAGTTCAGGACCGGGAGCGGTCACCTTTCTTGGCAAAACTGATCTGGTCGAGCAATTGATCCAAAGCATTCAGCTCGTCCTTTTTCATCCGTGCCCCGTTGGCACCGACCGCATATTCGGCGCGATCCTCGTTGTCTCCGCGCCCGGCCTTGTCCACTGCGGCGGTGGCCTGTGCCAGCCGCCATGTTACACCTTCATCAGCCAGTCCACCCAGATCTTCGACCGCATCCTCGATCTCGCGCGCATGTCCACGGCGGGCGGTCAGCTTGGCGAATTCTTCGGCAAGACACAGGCGCGCCACTTCGTCTTCTCCCTGCCGGCGCACGGCGGGGCTTATTGCGACATGGCTTTGCGACAGCAGCTTTTCAAGAGGATCAGGGCCAAGATCGGCAGAAATAACTGCTTTCAGATCCGCCGCCCCCAAATGACGCAGGATCGCCGCCTGCAGATCACGATGCGCAGGATCGTGACAATCGATCCTTTCCAGCGCATCGGCGAATTCCACGGCAACCTTCGGCGCGACGATCATCGTGGCAAGAATCACCGCTTCGCGCAGATGTTCCTGCGTTGTGGCACCGGCCCCCAGAACAGAGGTTTTCGAAGATGCCAGCGGGCTGATCATCCGTTTCCACGGATCGGTATTGCGCGACCACGCCACGCCCGGCGCCTTGCGGCTCGGCGGCCGGCGCGTGCTGAACAGTGCCCAGCGCATTTCCTTGATCGCCTCGCCATAATGGGCGCGAATCGATGAATCGGCGATCAGTTTGATCTTTTCGCGCAATGCCTTGTCCAGCGCGGCCTTGCGTTCGGGGCTGTCGAAATTCTTGCCCTCGGTTTCGCGCTGCCACAACAGCTGCACCATCGGGATCGCATCATCGAGAAGTTTTTGCATCGCCCCCGGCCCCTGCGATTTCAGCACATCATCAGGGTCCAGCCCCGGCGGCATCAGCGCGAAACGCAAGCTCTGTCCCGCTTCCAGCAAGGGCAGCGCGATATCGATCAACCGCATTGCCGCCCGCAGACCGGCGGTGTCGCCATCAAGCGCGATGATCGGTTCGGGGGCAATCCGCCACAGCAGACGCAACTGATCTTCGGTGATCGCTGTGCCCAAGGGGGCGACCGTCGCGGTGAACCCCGCCTCTGACAGGGCGATCACGTCCATGTAGCCTTCGGCGACGATCAATGGCTTGCCCTTTCCCGCCGCCTCGCGCGCGGGGCCGTGGTTGTACAGGCTGCGGCCCTTGTCGAACAAAGGCGTTTCGGGCGAATTGTAATATTTCGCAGGGTGGTTGGGGTCCATTGCCCGACCACCCATGCCGATGGCGCGACCCCGCGCATCGCGGATCGGAAAGATGATCCGCCCCCGGAACCGGTCATAGGGCACGCCACCCCGGTCGCTTTCGGCGGCGATGCCTGCGGCAATCACCAGTTTGGGGTCAACCCCCTGCCCGGTCAGATGCGCGAAGGCCCCGCCCTGCGCCGGGGCAAAGCCGATCTCCCACCGCGCCTGCGCCTCGGGACTCAGACCTCGGCGGGCCAGATATTCGCGCGCCTCGACCGCCGTTCCTGTCTGCAATTGCAGGCGGTGCCATTTGACCACCTGTTCCATGACCTCGACAAGCTGGTTGCGGGTATCGGCCTTTTGCTGAGCTGCGGGGTCGCGCTCGGGCACTGGCATGCCCGCTTCACCGGCCAATATCTTTACCGCTTCCATAAAATCGACATTCTCGGTCTCGCGGACAAAGGAAATCGCATCACCCTTGGCATGACAGCCAAAGCAGTAATAATAGCCTTTCCGATCATCGACGTGGAAACTGGCGCTTTTCTCCTGATGGAAGGGGCAAGGCGCCCAAAGATCGCCCTTGCCCGGATTTGACTTGCGGGTATCCCACATGACCTTGCGCCCGACGACCTGTCCAAGGGACAGCCGGTTGCGCAATTCATCCAAAAATCCGGGTGGCAAACTCATGGCAGCAGTATCCGCCTTTTACGGACAAAGGCCAATCCATCTTGCGCGTAAAAATGTCACCGCAGGCGGCACATCGCGTCAGTGCGTTTGCCGCGCTGCTACACCTGCCATCGCCGCCTGCAGATCGCGCACCAGAGATGCCGGCATCGACCGCATCACCATGATCTCGAACGCCTGCGGGCCTGTTCGGGTGATGCTGACGGGCAAGTGACCCAGCAGACTGCGCGCCGTATGGTCAACTTTGAACACAGAGGCTCGCAGATCCAGCGGTACCAGCCGCGCTAAGACATCCACAACAGAATCACCCATAATTTCCAGCGCGGCCCAGGCGTCGGACTGATCATTGACCGCTGCCAGCCCGTCCAGTTCCACCGCAGCGCTGACCAGCCATTGGCCATGCCCGATCCATTGGCACAGAATATCTTTCGCTACCCTGCGCCGATTTACGGCGGGCAAGCCAAGACCAAGCTGCGCCTTGATCTGTGCGGATACCGCCTTTTGCTGTCCCTGGTAGGGCGCGACGGCATAGACTACATCCCGCGTCACGTCGGCGCAGGTCACGCTGCCGATCTGCAAAGGCAAGAGATCCCCAAAGGGGCCAAGTGCGATCAATCTAGCCACGGGCGCGTCCTCCATCCGGGTCAAAGAACACGGGCGCGCAAACCTCGGCCCATGTGTCGACGCCGCGCAAATGATCGACCATGCGAATCACCTCGCCATAGCGTTCGGGGCCGCGCTGAAGAAACCCCAGACCCAGATAGCAGTCCAATGTGGGCGAATAGCAGGCCGAGGTGACATAACCCTGATCATTGGCGCTGATCGCTTTCGTGTCCTTAGCGAACAGATGCGCGCCTGCGGTCAGGCGACGCCCCTCTTCCACCGCGCGCAGGCCCACCAGCCTTTCGCGGGCGGGATCTGTCAGTCCGGGGCGGCGCGCTGCCGCCTGCCCGATGCAATCCTTGCCCGTGTCGATCATCCCCGCCAGTCCCAGATCATAGGCTGTCGTGCGACCATGCATTTCGGCATGGGTCAGGAACCCTTTTTCGATGCGCAGTACATTCAGCGCCTCCATCCCGTAAGGGCCACCGCCAAGCGTGCGGGCCTGCCCGATCAACTGGCGGAACAGGCTTTCGCCATAGCGGGCAGGCACCGCAATCTCACACGCGGTTTCACCCGAAAAGGAAATCCGGAACATCCGGGCCGTGATACCGCCGATCCCGACGTTGCCACAGACCATGAAGGGCCAATCCGCAGTGCTGATCTGGTCATCCAGCATTGTATTCAGCAGCACCAGCGCCTTGGGCCCGGCCACGGCAAATTGCGCCCAGTGATCGGTGACCGAGGTGACCTGCGCATCCAGATCAGGCCGCAGTACCTGCCCCACAAATTCCAGATGGCGCATCACCTGTCCGGCGGCAGCGGTCGTCGTGGTGATGACGAAATGCTGCGCGCCCAGCCGCGCGATAGTGCCGTCATCCATGACGAACCCATCCTCGCGCAGCATGACGCCGTAACGCACCCTGCCCGGCTTCAGCGTCGATATCCGGTTGGTATAGACGAAATCCAGAAATGCCGCCGCGTCAGGCCCCTGGACGTCAATCTTGCCAAGGGAGGAGACATCACAGACCCCCACCGCATTGCGGACATAGCCGACCTCGCGGTCGCAGGAATGGCGCCAGTTGATCTCGCCTTCCAGCGGGAAATAGCTGGGGCGATACCACAGCCCCGCCTCGACCATCGGCGCGCGCGCCGCGACTGCGGCCTGATGTGCACTGCTCAGGCGGACAGGCGCAAAGCCTTTGCCCTGCCCACCCGCCCCCATCGCGGCGATACTGACCGGCACAAAGGGCGGGCGGAATGTGGTCGGGCCGGTTTCAGGAATCCCGCGTCCGGTCAGGTCAGCCAGTACCGCCAGCGCCAGCACATTTGAGGATTTACCCTGATCCGGGGCCATGCCCTGCGTGGTATAGCGTTTCATATGCTCGACAGATCGCAGGTTTTCCTGCGCCGACAGGGCGATATCCCTGGTGGTCACATCATTCTGGAAATCCACCCACTTGCGCCCTTTACCGGGAATGTCCCAAAGCGGCGTGATCGCATAGGGCTGTGCATCGGCAGCGGGCAACGACACGCTAGGGTCGAACCCAAGGTCGCGGGCGGCCTCTGCACCACCTTCTGCCCCTTCGCGCAGACAGCCCAAAGTGTCGAAGACCCCGTTGCAGGCACCCGTCGCAACCATGCCGGGGATCGCATCCGGTGTTGGCACAAAAGCTGCAATGTCGTCGCGCCAGATGGGGCGACCGTTCATATGGCAGGTCAGATGCACCGAAGGATTCCAGCCCCCCGAAACGGCAAGGCAATCGGTCTGGATCACCCGCGTGCCGCCCTGATGCGTGACGGTGATGCTGGTCAGACCGCGCCGCCCCGTCGTGGCGGTGATCATCCCGCCGGTAAAGACCGGATAATCGCCGCCGACGGCCAGATCGGCGCGGCTGTCGATCAGCGCGGCGACCGTGACCCCGGCGGCGGACAGATCGCGCGCCGTGCGATGCGCGTCATCGTTGTTGCCAAAGATCGTCACCGATTTACCCGGTGCCACGCCCCAGCGGTTGACATAGGCCCGCACTGCGCCCGCCAGCATGATGCCGGGGCGGTCATTGTTCGTAAAGGCGATCGGCCGTTCCAAAGCACCGGCACAGAGGACCGCGCGTTTCGCGATGATCCGCCAGAAACATTCCAGCGGACGGGCCGGGCTGGCAGGCCCGGTGATCCTTTCCAACGCGCCAAAGGTGCCCTGGTCATGGGTGCCGGTGACGCTGGTACGCGGCATCAGCCGGACATTCGGCATGGCATCCAATTGCGCCAACACATCGGCCACCCAAAACGCGGCGGGCTTGCCACCCACATCCTCGACCTCGCGCAGCAGGCGGCCACCCATCGCGCTGTCTTCATCGGCCAGGATCACATCCGCCCCTGCCTGCGCCGCCGTCAGCGCCGCCATCAAGCCTGCAGGGCCTGCCCCGATCACCAGCACGTCGCAAAAGGCGAATGCCTTCTCGTAGTGGTCCGCATTCGCCTGGCCGCTTAACCCGCCCAGGCCCGCTGCACGCCGGATCGCCGGTTCATACAGCTTTTCCCAGAAACCGCGGGGCCACATGAAGGTCTTGTAGTAAAACCCCGCCCCCAGAAACGGCGCGAACAAATCATTCACAGCCAAGGCGTCATGGCGCAGGCTGGGCCAGGCGTTCTGGCTGAACACTTCCAGCCCTTCGGAAACCTCCAGCGTCGTGGCGCGGACATTGGGGTCCTGTGCCGGGCCGCGCCCGACGGTCACCAGCGCATTGGGTTCCTCGGAACCAGCGGTCAGGATACCGCGCGGGCGGTGATATTTGAACGAGCGACCAACCAGTTTGATCCCATTCGCCAGCAAGGCGGCGGCGACAGGTTCGCCCGGCACGCCCTGCACCGGCTTGCCGTCAAAGATGAACGTGACTGTCTGCGCAGGTTGTTGCAGTCTCATGATGCCGCCTTTTGCGCCAGTGCCGTCCCCTGCACCGCATGGCTCACCGTATCGCGCGACACCAAGATCCACGCGCCGCAGCCGCCCTCATGATACCACAGATCGCGGGTCAGGCCTGCCGGGTTGTCGCGGTTGTGCAGGTAATCATCCCAGGCCGCATCGCCCGCATCCTGCGTGGGCCGGTCCATGGCAAGGGCATCGCCCATATAACAGAACTCGCGCCGGTCTCTTTCGCCGCAATGGGGGCAGTTAATCCGCATGTTCCGCCTTCATTCTCATTTCTTTCAAATACTCGAATCCGACCGTCAATGCAGGTTATGCTGCGATCCGGTGCCTTCTTCATCCATCAGCCCCACGCCAGTGCGAAACCGGTCCAGCCGGAACCGCGCCGCCGTATCATGTGGCTGGCCTGTCGCCATCAGATGCGCCAAGGCAAAGCCAGAGGCCGGGACTGCCTTGAACCCGCCATAACACCAGCCGCAATCAAGAAAGAGCCCCTGCGTCGGCGTCTTGTCGATGATCGGGCTGCCGTCCGGCGTCATATCCATGATCCCGCCCCAGGACCGCAGCACACGCGCCTTGCCGATCATCGGCATCAGGGTCATCGCCGCCTCCATCACATGTTCGGCCATCGGCAGGTTGCCGCGCGCCGCGTAAGAGGCGTAGAAATCCAGATCGCCGCCGAACACCAGCCCGCCCTTGTCCGATTGGCTGATATAGAAATGGCCCATCCCGAAACTCACGACATGGTCGATGATGGGTTTGAGCCCTTCGGTCACAAAGGCCTGCAGCACATGGCTTTCCACCGGCAGGCGCATCCCGGCAAGCGCGGCCACCTGACCCGACCGGCCCGCAGTGACAATGGCGACCTTGCGCGCCTTGATCGCGCCGCGCGTGGTCTGCACGCCGGTGACCGCGCCGTTTTCGATATCGATTCCGGTGACTTCGCAATTCTGGATCAGATCGACACCGCGCTGGTCCGCCGCGCGGGCATAGCCCCAGGCGACGGCGTCATGCCGGGCCGTGCCACCGCGTGGATGGAACAGGCCGCCGTAGATCGGGAACCGTGCGTTATCGAAATCAAGATACGGCAGATGTGTGCGCACACCTTCACGGTCAAGCAGGATCGCGTCGTCACCATGGTTGATCATCGCATTGCCGCGCCGCACGAAAGCATCGCGCTGGCCGTCGGAATGGAACAGGCTGATCACCCCGCGCTGCGACAGCATGACGTTGTAATTCAGCTTTTGCGACATGCCTTCCCACAGTTTCAGCGAATGGGAATAGAATTCCTGATTGCCGGGCAGAAAGTAATTGGCGCGCACGATGGTGGTATTACGCCCGATATTGCCGCTGCCGATATGGCCCTTTTCCAGCACCGCGATATTGGTCAGCCCATGTTCGCGCGCAAGGTAATAGGCGGTCGCCAACCCATGCCCGCCCCCGCCGATGATGATCGCGTCATAGCGGGGTTTCGGGGCCGGGTCGCGCCAAAGGGGTTTCCAGCCTTGCTGGCCAAAAAGCCCTTGTTTGATGACCTGAAAACCCGAATAGCCCATGATCCGCCCTTTGCTGCGCGATCAAAGACTAGACTATTCATGGCGGACCGAAAGGGGCAAATGCAGCCGTCAGGTGGAGGGTGGGGCACCAGACAAGGGGCCCCCCTACAAACCCGTGGCGCGCGAGGGGTGAGGCCCCAGGCG
>NZ_JBKBQY010000064.1:13021-20419 GCF_046292185.1 Yoonia sp.
GCGTAGGGTGGATCATGATCCACCTTACCTGTCGCACCGTTACAGCCCCTTGGCGCGGTAGCTGTCAGCCACCTTGCGGATCGACACCAGATAGGCCGCCGTGCGCAGATCATGCACATCGTCACGCCCATGCCAGACCGCGCGCATCGCCTGATACGCGCTGCGCATCGTATCATCGAGGCCCGAGCGCACCAGTTCCAGCTCATCCGCGCCGCGCAGGTATTTTTCCTTGAAATCCGGCGACAGGGTCCAGCCCAGCCCCTTGTCCGAGGACAGCCGTTCCAATTCATCGACCACCAATTGGTGGCGCGATTCTTCCTGCCTGCGCTGCATCCGGCCAAAGCGGATATGCGACAGGTTCTTGACCCATTCGAAATAGGACACCGTCACACCGCCCGCATTGGCATACATGTCAGGGATGATCACGCAGCCCTTTTCGCGCAGGATATCATCGGCCCCTGCGGTCACCGGACCATTCGCCGCCTCGATGATCAGCGGTGCCTTGATACGCGCGGCATTGGACAGGTTGATCACAGCCTCCAGCGCGGCAGGGATCAGGATATCGCAGTCGGCCTCCAGCAGGGCGGCGCCATCGGCATGATGGGTCGCAGACGGATAACCCGCGATCCCGCCATGTTTGACGATCCAGGCGCGCACAGCCTCGACATCCAGACCCTTTTCATCATGCAAGGCCCCGTCCCGTTCGATGATGCCGGTGATCAGCGCGCCGTCTTCTTCGGACAGGAACTTGGCCGCGTGATAGCCGACGTTGCCCAGACCCTGCACGATGATGCGCTTGCCTTTCAGGCTGCCGGCCAGATTGGCCTTGGCGATATCGTCGGGATAGCGAAAGAACTCCCGCAAGGCATATTGCACGCCACGCCCTGTCGCCTCGATCCTGCCGGCGATACCACCGGCATTGGTCGGCTTACCGGTCACACAGGCGGCGGCATTGATATCGGTCGTGTTCATCCGGCGGTATTGGTCGGCGATCCATGCCATTTCCCGCTCGCCGGTGCCCATATCAGGGGCCGGGACGTTCTGGGCGGGATGGATCAGGTCGCGCTTGATCAGCTCATAGGCGAAACGGCGGGTGATCAGTTCCAGCTCATGTTCGTTCCAATCGGCCGGGTTGATCCGCAATCCGCCCTTGGAGCCGCCAAAGGGTGCCTCGACCAGCGCGCATTTATAGGTCATCAGGGCTGCCAGCGCCTCGACCTCGTCCTGATGGACATTGGGGGCAAAGCGGATGCCGCCCTTGACCGGTTCCATATGTTCGGAATGCACGGACCGATAGCCAGTGAACGTATGTAAGGCCCCGCGCAGGCGGACGCCGAAACGCACCGTATAAGTCGCATTGCAGACTCTGATCTTTTCCTCAAGACCGGGGCTGAGGTCCATCAAGGCCACCGCGCGGTTGAACATCATATCGACGGATTCGCGGAAACTAGGTTCCGGGGTCGGATTATTCTGGGTCATGTCATATCCTTGCTTGCGCCAGACCGGCGGGCCGATAGGGCCATAAAGCCAGCATAGGAACGTTTTCAAAACATTTGTTGAAAAAACAGGCGATCCGCAAAAATCGGCCCTTTGGCCCAGAAACCGGCGATTACGCGGGCAAATCGGCTGCGCCAGACGCGGGTTCAGCCATCCCGCCCGTTCAGCCGCAGGGCGATCTGCTCGGCCATGAATTTCGCCTGACCCGCCGCCGTCACCCCGCCCACGCCGACCCGTCTGCCGACGCGCCACCACAATCCGGGCACCCAGCCACGACCATGCCGCGCCGTCAGCACGAGGGTAAAGCCGTTGGCGGGCTTCATCGCCAGCGCGCCACGGTCGACATGGCTGATCTCATCCATCCGCGCCAGCAGCGTGCCTGCCGTATCGCGCAAATCGGTCTGGGTCAGCACGATCCCCAGTTCGGTCGCACGCCACAGGTTTGCGCCCAGCCACAGCGCCAGAGCCCCGAGGACGAGCAGAAACGCCAACCAGTGCAACGCGGGCGGTTGCGTCAACGCGGTGTAAATCAATGCCCCGCCCAGCAGAAACAGCACCCCACAGGCGAAATACCGCCGCGGTGGCGAGGCGTGGACAGTGGCAAGCACGCCGCTCTGGTCAGGTTGGGACATGGCATTCCTTTCGCGTCAACGGCTGACGGATTTCTGCACGAGGTTGCAATAGATATCTTCGATCTCAGCCATGCCCAGCCGCCCGCCTTCGCGGTACCAATTGCTGAGCCCGGTCAGCATCGCGATGATCGCCATGGTGGCGATCCGTGTATCGGGGACGGTAAAGACACCCTGCCCCACACCATCACGCAGAACGTTTTCGAGCGTGGCTTCATACTCGCGTCGCATCGCCTCAATCGTGGCGAAATTTTGGGGAGAAAGGTTGCGCAGCTCCATATAGGATACAAAGACCTGATCCGACCGGGGCAGATGAAACCGGATATGAAACCGGGTGAACCCATCCAGCCGCGCCACGGGATCACCGCGCAGATCAGCGGCGCCAAGGGCTGCCTGCAGTTCCGTCATATGGCTTTGCATCAGATCGAACAGCAGGCTCTGCTTGTCGGCGGTGTAATTGTAAAGCGCCCCGGCCTGCACGCCGACCTCTGCCGCGATCTGACGCATCGACACGGCTGCATAACCATGGCGCGCGATCAGGCGCAGCGCGGTGTCGAGCACTTTCGGGCCGGTGATTTCGGAATGAGAACCTTGTTTGCGCGCCATGCCATCCGTGTAACTGAACAGGCGTTCAAATGAAAAGCCTGTCTTGCCGCGGCAAGCGCTGCATGTCTATTGTCTGCCACATGCGCCATGCCCTGCCTTTGCTGTTTGTCCTTGCCGCCTGCGCGGATATCCCGGCCCTTGACGGGACGGTGACGGAAGAGGCGCGCAATGCCCCTTATCCGCGCCTTTTGCCGCTGGACGCGCAGCCCGCGCCGATTGTGGTGCAGACCGGCGATATGGATGCAAGGGTCGCCGCCTTGCAACGCCGCGCAGAAGCCTTGCGCAGGATCGATCCGGGTGCGTTGCAGTAGCCATGCCTATTCGCTACACCGCGCGGGAAATGCGGCAGATATGGATTTGACAGAATGACACAATCTTTACGGCTCGGCATCGCGGGACTGGGCACCGTTGGCGTGGGTGTCGTGCGGATGATCCAGAAACATGGCGATCTGCTGCAGGCCCGTTCCGGGCGCGCGATCACGATCAGCGCCGTCTGTGCACGCAGCCGCGAAAAGGATCGCGGCATCGATCTGTCCGGCTATGCCTGGGAGGATGATCCCGTCGCCCTCGCCCGTCGTGACGATGTGGATGTGTTCGTCGAGGTGATGGGCGGACACAACGGCCCCGCCAAGGAATCAACCGAAGCGGCGATTGCCGCAGGCAAGGATGTGGTCACCGCCAACAAGGCACTATTGGCGGTACATGGCCATGAGCTCGCATTGGCGGCAGAGGCCGCAGGCAGCGTCATCCGTTTCGAAGCTGCCGTGGCAGGCGGTATCCCCGTGGTCAAGGCGCTGACCGAAGGGCTTGCCGGAAATGACATCACTCGGATCATGGGCGTCATGAACGGCAGCTGCAATTACATCCTGACGCGGATGGAAAACGCAGGGCTAAGCTATCAGGAGGTGTTCGATGAAGCCAACGCCCTTGGCTATCTCGAAGCTGACCCTGAACTGGACGTGGGCGGGATCGATGCGGGGCATAAACTGGCGCTACTGGCCGCTATCGCTTTCGGAACGCAGGTGAATTTTGATGCGGTGCAACTGGAGGGGATCGGCGCCGTCAGCATCGACGATATCCACCACGCCGCAGACATGGGGTTCAAGATCAAGCTGCTGGGCGTCGCACAGATGACAGGGCGCGGACTGGAACAGCGCATGTCCCCCTGTCTGGTGCCCGATACATCGCCGCTTGGACAACTGCAGGGCGGCACCAATATGATCGTGCTGGAAGGCGATTACGTTGGCCAGATCGTGCTGCGCGGAGCCGGGGCGGGCGAAGGCCCGACCGCCAGCGCCGTGCTGGGCGATGTGATGGATATCGCGCGGGGGATCCGGATTTCGACCTTTGGCCAACCAGCGACCAGCCTGCGTCGGGCGCGGGCGGCGCAGGCGGCGGTGCCTGCACCTTATTACCTGCGGATGAAATTGCTCGATAAACCCGGCGCCTTGGCGAAAGTCGCGCGCGCCTTGGGCGATGCGGGAATTTCGATCGACCGGATGCGCCAGTATGACCATGCCGATACGACCGCTCCGGTCCTGATCGTGACGCATAAGACGACACGCACGGCATTAGACGAAGCTTTGGTCGCCTTTAAAGAGACCGGCGTCGTTCACGGCGACCCCGTCGCCATCAGGATCGAAGCAGTTTAGCGCAAACAGACTTGCGGGCGCAACAGTGACACTGTCTACCGGAAACGAACCACCAAAGGAATTTGATTATGCCAACGCCTCTTGATTTCAACGACCGCAACCTTTCACTGGGGCTGGCCCGCGTGTCAGAGGCCGCCGCCATCGCCTGCGCGCCCCTGATCGGGCGCGGGGATGAAAAAGCGGCAGATCAGGCCGCAGTAGACGCGATGCGCACGCAGCTCAACAAGTTGGATATCGCAGGTGTGGTGGTGATCGGAGAAGGCGAACGTGACGAAGCGCCGATGCTTTATATCGGTGAAGAGGTCGGCACCGGCAATGGACCGGGCGTGGATATCGCGCTGGACCCGCTGGAAGGCACGACGCTGACCGCAAAAGACATGCCAAATGCGCTGGCCGTCATTGCGATGGGGCCGCGCGGTTCGATGCTGCATGCGCCGGATGTGTATATGGACAAGCTCGCGATCGGCCCAGGTTTCCGGACCGGCGTCGTGACGCTTGATATGTCACCGGCGGAACGGGTGTCGGCGCTGGCGGCGGCGAAGGGCTGTTCGACCAATGATATCACAGTCTGCGTGCTGGAACGCCCCCGTCACGAGGCGATGATCGAAGAATTGCGCGCGACCGGCGCGGCGATCCGGCTGATCACCGACGGCGATGTTGCGGGCGTCATGCATTGCGCAGAGCCCGATTTGACCGGCATCGACATGTATATGGGATCCGGCGGCGCGCCCGAAGGTGTGCTGGCGGCGGCGGCGCTGAAATGTATGGGCGGGCAGATCTATGGCCGGCTGACGTTTCGTAACGACGATGAACGCGCCCGTGCGACCAAGGCCGGCATCACCAATTTCGACCGGGTCTATACCCGCGATGATATGGTCACCGGCGATGTCATCTTTGCGGCCACCGGCGTGACCGATGGGTCACTGGTGCCCGGGATCAAGCGCGAGGTCGGTTTCGTCACTGCTGAAACCATCCTGATGCGGTCCAAGACAGGGTCGGTCCGCCGCATGATCTATCGCAATCCGACACGGTAGGGCGCTGGCGCGCCGCCTCCGGCAGGAGTATTTGGGAAATAAGAAGACGGGCGTGGCGCAGCCACCGCGCCGCTGATAGTGTGCGATCATGAACATTCCACAAGATCATGCGTTCCTAGGGGTTTCCGTCTCCGTGACGGGCCGCCGCTGGGTCGGGCCGGGCGTGGAAGAGGACCGCGCGGCAGAGGCGATGACGCAGGCCACCAATCTGCCGGCACCTTTGTGCCGGACATTGGCACGGCGCGGCGTCGCCCCGCAGGAGGCGGCGCTTTATCTGGCCCCGACGTTGCGCGATCTATTGCCCGATCCGCGCAGCTTGCGCGACATGGAAAAGGCGGCGGCACGCTTTTTGAACGCTGTGACGCAGCGCCAACGGATAGCGATTTTTGCGGATTATGACGTGGATGGTGGGGCCTCTGCGGCTTTGCTGATCGTCTGGCTGCGCCAGATGGGGATCCAGGCGACGCTTTACATTCCTGACCGGATTGATGAGGGTTATGGTCCCAATGATGAGGCGATGGCGGCATTGGCCGCCGCGCATGACCTGATCGTCTGCGTTGATTGCGGGACCCTGTCGCATGGCCCGATTGCCGCCGCAGGTGGCGTGGATGTCATTGTGCTGGATCACCATCTTGGCGGCGAAACCCTGCCCGATGCTTTCGCCGTAGTGAACCCGAACCGGCAGGATGAAAGCGGTGATCTGGCGCATCTGTGCGCCGCCGGTGTCGTCTTTCTCATGCTGGTGGAGGCGAACCGGCAGTTGCGCGTTGCAATCAAGCCAGGTCCGGATCTGATCGGACTGCTGGATCTGGTGGCGCTGGCGACAGTTGCCGATGTTGCGCCTTTGGTGGGGGTAAACCGCGCCTTTGTACGACAGGGGCTGACGGTGATGGCACGCCGCCAGCGTCCGGGGCTGACGGCTCTGGCCGATGTGGCAGGGCTGGATGCTGCGCCGACATCGCATCACTTGGGTTTTTTGCTTGGTCCGCGCGTCAATGCCGGTGGTCGGATCGGGAAGGCGGATTTGGGCGCGCGGTTGCTGGCGACCGATGATGCGTCAGAGGCGCGCGATCTGGCGGATATGCTGGACCAGCTAAACACCGAACGGCGCGCCGTCGAACAGGCGGTTCGCGATATCGCCATCGCCCAGGCAGAGGCGCGCGGCACCGATACGCCACTGGTTTGGGCGGCAGGCGAAGGCTGGCATCCGGGGGTTGTGGGAATTGTTGCAGCGCGCCTGAAAGAGGCGACCAACCGCCCCGCTGTCGTGATCGGCTTTGAGGACGGCATCGGCAAAGGATCGGGGCGGTCGGTTTCGGGTATCGATCTGGGGGCGGCGATACAGCGGCTCGCCGCCGAAGGTCTGCTGATCAAAGGCGGCGGACACAAGATGGCGGCGGGCCTTAGCGTGACGCAGGACAATCTGGACCCTGCGATGGCGCGGCTTGCCGCACTGTTGGACAAACAGGGTGCCAGCGCGCTTGGCCCCGCTGATCTGCGGCTGGATGGCATCCTGATGCCGGGGGCCGCGACTGTCGCTTTGGTCACGCTGCTCGACGATGCAGGCCCCTTTGGCGCGGGCGCACCCGCCCCGCGCTTTGCCTTTCCTGATTGCCAGATTTTCTTTGCAAAGCAGATCGGCGAAAATCACCTCAAGATCAGCTTTGGCGATGGTCTCGGGGCACGGATCGATGCGATCAGTTTTGGCGCGATGGACGGGCCTCTGGGTCCCGCCCTGTTGCATCACAACGGCGCCCGGTTCCACCTAGCCGGGCGGCTGGAGATCAATGTCTGGCAAGGCCGTCAATCGGTGCAATTGCGGCTGGAAGACGTGGCACCGGCGTAATGAAAAGAACTCTGCAAAAAGCGCAATTAACCCCTTGCGCGCGCTGCGGGCTTTGCCTAAAAGCGCGACACCAACTGCGGTCCCTTCGTCTATCGGTTAGGACGCCAGGTTTTCAACCTGGAAAGAGGGGTTCG
>NZ_JBKBQY010000065.1:0-19853 GCF_046292185.1 Yoonia sp.
AAGGCATCACAGCCATGGCCACGCTCAGCGGAAATCATGAAGGTCTCGGCAAAGGGAAACGCCTCGTTCATGTCGCGTGTCAGGGCAAGCAGGCCTTCGGATTTCACCTTGTCGATCTTGTTGATCGCCAGCGCCACCTTGGTCTTGCCGGTCCGGTCCGCCAGATTGGCAAGGATCGCCTTGACCCCTTCGCTCATCCCACGATGCGCTTCGATCATCAGCACGACGACATCGGCATCGGCGGCACCGCCCCAGGCAGCGGCGACCATCGCACGGTCCAGTCTGCGGCGCGGTTTGAACAGGCCGGGTGTGTCGATAAAGATCAACTGCGCCTGCCCCTCCATCGCGACACCGCGAATGCGCGCGCGCGTGGTCTGCACCTTATGGGTGACGATGGACACCTTGGCACCCACCATCCGGTTCAGCAGCGTGGATTTGCCAGCATTCGGTTCCCCGATCAGGGCGACAAAGCCCGCTTTGGTCGGTGCGTCTGTCATGGGTCAACTTTCTTCAAAAGGGCGGCGGCGGCAGCTTGTTCCGCCTGCCGTTTTGACCCTGCGGTCGCTGTCTCGCTCTGACCAGAGGCCAATTGCACCGCAATCGTAAACGCGGGCTGGTGGTCAGGTCCAGTGCGCGCGACTTCCGTATAGGTCGGCGGCTCTTCACCGCGGGCCTGCGCCCATTCCTGCAGGGCAGTCTTGGCGTCGCGGGCGTCAGCGGCCACATCGGTGATCCGCGCACCCCAAAGCGTCAGGATCACCTTGCGCGCCGCATCAAAGCCGCCGTCCTGATAGATGGCGGCAATCACCGCCTCCATCGCATCGGCCAGCAGCGCCTCTTTGCGGCGGCCACCGGATTTCATTTCGGACCGGCCCAATTTGATCACTGACCCCAGATCGATCTGGCGGGCGACATCGGCGCAGGTTTCGCGCCGGACCAGCGCGTTATACCGCGGGGCCAGCAGCCCCTCGGGCGCGGAAGGATCGGCTTTCAGCAACGCCTCGGCCATCACCAGACCCAGCACGCGGTCGCCCAGAAATTCCAGTCGCTGGTTGTCATCGCGGTGCGGGCTGACCATGGATGAATGGGTCACCGACCGCACCAGCAGCTCTGGTCTGGCAAAATCATGCCCCAGTCGCGTTGAAAACGCGGCAAGATCGGCGGACAGCTTCACTCGATCGCCTTGAAATAACGGTCGCTGCGCCAGGTCCAGAAGGCCAGCATGGACCGGCCCGCCGATGAAAACATCACACGGTCCGCGCGTCCGACGATATCCTTGCGCGGCACATAACCGACCCCGCCAAGCGTTTGCGGCACCCGGCTGTCGATGGAATTGTCGCGGTTGTCACCCATGAAAAAGAAATGCCCCTCCGGCACGATAAACACCCCGGTATTGTCGCTGGCCCTTGGGCCGACGTCCAGAACGGCATGGCGGGTGCCATCGGGCAGGGTTTCGATCTGACGGATCTTGTTGCAGTCGGCACCCATGCCGACCGGCCCGTTAGCGCACATGGGGCGGCCACCCATCGGCCCCTGAGGTTCCATGATTTCGGTAAAGATGCCGTCATCTTCCAGCGCGGCGGCCACATCATTGATATGCAGCACACCGTCGATCATCTGGATGCGGTCGCCCGGCTCGCCGATCAGCCGTTTGATATAATCCTGTCCGGTCACCGGATGGCGAAAGACGACGACATCGCCGCGTACAGGGTCAGACCCGAACAGGCGGTCTTCACGATCCTCGGCAAAGCCGCAAAAATCATCCGCGCCGATATCAAGCCCCACCGCAGGCACCCGGATCGACGGGCAAGAGGCGTAGGAATAGCCATAGGCCATCTTGTTCACGAACAGGAAATCCCCGATCAACAAAGTGTCCTTCATCGATCCTGACGGAATCCAGAACGGCTGAAAGAACAGGGTGCGAAACACGCCCGCGATAAGCAGCGCCCAAAATATCGTCTTGATCGTTTCCTTCACGCTGCCGACAAAGCCTGTTTTTTCGGCCATTTTCCGTTCCTTTATGGGTTTCACGCTACATGATCGCGCGGGGGTGTGGAGTCAAGCGACGGGCCGTGCCTCGATCACCACAAAGGCTTGTGCCCAGGGGTGATCATCGGTCAGCGTGACATGGATAACCGCCTCGTACCCCGGCGGGGTCATCTGGATCAGCCGGTCTTGCGCCCAGCCGGTCACCGCCATCACGGGCTGACCCGTGTGCAAGTTGGACACGGCCATGTCTTTCCAAGCGATCCCCATGCGCAGGCCTGTGCCCAGCGCCTTGGAACAGGCCTCTTTCGCGGCCCAGCGTTTGGCATAGGTGCCCGGCGTGTCATGGCGGGCCTCGGCCTTGGCCTGTTCAATCGGGGTAAAGACACGGTTGCGGAAACGGTCGCCGAACCGGTCAAGCGTGCCAGCGATCCGGTCGATATTCGCAAGGTCCGTGCCGATGCCAAGGATCATGCGCGCGCCGCGTCCATCAGGCGGCGCATTTCGGCAATCGCGGGGCCAAGGCCCAGAAACACCGATTCCCCGATCAGAAAGTGACCGATATTCAGTTCTGCCACCTGCGGCAGGGCGGCAATCGGGGTGACGCAGTCATAGGTCAGGCCGTGGCCGACATGCACCTCCAGCCCCAGATCGGTAGCATAGGAGGTCATTTCCGTGATCTTTTGCAGCTCCGCGTCACGCATGGCCCAATCGCCCGCAGCCCAGGCATCGGCATAGGCCCCTGAATGCAGTTCGATCACCGGCGCGCCGATGCGATGAGCGGCGTTGATCTGTGCCTCATCCGCAGCGATGAACAGCGACACACGGCACCCCGCATCGCGCAAGGGCGCGATATAGGCGGCCAGCGCATTGTCGTTTCCGGCGACGTCCAGCCCGCCTTCGGTCGTGCGTTCCGCGCGCTTTTCCGGCACGATGCAGACCGCGTGGGGTTTGTGACGCAGCGCAATCGCCTGCATGTCCGGCGTCGCCGCCATTTCAAAGTTCAACGGAACGGTCAGTGCCGCCATCAGCCTGTCGATATCGCCGTCGATGATATGGCGGCGGTCTTCGCGCAGGTGGGCGGTGATGCCGTCGGCCCCGGCCTCAACCGCCAACAGCGCGGCGCGCACGGGATCAGGCACAGCGCCACCGCGCGCATTGCGCAGGGTTGCCACATGGTCGACGTTCACACCCAGACGGAGCCTGCTTTTCTGCATCACTTTCCCTTTCCGACGCCATTCATTTTGTCAGGTTCCACTTTCAGCTGATCCAGCTTGGCCTGCAACAGCTTGCGGCGCCGCTTTTGATAGACGGCAATGATCGGCACAAAAAGATAATAGCAGATCGCCGCGCTGATGATCCCGGGTGCCAGACCACCGATCAGATAGGGCACAAAGACTTCGTGATAAAACGCGATCAACCCGGTCCAATCGGCCCTGTCAGGTGTGAAGGTCGCCCAGATATTGTGGCCGATGTCGTAAAAGGCATTCTGAAACTGGCAGCCAATGGTGCAGTAATCTTCGCTCACATTGCGGCCCAGCCCGAACAGCGCCGCGTTGAAAGGGCGACCCATGATCCAGTAACCACTGCCAAGCGCGGCGATGCCGATCGGCACATAGGTCAGCGGATTGCCAAAGAACGTGCCAAGCAGCGCCGCCAGCATATTGCCCCGCATCAGCCGCGCCAAGAGTACGGCAATGAGGAAATGCAGCCCGTAGAATGGCGTGAAGGACGTGAACACCCCCGCCGCAATCCCGCGGGATATCTTTTCAGGCGTATCGGGCAACCGCCGCAGCCGGTGTTTGACATAGCCGAACGCCCGTCCCCAGCCACCACGCGGGTATAGAAAATCCAGCACGATCTTCCAGATCGGCCGCCTATCCCTGCGTTTGAACACCACTTGCCTTTACCCTTCTGACCTTTCAGCCACGCATTGTTCCCGCCAGCCCCGGATCGCGATGCCGCACGATGGACGACACGTTGCTTTCCGCTTCCAGCGCCGTCATCACGCGGTGCAGATGTTCGGCATCACGCAGATCGACATCGATCAGCAGGCGGAAATAATCCGGTTTGCGGTCAATGAATTTCAGGTCAGAGATATTGGCGTTCTGTTCACCAATCAATGTGCAAATACGTCCCAGCACGCCAGTGTCATTGGCGATCGTCGCGTCAAAGGTCACGGTGTTGACGGCGGCATGGGTGCCGTCCTGCCATTGCAGGTCGATCCAGCGTTCGGGTTGGTCTTCGTAATCGGCCAAAGCCGCGCAATCTATCGCATGAACCGTCACGCCCTGCCCGCGAAAACTGATGCCCAGAATACGTTCACCCGGCACCGGCTGACAGCAGGTACCGCGTTTATGCACCTGATCGGGCGCGAGCCCGACAACGGCGCGGCCCTGATCCACCTCTTCACCCGTGTTCTGGGCCAGTTCGGGATAGATCGCGCGCACGACCTCGCTGCCGGTCAGTTCCGCACTGCCCAGCCGCGCCAAAAGCTCGTCCACGGAATCGATCGCCAAAGCCTTGGCTGCTGTGCGCAGCGCCTTTTCGGTCGATCTCTTGCGCACGTTCTCGAACGCAACACGCGCCAGTTCGCGGCCCAGCCGGACATATCGCCCACGGTCTTCTTCGCGCAAGGACCGGCGGATCGCGGTCTTGGCCCGCCCGGTGACGGCAATATCGATCCATGTCGCCTGTGGTGTCTGGCCTTCGGCGGTGATGATCTCCACCGATTGGCCGTTCTTCAACCGGGTCCAGAGCGGCACACGCAAACCGTCCACCTTGGCCCCGACACAGGCCGACCCGATCCGGGTATGGATTGCATAGGCAAAATCGATCGGCGTCGCCCCACGCGGCAGTTTGATCACCTCGCCCTTGGGAGTGAAACAGAACACCTGATCCTGATACATCTCCAGCTTGACGGCTTCGAGAAATTCTTCGTGGTTCTGGTCGTCGTCCAGCCGGTCGGTCAGCGACGCGATCCAGCGCACCGGGTCAACGGCAAAACGGTTTTCGACACGTTCGCCGTTCTTATAGGACCAATGCGCCGCGACCCCGGTCTCGGCAACTTCGTGCATTTCGCGGGTGCGGATCTGCACCTCGACCCGTTTGCCGTCACGACCAGACACCGTGGTATGGATCGACCGATAGCCGTTGGATTTCGGCTGGCTGATGTAATCCTTGAACCGGCCCGGCACCGCGCGCCAGCGCTGGTGGATTGTCCCCAGCACGCGGTAGCAATCGCCCTCGGTCGCGACGATCACACGGAAGCCATAGATGTCGGACAGCCGGCTGAAACCCTGATCCTTTTCCTGCATCTTGCGCCAGATCGAATAGGGTTTCTTGGCGCGCCCCACGACATCGGCAAGGATGTTGGACTTTTCCAGTTCCACACGCATATCGGCGGTGATTTTCTGCACCACATCGCCGGTTTCCCGCTGCAAGGTGATGAAACGCCGGATAATGGAATTGCGCGCCTCGGGGTTCAAGACGCGAAAGGACAGGTCTTCCAGTTCCTCGCGCATCCATTGCATCCCCATGCGACCGGCAAGTGGGGCGAAAATCTCCATCGTTTCGCGGGCTTTCTGGGCCTGCTTGTCCGGGCGCATGGATTTGATGGTGCGCATGTTATGCAGGCGGTCGGCCAGCTTCACCAGCGTCACGCGCAGATCACGGCTGGTCGCCATGAACAATTTACGGAAATTTTCGGCCTGTTTGGTCTGGGTGGATGTCAGTTGCAGATTGGTCAGCTTGGTAACGCCATCGACCAATTCTGCAATCTCTCGGCCGAATCGGTTTTCCACGACGGAAAAAGACGCCTTGGTGTCTTCTATCGTGTCATGCAGCAGCGCGGTGACCAGCGTCGCGTCATCCATCTGCTGCAGGGCAAGGATATGGGCGACGGCGACAGGATGGGTGAAGTAAGGTTCGCCCGAATGGCGGAACTGGCCTTCGTGCATTTCCGTGCCAAAGGCGAAAGCGTCGCGCAGCAGGGCCTGATTGGTCTTGGGATTATACGCGCGGACCAGAGAGATCAGACTATCAGCATTCGTCATCTGGTTCCGCGCCTATTGCTGGCAGGTAGACTACCCGCCCTAGCGCTGACCTTGCGCTTCCATCAGCGCACGCAGCAGTTTTTCTTCGGACATATCATCTTCGACCGGGCGATCAGCCTCGCCGCCCATCAAAAGAGACATGCTGTCTTCTTCCGGCTCATCAACCTCGATCTGGGTCTGGTTGGCTTCGATCATGCGTTCGCGCAGATCATCGGCAAGCTGGGTTTCTTCCGCGATTTCACGCAAGGACACGACAGGGTTCTTGTCATTGTCCCGATGCACGGTGATCGGGGAACCAGCAGTGATTTCGCGCGCGCGGTGCGCGGCAAGCATCACCAGTTCAAACCGGTTGGGAACTTTATCGACGCAATCTTCGACTGTTACGCGGGCCATGACAGATCTCCGGATAGGAAGCTTTGAAAGATGCATCCCTAGAGTGTTCAACAGGGATTGACAAGGGCCAGCAGCCAGGGTTCGCCTGTATTTTCAGCCTTTCGACGCCGGATCACCCAGCCGCTGGACGCCGGCCCTGTCAGCGGCTGGCAGGCGGTCCAGCATCTGCGCCACGCTCAGCCCCAGCAGCGGATGGCACCAGTCGGGGGCGACATCGGCCAGCGGCACCAGCACGAAGCTGCGGTCTTGCATGCGCGGATGCGGCAGGATCAACTGGTCGGGCGCGATGCTGGCCTGCCTAGCGGGTGGCAGGTTGCGCCAATGATCCTGCGTGGGCCGGTCCGGCAGCACCTGATCGGCCAGCGCGATCAGATCCAAATCCAAAGTGCGCTGCGCCCAGCGGATTTGTCGGCTGCGTCCCGCCGCGGCCTCTGTGTCGTGCAGCATGGTCAGGATATCCGGGGCGGAATGCGCCGATTCGACGGCCACAGCCGCATTGACGAAATGCGGGCCTGACCCCGGCGGGAACGCGGGCGTTGCATACAGATGGCTTATCTGAAATGTCCCGCTGGCAAGCTCGAAAAGCCTGTCCGCCGCCCGTTGAACTGTTGCCGCCGCGTCACCCCATACTGAAGTCTTATTGCTTCCCAATGCAATAAGCGCGATCCGGCTTGTCATATGTTAAACCGCCTCTTGCCACCTGCATTCAACGCTATATTAGCGGCCTCGACTTGATAAAGCACTCAATGTCGTAGCAACTACGACAAGAACCACATTTTGGAAAGGACCTTCATGTTTTACCGAGACGAGCGACTTGCGCTCTTCATCGATGGCTCAAACCTCTATGCTGCGGCACGGTCTCTCGGTTTTGACATCGACTACAAGTTGTTACGACAGGAATTCATGCGGCGCGGTAAGCTGGTGCGTGCATTCTATTATACCGCCTTGTTGGAAAACGACGAATATTCGCCGATCCGCCCGCTTGTCGACTGGCTGCACTACAACGGCTATTCCATGGTCACCAAACCGGCCAAGGAATTCACCGACAGCATGGGACGCCGCAAGGTCAAAGGGAACATGGACATCGAACTGGCCGTCGATGCGATGGAACTGGCCCCTTTTCTGGACCATGCAGTGATCTTTTCCGGCGACGGTGATTTCCGGCCCCTGATCGAAGCCTTGCAGCGCAAGGGGGTTCGTGTATCGGTTGTTTCCACGATCCGCAGCCAGCCGCCGATGATCGCCGATGAACTGCGCCGTCAGGCCGACAATTTCATCGAACTTTTCGAGCTACGCGATGTTATCGGGCGCCCGACGCGTGAAACCCGCCAGGACGAATCAGACGACACACAGACCGACGTCTGATCGTTAGGACGAGATCGGGCCATGGTGTTCCAGCCCGTCAAGCAGGACATTCGCGGCTGTCATCGCGCGTTCAAGTGTTGCAGCCTGATCGGATGACGCCGCAATCCACAACGCGGCATCCACCAGCGCACCATTGATCAGCTGAGCCATCGCATCCGGGTCGGCTTGCCTGATACGGCCCGCCTGCATCAGCGTCGCCAGCACATCGCGCAGTTCAATGATCCATTTTTGCTGATCCATCTCGCGCATCCGCTGCCCCAACACCGATGACGCGTCGCGCAGATAGACCCGCTGGATTTCCGGATCGCGCGCCTGTTGCAGCCACAACAGACAGGACGCCCGGAACCCGTCCCAAGGGTCGGCATGACGCTTTTCCTCGGCATCGAGGCGCGCCGCAATTTCGGCGTCGATCTGCAGGACCACAGCCTCCAACAGCCCCTCTTTACCCCCGAAATGGTGATACAGCGCGCCGCGCGTGACACCGGCATCGGCACAGATCGCGTCCATCGCAGACCCGGCATAGCCCTGCGCCGCGAAGGCGCGCCGTGCAGCAGCGACCAGTTGCGTCATGGTTTGCGCACGCATCTGGTCGCGACTACGTCGCAGGCTCGGCTCGGCCATTGACATACACCCCGTATGTTTCTAAGTCACTCACATACGAAATGTATGTTAATTGACCCCAGAGTGCAACATGCTCATGACAGCCCACCCCACCCCGACAATCCGTGCGGAAATCGCGCCCCTGCTCAGGCTGGCCTTTCCGATTGTCGCGGGGCTCGGGGCATCGACGCTCATTGGTGTGGTCGATACGGTGATGATCTCGCCCTTGGGGACCTTGCCACTTGCCGCCGCCTCCCTGACGACGGCGACGCTGATCATCTTTTATTCCGCCGTCTACGGCTTCGTTTCGGCCACAGGCGTGCAAGCCGCCCAGCGTCACGGCGCGGGTGATGTCCAGGGCGTGGCAGAGGCGCTATGGGCGGGGCTGCGGCTGGCGCTGATCGCGGGGCTGATCTGTGCGGGTCTGATGCTTCTGGGCCTGTTCGCGCTGCCCCTGCTGAACCAACCGCCCGAGGTGCTGGCGATCCTTGCGCCCTATTGGGTCGCGATGGCGGTATTGCTGGTGCCATTTGCCGTGCTGATCGTGATTTCACAGGTGCTGAATGCGATGGATCACCCATGGATCGCGGCGGGCTTTGCCTTTGTCGGTGTCGTGGCGAATGCGCCAATGAACAATGAACTATGTCCTGATCTGGGGGATCGGCGATTGGCCCGGCCTTGGCCTTCTCGGGGCGGGGCTGGCCAGCATCCTTTCCGAAACACTGGCGCTTCTGGTCGCGTTCATCTGGCTCTGGCGCAAGGGGCTGTTACGGCCCGCCGGCAACAAGGCCCTGCGTCGGCACCTGACCTTGGGCGGTATCCCGCTGGCCATCGGCTATACCGGCGAAGGGGCCGCCTATGCGCTGGTCGGGATCATGCTGGGCATTTTCGGCGCCACCGCGCTGGCCGCCAATCAGATCGTGCAGGCCGTCGGTGGTGTGCTATACATGCTGCCGCTTGGGCTTGCCGCCGCCGTGACCATCCGGATCGGGCAGGCCAGCGGGGCGGAAAACCCTGCCCGGCTGCGCCCTATCGCCGTGGCGGCCCTTGGCGTGGTCACCTGCTGGATGGGGGCCGTCACCATAGCACTGGTCCTGTCGGGCGGCTGGCTGGCCGCCGCGCTGTCGGATGATCCTGCGGTGATCACGCTGGCCACGGCGATGTTCATCGTCGTCGCCCTGATTCAGGTCATCGACGGTGCACAATCCACAGGGCTAGGCGCGCTGCGCGGGATCATGGATTTTGGCTGGCCGACGCGGTTCACGCTGGCGTGCTATTGGCTGTTCGCCTTGCCGCTCGCCGCCGCCCTTGGCTTCTGGGCCGGTTTCGGACCTTTGGGTGTCTGGGTCGGCTATGGCATCGGGACAGGCCTGATCGCCGTGGTCTTGCCGATCCGGTTCTGGCGACTGACCGCGCCAAAGCACGGATAGGCGGGCCAGAGGGGCTGGACCCGCGCGCCGTTGCGCATTACCTCTGCCCTATGCAGGAGAATGCGATGACCAAGCCGCCCCTTACCCTTTATCTGGCCGCGCCGCGCGGCTTTTGCGCCGGCGTCGACCGGGCGATCAAGATCGTCGAAATGGCGCTCCGGAAATGGGGCGCGCCAGTCTACGTCCGCCACGAAATCGTGCATAACAAATTCGTGGTCGATGCCCTGCGCGAACAGGGTGCGGTCTTTGTCGAGGAACTGGATGATTGCCCCGACGACCGCCCCGTCATCTTTTCCGCTCATGGCGTGCCCAAGGCCGTGCCTGCCGCCGCCGCCAAACGTGAAATGATCTATGTTGATGCGACCTGCCCGCTGGTCAGCAAGGTGCATATCGAGGCACAGCGCCATGCCGACAACGGTTTGCAGATGATCATGATCGGCCATGCCGGTCACCCCGAAACCATCGGCACGATGGGGCAATTGCCCGAGGGTGACGTGCTACTGGTCGAAACCGTCGATGACGTGGCCCATGTCACCGTGCGCGATCCCGCGCGTCTGGCCTTTGTCACCCAGACCACGCTGTCGGTCGATGACACCGCCGATATCGTCGCCGCCCTGCATGCCCGTTTCCCCGCGATCATCGGTCCGCATAAAGAAGATATCTGCTACGCCACCACCAACCGGCAAGAAGCGGTCAAGGCGATGGCCCCCAGATGCGACGCGATGCTGGTGGTCGGCGCGCCGAATTCATCCAATTCCAAACGACTGGTCGAGGTCGGCGCGCGTGCGGGTTGTGCCTATTCCCAACTGGTGCAACGGGCCGCCGATATCGACTGGCGCGCGCTGGACGGGATCACATCCATGGGGATCACGGCAGGCGCATCCGCGCCAGAAGTGCTGATCAACGAAGTGATCGACGCTTTCCGTGACCGGTATGACGTGACGATCGAAATGGTGGAAACCGCCAAGGAAAACGTCGAATTCAAAGTGCCGCGCGTGCTGCGGGAACACGCATGATGATCAGCCTGCAATTCCTTGTCACCGCATTCGTGGTCTGCATCGCCCCCGGCACAGGCGTAATTTATACTCTGGCACTGGGTCTGGGTCAGGGACGGCGCGCCGCTATTGCCGCCGCTGTCGGCTGCACCTTCGGGATCGTGCCGCATATCATGGCAGCGACCTTGGGGCTGGCCGCGTTGCTGCACACGAGCGCGCTGTTGTTCCAGATCGTGAAATTCGCAGGGGTGGCCTATCTGCTCTATCTCGCGTGGCAGGCGTTGACGTTTGACGGCGCGCTTTCGATCAAGGCCGATGGCGAAAGGCAAAGCGGGTTTCTGATCGCCCGGCGTGGTGCGTTGATCAATATCCTGAACCCCAAGCTGTCGATCTTTTTTCTGGCGTTGCTGCCGCCGTTCCTGTCAGGCAATCCGGCTACGGCGACCACCGAGATGCTACTGCTGGGGGCTGTCTTCATGCTGATGACCTTTGCCGTTTTTCTGGTCTACGGCGTATTCGCCGCCGCCGCGCGCGACCGACTGTTGCAAAGTGCGGCCGTCATGCGCTGGCTGAACCGCAGTTTTGCCGCGATCTTTGCCGCCCTTGGTGCCCGCCTGGCGCTCGAAAAGGCATGAAGGATATCCCCCGTTCCGCCCTTTTGCTGGGCCTTGCCGGGCTGATCCCGTTTTTCTGGGGCGCGCTGACCGTGCTGCGCCCCGATCTGGGGCAATGGGGGGCGGCGAACATCGGGCCGCGCTTCATCGGCCCCTATGTACAGCTGTTCTATGGGGCGATCATCCTGTCCTTCATGTCCGGCGTGCTCTGGGGGTTTGCGACCAAGGCCAGCGGACGCGTTGCCACCGCAAGCTATATTCTGTCGGTGATCCCAGCACTCTGGGCATTTTTCATGACCGGCGGTGGACCGACAGGGGCGGCGGTCAATCTGATCGCGGGCTTTCTGGGACTGCTGCTGCTGGATTGGCATTTCCGGCAGATGGGACTGGCACCAAAATGGTGGATGCATCTGCGCGCACTGCTGACGGCGCTGGTCGTGCTGTCGTTTTTGCCGCTGGTGCTGTGATGGCGGATCTTTACGCCTACACCGATGGGGCCTGTTCCGGCAATCCCGGTCCTGGTGGTTGGGGCGCCTTGCTGATTGCGCGCGATGGCGATGCCGTCGTCAAGGAACGCAGCCTGTCGGGCGGTGAAGCGTTGACGACGAATAACCGTATGGAACTGCTCGCCGCGATATCGGCACTCGAAACACTGGGCCGCGCGACCGAGATCACCATCGTGACCGATAGCGCCTATGTCAAAGACGGGATCACCAGCTGGATCCATGGCTGGAAAAAACGCGGCTGGAAAACCGCCGCCAACAAACCCGTCAAGAACGAAGACCTATGGCGCCGCCTGGATAGTGCAGTTGCCCGGCACAAAGTGCGCTGGGAATGGGTCAAGGGGCACGCAGGCCATATCGAAAACGAACGCGCCGATGCGCTTGCCCGCGCGGGCATGGCCCCGTTCAAGCGATGACCTTGCTGATGGTCCTTGATTACGCGGCGGTTTTTGTCTTTGCGCTGACTGGCGCGTTGGTGGCTAGCCGCGCGCAACTTGATATCGTGGGATTTGTCTTTGTCGCCAGTCTGACAGCCGTGGGCGGCGGCACGATCCGCGATGTGATCCTGAATCGGGACACGGTGTTCTGGGTCGCCGACCCGACCTACATTCTGGTCGCCGCCAGTGCTGCAGTGGCAGTCTTCTGGACCGCGCATCTGCTGGAAAGCAGGTATCGGACGATCCTGTGGCTCGACGCCTGCGCCTTGGCGATTGCGGTCCCTGCTGGGGTCGCTGTCGCCTTGGCGCTGGGGCAACCTTGGGCCATCGTGGTCATGATGGGGATCATTACCGGCTGCATGGGCGGGCTGATGCGCGATGTGGTCTGCAACGAAGTCCCGCTGGTCCTGAAACAAGGCGAACTTTACGTCACCTGCGCGCTGGCGGGCGGCCTGTCAGCGCTGCTCGCGCTTGCCTTTGCACTGCCGACGCCGCTTGCCCTGCTGGTCTGTGCTGGTGTCACCTTTGCCTTGCGTGCCGGCAGCCTGCTATTCGGCTGGAAGCTGAGCGTCTACAAAGCTTACCCGCCACGGCAATGACGCGCGGCGCGGGCGGAAAGATTTTCGCCAAAAAATTTTAGCGGCCCTTCACACCTTCAGCACGATCTTTCCGATATGGGCAGAGCTTTCCATCCGCGCATGCGCCGCCGCCGCATCCGCCAGCGCAAATTCCTGATCCATCACAGGCGCGATTTTCCCGGCGGCGATCAGCGGCCAGACATGTTGCCGCAGAGCCTGCGCAATCCGCGCCTTGGCCTCCGACTGCGGGCGCAAGGTCGATCCGGTGATCGTCAGGCGCCGCGTCATCACCTGCACAAGGTTCAGTTCGACCTTGGGCCCTTGCAGGAACGCAATCTGCACCAGTCTGCCATCATCGGCCAGCGCGCTGATATTACGCTGGATATAGGACCCACCGACCATATCGAGGATCAGATCGGCCCTGCCCCGTTCTTTCATTTCTGCAACAAAGTCGGCATCGCGATAATTGAAGGCCGCTTCCGCACCCAGCGCCACGCAGGCCGCACATTTGTCATCAGATCCGGCCGTTGCAAACACCCGCGCGCCAAAGGCATGGGCAAGCTGGATGGCCGTCGTCCCGATCCCGGATGACCCGCCATGCACCAGAAACCGCTCACCCGCCTGCAACCCACCGCGCATGAACACATTGGACCAGACAGTGAAAAACGTCTCGGGCAGGCAGGCCGCCTGCGCCAGCGACAAACCGCGCGGCACCGGCAGGCAATGCGCCGCAGGAGTCGCCACATATTCTGCGTAGCCGCCCCCTGGCAGCAGCGCGCAGACCTGATCGCCGATCTGCCAATCGGTGACACCCGCGCCAAGCGCCGCAACCTCGCCTGCGCATTCCAGCCCCGGCAAATCGCTGGCACCCGCTGGCGGGTTATACAGCCCCGCGCGCTGCAAGGCGTCAGGACGGTTGACCCCGGCATAGGCGACCTTGATCACCACCTGATCATGCGCTGGTTCCGGCATCGGTCGCGTCGTCAGTGCCAGCACCTCTGGCCCGCCCGGCTGCGTAACCTCGATCGCCTGCATCATGTCGGATCGCGCCAGACGCCGGGCAGATCAGGGTCAATCTCGCGCTTTGGCGCTTTGATCCCCGACATCAGACGATCCACAACGCCCGTCAGCGGCTTCAGCAATGCATTTCCACGCACACGCGCCTTCACCTTTTCCACCTGCATTACGTCATCAATTCGCCGGTCGATAAACGCATCCGTCGCCTGCCCGCCCAGCGAATCGTCGCCCAGCCAATACAGCACGACAGAGGCATAGACCCCCGACAGCGTCAGCCGCTTGGTATACCAGTTCACATCATCCGACGTATCACCCAGCGCGGTCCAGATCGCATCCGCCGTGGCCCAGATCAGCCGCGTGCCATCCGCCGCCATATGCGGCAGCGCGAACAGGGCCGTCCCACGGCGCACCGCCTCCTTGTCCGGGATCGCGCCGATGCGCAGGCGGATCGCATGCGCCACCTTGTCGCGAAACCGCATGCCGGTCAGGTCTGCGGCCTTTAACGCGGTCACCATCGCCGCATCGCCTTGTTCATGAAAGGCAATCGCCAGATCAATCGCCCCGCGCGGGCAGATCGTGCGCGCCAGCGCAGGGTCCACGTCGGCGTCACTGACCGCGGCGGCAAATGCGGCAGGTGACCAGCCATCGAAGGCCACATGCGGAATGATCGCATCCAGCAATTGCTGTTTGGCGAGGGTAACGGGGGTCTGGGTCATGATCGGGCCTCCTGTCCGGTGGATACTGGACAAACTAGCCCATCTTTGGTAGTCAGCCAACTCCTGCAATTTTGCAAATCCAACTTAGAGAGGTGGTGAAAACCACATGCAGGTAAGTGTTCGTGATAACAACGTCGATCAGGCGTTGCGTGCTCTGAAGAAAAAACTTCAGCGTGAAGGCGTATTTCGTGAAATGAAGCTCAAGCAGCATTTCGAAAAGCCGTCGATCCGCAAGGCCCGTGAAAAGGCCGAAGCGATCCGCCGTCAGCGCAAGCTGGCCCGGAAAAAGCTGCAACGCGAAGGCATGCTGTAAAGCATTCCCGATTGTTGAAACGATTGACCCCCGATTGCGCAAGCAGCGGGGGTTTTTTGTTGGTAAGGCTTGAATTGAAATGTCGCCGCAAATACGTTACATGTAACGGAAGAAAGAGGTGCAGCATGCCAACCCCCATTTCCGAACGTGTCCAGAAACACCGCGAGGCTTTGCGCGCCGCGGGCCTGCGCCCGGTGCAGATATGGGTGCCGGATACCCGGCGGCCCGGTTTCGCCGCGGAATGCCGCCGTCAGGCCGCATTGGTTGCTGCCGCAGATCAGGGTGACGCTGAACTGTTAAACTTCATGGACGCAGCCTTGAGTGATCTGGATGAATGGAACTGAGGCGCGGTAATCTTGTCACTGTCGCCATGCAGGGCGACTATGGCAAACCACGCCCGGCGCTGATCATTCAGGCCGATAACTTCGCAGGTTTGCGGACCGTCGTGATCCTGCCTCTGACATCCAGCATCGTGGATGCCCCCCTTTTGCGCCCGACGGTGACACCATCGCCCGAAAACGGGCTGCGCGCAGCATCCCAGATCATGCTGGACAAGCCGATGACCGTAAAGGCCGACAAACTTGGTCCCGCCTTTGGTCGGCTTGATGATGTCGCGATGCTGGGTGTGAGCCGGTCGCTGGCGTTGATACTGGGGCTGGCTGGGTAAGCCCCCTCAATGCTGCTCCGGCACCAAAATCTCGCGTTTCCCCACATGGTTCGCCGAACTTACCACGCCCTCATCTTCCATCTGCTCGACCAGACGCGCAGCCTTGTTATAGCCGATCGCCAGTTTGCGCTGGATATAGCTGGTCGAACATTTGCGATCCTTGATCACGATCGCCACCGCCGTGTCATAAAGCGCGTTTTCCATGTCCGACCCATCGCCCAGCCCCAGCACCAGATCGATGCTGCTTTCCTGATCGTCTGACGGGCCTTCGACCACGCCGGACATATATTCAGGCGGACCGAACCCCTTGAGGTGGTTCACGATCTCTTCGACCTCTTCATCGCTGACAAAGGGGCCGTGGACGCGCATGATCTTGGACCCGCCCGCCATATAAAGCATGTCACCCATGCCCAGCAGCTGTTCGGCCCCCATCTCGCCCAGGATCGTCCGGCTGTCGATTTTCGAGGTCACCTGAAACGAAATCCGTGTCGGAAAGTTCGCCTTGATCGTGCCGGTGATCACATCGACCGACGGGCGCTGCGTCGCCATGATCAGGTGGATACCCGAGGCCCGCGCCATCTGCGCCAGGCGCTGGATGCAGGCCTCGATTTCCTTACCCGCGACCATCATCAGATCGGCCATCTCGTCCACGATGACGACGATATAAGGCAGGACTTCGGGCTGGAATTCTTCGGTCTCGAAAATCGGATCGCCGGTTTCGTCGTCAAAACCCGTCTGGACAGTGCGGCTGAACATCTCGCCCTTCTCCTGCGCGTCCTTCACCCGGCCGTTGAAGCCGTCGATGTTGCGCACGCCCATCTTGGACATCTTGCGATAGCGTTCCTCCATCTCGCCCACGACCCATTTCAGCGCGACAACAGCCTTTTTCGGGTCGGTCACGACAGGCGACAAAAGGTGCGGGATGCCGTCATAGACCGACAGTTCCAGCATCTTGGGGTCGATCATGATCATCCGGCATTCCTGTGGCGTCAGCTTGTACAGCAGCGACAGGATCATCGTGTTGATGGCAACCGATTTACCGGACCCGGTGGTCCCGGCGATCAACAGGTGGGGCATCTTTGCAAGGTTCGCGATGATCGGCTCGCCCCCGATATCCTTGCCCAGCGCCAGTGGCAGTTTCTGATTGCTGTCGCCGAAATCCCGGTGCGACAGGATTTCACGCAAGACAACCTTTTCACGGGTCTCATTGGGCAGTTCAATCCCGATCACCGACCGGCCCGGCACGGTTGAGACACGGGCAGACAGCGCCGACATCGACCGCGCGATATCATCGGCAAGGCCGATCACACGGCTGGCCTTCAGGCCCGGCGCGGGTTCAAGCTCGTACATCGTTACGACAGGGCCGGGGCGGACCGCGACAATTTCGCCCTTCACGCCGTAATCATCCAGCACGCTTTCCAGCATACGGGCATTTTCGCTCAGCGATTCATCGCTCAGATGCAGGCGGGTGATCTCGGCCGGGTTGGTCAACAGCGACAGGGGCGGACGCTCGTAATCGGCATAGGGGTCTTCGAATTTCAAGGCTGGCTGCGCCTCGGCCACGGCCTGCCGTGATGGCTGGACCGGGCGTTTGGGCGGATGCTGCACCACATTGCGCGGTTCCATCGCCGGCGGCGCAGGAATATTGACCTGCGGGATCGGCACATGCGGTGTGGCCATGCGCGGGGCGTCGTCATCGTCAAAGGCGATATCGTCATCATCCTCGAACATTGCCACATCATCGGCAGGTTCTGGCGTCACAAGCGGCGGATAGGGCGCATAGACCAAGGGTTTCGGCCCGCGCCCTGCGGTCAGCGACGGTTCGATCCGCACGCCTGTCGGGGAAGGCGGCACGGCACGGCTGCGGATCGCATCGGCGATACGCGCACTGACGCGCGCAGTATCGGGTGCCGGCTCATCCGCCGTCAGCCGCGGTTCGCGCGTCACCAGTTCGGGTTCGGGCATCGGGTCATTGCGGCGCAGAAGGCCTGACAAGAACCCGCCGCTGCTTGGCGCAGGCTCTGTCGGCGCATGCCGCACAGGCGCGCTCAACGGCGGCGGCGCCGCAGGAATAGCGCCTTGCGTCGCGCGCGGTTCGTCACCGTAGGGTGTGGGCTGCGCCCGCACCACCGCCGCCGCGCGCAATCTGCTTTCAAAATCAGGCGCGGTCAGTGGCTTTGGCCGATCAACCGGCGCATCGTTCGCATAGGGATCGCGAAACACCTTGGCCTGACTGCGTCGCGCCTGCATGGCAGCGGTGGCGGCTTGCGCGCCCTGCGCCGAGAGGACAGCGCCCTTGCCCAGAACCCGCAACACGAAATCATAGATCAGCACCGTGCCGAGTATCGCAAACCGCAACGCCTTGCGCAGTTCCGGGCGGGTAAAGCCCAACAGAAATGTCATCAGCGCCACCAGCAACACCGCCGCGAGGAAAGACAACAGCTTCACCCCGAACACCGTACCGAACGGCAGCACTGTCAGCAAAACGCCCAACACAGTGTCGCCGAACAACCCGCCCATGCCGAAATTCGCAGGCCATTGTGCAGACGGCGTCACGGTCGCGGCATAGACAGCGGCAACGACAACCCCGACAGGCGCGAACATCGCCCGGCCGATCACCCGTTCCTGACCGTAATGGAACAGGAAACGCGCGCCCGCCGCGATCAGCGTCGCGGCAATGACCCAGGCACCCAGCCCGATCACCATCATCAAAGGGGCCGCCATCGAGGCGCCGAAATGGCCCAGCCAGTTCTGCACCGGCGCGTCCGTCGCGGAAATCCAGCTTGGATCATCGGGCGAATAGGTGCCGATCACCACGGCAAACAGCGCGCCTGCGATGATCAGCGCAATGCCCAGCAATTCGCGACTGCGCTTTTCCAGCGCCGCCTGCGTGTTGCTGTCGAAAAGCGGATCGCGCTGCCGTGACTGATATGACGCCATGTCGTGTCCCCTCTTAATACAAACAATCGCGGATCAAGGTCAGACCGCGCTGCATTTCCTGTGTCGGTGCCACCAAAGCGACCCGGATATATTCCGCGCCGGGGTTTTCACCTGCGACATCGCGGCTCAGATACGCCCCCGGCAGCACCCGGACGCCCGTTTGCTGCCATAGCTTGACCGCCGCCGCCTCACCATCATCCACCGCCAGCCACAGGAAAAACCCCGCCTGCGGCGATTGATAGCCTGGCACATGGTCCAGAATTTCATCCGCGATCTCGTATTTGCGATGATACATCGCGCGGTTTTCCACCACATGGCCTTCATCCGCCCAGACGGCGGCGGCCACTGATTGCAACGGCCCGGGCAGAGGTGCGCCGGCAAAGGCGCGCAACTGGCGCAGGCGCGCCACGGATTTCACGTCACCCGCCGCAAAACCGCAGCGCAGGCCTGGCAGGTTCGACCGTTTCGACAAGGATTGGAAGATCAGCACGCGGTCCGAATCCGCGCCCATCTTTGCCGCAACTTCTAGCGCACCGGGGGGTGGGGCGTCGCGGTAAATCTCGGAATAGCATTCATCGGCGAAGATCATGAAATCATGCTCTTCCGCCAAGGAAATCAGATCGCGCCAGTAATCCTCGGACGCGACAGCCCCCTGCGGATTGGCGGGTGAACAGACATAAGCGATCGCGGTGCGGCGCAGAATATCGTCAGGCAGGCTGGCGAAATCCGGCAGATGCCCGGTCGCGGCAGTCGCGGCGACATAAACCGGCTCTGCCCCGACGGACAAGGCGGCCACACTGTAAACCGGGTAAAACGGATTGGGCATCAGCACCACAGGGCGCGCGCCATTCTTGGTCTCAGGACAAAGCGCCATGGCTGCATTATACAGTCCCTCGCGCGTGCCGTTCAGCGCGATGATCCGGTCAGTCGACACGTCCAGCCCGTAGCGGCGCTGCAGGAAACCCGCCATCGCGGCCAGTAAATCAGCCTGCCCTTCATTGCTCGGATAGGAATTGAACCCCGCGAGATGTGCCTCCAGCAACGGGCCGACAAAGGCGGGAAAGGCATGGCGCGGCTCGCCGATCGTCATGTTGATGACGTCGGGGGCATGGGTCGGCACGTCCAAAAGCGCACGCAGACGTGGCCATGTCGCAACCGGAAGGTCCGAAAACCGCGCGGGAAAATCCATAACTGCCTCAATTCGCGGGATCATTTCGCCCCGCTTTTGATGCAAACTAACGCAG
>NZ_JBKBQY010000066.1:0-19624 GCF_046292185.1 Yoonia sp.
GTCGTCAGATTGAGAAGGCCTCAATCGTCCGACAGGTTGGTCAGTTCGCAAAATCCATGCAGTTCACATCAGCACGCAACACCCACCACAAGCACCAATACCGCGAGAGCGGTTTCGTCCTCGGGCTCTTTCAAGTCATTCTCTGCACGTCGTCAGAATGTCCGCCTTTCGCCAACCTCACCTACACCACAACCCGCCGCGGCCCCGGCAGCCAGATCAGCGATGCGCCTGCCAGCACCAGAAACGCGTCATGGCGCGGTTGACGGCGATCCTGCTGGATCAGGAGGCGATGTGAGGGGGCGGCGGATTGGCGATGCGGGCTGGTGCCGCTGACCCGCCAAAGACCGCTTCAGCGTTCGTCCGCGCCCTTGCCGTCGAAAATCTTATCGCGGAACTTTTCAATACGGCTGAGCCGTGTCTGCGATTTCTTCGCGCCGTTCAGGTTGATGACATAGCTACGCTGTCGTCCGGGCGTCAGGGCATGGAACGCCTCTGCGAGCGCTGAATCCTCATCGAGCGCGTCGGCGAGCTCGACCGGCAAGTCGGGGGGCGCGGTGTTTTTTGGCGGCAACCTGCCTTGATCGGCATAGGTTTTCGCTTCGTTCAGATAGGATAGCATTGTCTTTTCGAGGGCCTCAACCTGAGCCACCTGCCTGAAATAGACCGTGTTTGCGTGCTGTGTGTTCGGTCCCGGTTTCTCCAGCACGCCGTCAGGGTCTTTCATCAGCGCCGCATTGAAGAAGCCCAGGACAAACTTGTCACGATACGCGCTGAGTATGGCGATGTTGCGCCCCGCATGGCGGTAGCAGGGTTGCCCCCATTTCACCACTTCTTCGAGGTCGGCTGACAGGCAAATTGCGCGCAGCCTGGCAAGGCCTTCTGCCCAGAGCGTTGCGGAGCAATCGGGCGTGTCGAAGCGGTCACAGCGCCCACACCCTTTGGTAAAGAAATCCTCAACCTCGGTAATCATGCGCTGCCCTTTCGAAAATAAGGAAATGCGAACAGGGAAAGGCCGCCTGACCCATCCTCAGTTTGGGCTTTTTGACGCCATTCTGCGTACAATGTTTGCATCCCCTGCATCGCAGATCCCCGCCAACCTCCCCTATACCACAACCCGCTGCTGCCGTGACAGCCAGATCAGGGATGCGCCTGCCAGGACCAGAAACGGGATCATGGCGAGGTTGACGGCGTTCCAGCCCTCGACCGTGGTGCCGCCGGCGCAGTTGAGCAGGCCGCCCCCCGCCAGCGACGCCAGTGTCACCATGCCAAAGACCAGCATGTCGTTCAGTCCCTGCACCCGGCCGCGTTCTTCGGGCCGGTGGGCGCCTGCCAGCATCGTGGTCGCGCCGATAAAGCCAAAATTCCACCCGATCCCCAGCAGGAAGAGCGCGACAAAGAAATTCGCCAGCTCTACCCCGGCGATGGCCACGGCCCCCGCCAAGGCAAGGATGACGAGGCCGGTGGCGATGATCTTTTCCACCCCGAACCGCGCGATCAGATGGCCGGTGACAAAGGATGGCGCGAACATCGCGATCACATGCAGGGATACGATATCATTGGCGTTGTTGGTGGTGAAACCGCAGCCGACGACCGCCAGCGGGGTTGATGTCATCACCAGATTCATCAGCGCATAGGATACCATGCCGCAGATGATTGCCACGATGATGCGCGGATCGCGCAGCAAGTCGCGTTTGCTGCGGCCCAGCGGGGCATTGGTGACTTTGGGCATCGACCGGCTGCCCTTGGGCAGGTTGAGGAAATAGAACAGCCCGACGCCGACAAGGTTCAGCACCACGATCGCCAGATAGCTGCCAAGGAAGGGCACGACGAAAGCATCCTGCGCCAGCTTGTTGATCTGTGGCCCCAGCACCGCCGACAAAAGCCCGCCCGCCATGACGAAAGAGATCGCCTTGGGCCGGAAGGATTCCGATGCGGTATCGGTCGCGGCAAAGCGATAGAACCCCTGCGCGGACATATAGATGCCGCTCAGGTAGGACCCCGCCAGCAGCATGAAAAACGACCCGGTATAGAGCCCGTAAGCCGAGACCAGCGCCCCCATCCCGCCGCCGAAGGCCCCCAGCACAAAGCCGAACCGCCGCCCGTTGCGCTGCATCAGCGGGCTGATCCAGGGGGCGGTGGTCATCGACCCGAAGACGATCATCGAGATCGGCAATGTCGCAAAACAGGGGTTGGTCGCCAATTGGCTGCCCGCCAGCCCGCCGATGACGAACATCATCGGCAATTGCGCGCCCAGCACCGCCTGCGCCAGCACCAGCACGGTCACGTTGCGTTTCGCGATACTGTCGTCGATCATTGTCATGCGCGAATTGCTACGCCTGCTTTTTGGCGGTGGCAATGGGATCTGTGTCGATTATATGCGCGAACGATCCGGACACGTGCTGGTTGATCAACCCCATCGGGGGAAGTGCGGTGCCGCTGGCGTCTGTGGCGGTGAAAAGCGGCGTGCCCCGCGCGCTGATCGTGCTGGCATAGTGGAATTCATGCCCGGTCCACTGCCCCGCGAAAGGCCCGGTGCTGGCGTGCAGATGTCGGTAGCCCAGGTGCCGTTTGCGACTGGCAAAGCTGGTTTCCAGATGGAGCAGGCCGGCCATTGCGTGGCGTGTACCATCGGCGTCGATCAGGCCGTCGCCCAGCACCATATAGCCGCCGCATTCGCCATAGATCATGGCGTGTGACTGCCGCAGGCTGGTCAGAAAGCGCTGGTTTCCAGCGATCTTGCCTGCGTGCAATTCGGGATAGCCGCCGGGCAGGTAGATCAGATCAGCATCGGGTACGGGATCATCGGCGAGGGGCGAAAAGAAGGTGATTTCCGCCCCTGCCGCGCGCCAGTCGTCCAGCAGATGCGGATAGGTGAAGGCGAAGGCTGTGTCGCGGGCGATGGTGATCCTTTGGGCGGGGGGTGCCAGGCGGTGCGAGGCCCCGGCGCGAGGCCGGGGCGTGCCCAGTTTTTCGAGCGCTGCAAGGTCCAGATGCTGCATCATCAGATTGGCGCCATTGTTCAGGAAATCTTCCAGATCATCGCGTTCCTGCGCCTGTATCAACCCCAGATGCCGCGCGCCCTGTTGCAGATCGGCATGCCGCGGGATGCTACCGTAGATGGTGACACCGGGCAGGGCGTGGCGCAGCATCGCCTCGTGCTTTGCCGAGCCGACATTGTTCAGGATCACGCCGGTGACGTTCACGCGCGGGTCATAGCGCATGAAACCTTGCGCCAATGCGCCGACCGACCCGGCCATGCGCCCGGCGTCGATCACCAGCACCACGGGCAGGTTCAGGATACGCGCCAGATCGGCGCTGGAGCCTTTGCCATGCGGAAAGGCCCCGTCGAACAGGCCCATCGCGCCTTCGATGATCAGCGGGGCGGTGCCTGCCGCCAGCGCCCTGATCCGCGCTGGCGTCATCGCCCAGGCGTCGAGGTTCACGCAAGGCTGGCCAGTTGCGGCGGCATGAAAGGCGGGGTCGATGTAATCGGGGCCGGATTTGGCACTGCGGATCATCTGTGTCCGGCTGAAGGCGCGCAGCAGGCCCAGCGTGACCGTGGTCTTGCCACTGCCGGATGCGGGGGCGCTGATCAGAAAGCGCATTTGTCCCTCCGGGACGCCTCCGGCGGGCGTATTTCGGGAAATAAGAAGGGGGGCATCAGGCGGAATCGGCGGGGCGCCCGCGCCCCAGCGGGTCGAGGTTGCGCGGCGCGTCGCCTGCCGCCATGCCTTGCCAGTCGAGCACCTGACGCATCAGGACGGAACGCCCGATGCAGATGATCGCGGGCGGTTCCAGATTGGCGGCGGCGATGTCTTCCACGATGGTGCCGAGGGTTGTTTCCAGCACCTGCTGGGCGGCGGTGGTGGCGGTTGTCACCACGGCGGCGGGTTCGTGCAGGCTGCGCCCGGCGGCGATCAGATGGGCGGCGATCTGGGCGATATGTTTCATGCCCATGTAGATGACGATGACCTGCGATCCTTTGGAAATGCTGGTCCAGTCAAGCGATCCGGGCGTGTTGCCGGATTGGTCATGGCCGGTCACAAACGTCACCGATTGGTTGACGTCGCGGTGGGTGACGGGGATGCCCGCATAGGCCAGCCCGCCGATGCCCGCGCTGATGCCGGGGATGATGCGGATCGGGATGTTATGTTGCACTAAGGTCTGCGCCTCTTCCCCGCCGCGCCCGAATACGAAAGGATCGCCGCCCTTGAGCCGCAGCACCCGCTTGCCCGCGCGTGCGAGGTCCACCAGCCGCAGCGAGATATCGCGCTGTTTGGCGGAGGGTTTGCCGCCGCGTTTGCCAGCATAGATCTTTTCGGCCTGCGGTGCCCAGTCGAGGATTTTTTCCTGCACCAGCGCGTCATAGATCACCACATCGGCCTGCTGCAACGCGTTCAGCGCATGCAAGGTCAGCAGGCCCGGATCGCCCGGACCGGCCCCGCAGAGCCAGACCCAGCCGGGTTGCAGCACGGGCCAGTCATGGCCGGGAAGGGGATTGCCGTGTGTCATTCCCCGTATATGCCGCCGAAATGCCGCCTTGGAAAGCATTGATGCGACCTGCGATTGTCGATTGCCGTCATCCGCTGCGCTGCCTATCGTCGGCGCGATGACACGCAAACCCCAGACAGAATTGCGCCGTGGCTGGACCACGGGCGCTTGTGCGACGGCGGCGACCAAGGCGGCGCTGGTCCGGCTGTGGGGTGGGACATTTCCGCGCGATGTCACGATCACCTTGCCCAAGGGCGAGATGCCGTGTTTTCCGCTGGCTTTGGCAGAGGCCGGGGACGGCTGGGCCGAGGTCGGGATCACCAAGGATGCGGGCGATGATCCTGATGTGACGCATGGGGCGCTGATTGTGGTGCGGGTATCTGCATCCGCCGGTGGCGTGGTGTTCCGCGCGGGCGAAGGTGTTGGCATGGTCACTAAGCCCGGTCTGCCGATTGCCGTGGGCGAACCTGCGATCAACCCGGTGCCGCGCCAGATGATGGCCGATGTGGTGGCGGAAATGGGGGCGGCCTATAGGCAAGCCGCTGATATCACGATTGAAATCTCTGTGCCGGGCGGGGCGGAGATTGCGCTGAAAACATGGAACCCACGTTTGGGGATTGAAGGCGGGCTGTCGATCCTTGGCACCACCGGGATTGTGCGCCCGTTTTCCTGTGCCGCCTGGATTGCATCCATTCATCGCGGGATTGATGTGGCGCGCGCCTCTGATCTGACGCATGTGGCGGGCTGCACGGGTGCGACCTCGGAACGCGTCGTGCAGGCGCTTTACGGTCTGCCGGATCATGCGGTGCTGGATATGGGCGATTTCGCGGGCGGGATGCTGAAATATCTGGCGAAACATCCGGTGCCGCGTGTCACAATCGGCGGCGGGATCGGCAAGATCACCAAGCTGGCGCAGGGCGCGATGGATCTGCATTCGGGGCGGTCGCAGGTGGATTTTGCGGGGCTGGCGCAGATGATGGATGACCCAAGGCTGGCCGGGGCGAATACCGCGCTGGAGGCGTATCAGATCGCCGGTGCGCCGCTGGCGCAGGCGGTGGCGGATCGTGCGCTGGCGCAGGTGCAGGGGCGTTTTGCCGGGATGCAGTTCGATATTGTGGTGATCGACCGCGCGGGGGTGATCTTGGCGAGGGCGGGGGCATGACGCTGTTGCTGCTGGCTGGCACGGGCGAGGCGCGGGCGATTGCCGTCGCCTTGCAGGGGCGCGATGTGATCGCCTCGCTCGCAGGGGTGACGCGGGAGCCGGAGCCGCTGGCGGTTCCGGTGCGGCAGGGCGGATTTGGCGGCGAGACGGAATTTCGTGCGTTTCTGGCAGAGGCAGGTATCCATGCGGTGCTGGACGCGACCCATCCCTATGCGGCAAGGATCACGGCACGGTCGGCGGCTGTTTGCGCTGCACTGGGGGTGCCGTTTTGTCAGGTCTTGCGGCCTGCTTGGGTGCCTGAGGCGGGCGATCTCTGGACTGAGATTGCCACCGAGGCCGATGCCGCCGCGCATATCCCGCTGGGGGCCACGGTGTTTCTGGGGACCGGGCGGCAGAGCCTGCCGGGGTTTGCCAATCTGGCCGGGCGGCGGGTGATCTGTCGCCAGATCGATCCGCCGGAGGGGCCGTTTCCCTTTGCCGGTGGGGAGTTTCTGGTGGGGCGTCCGCCGTTTTCGGTCGCGGATGAAACGGCCTTGTTTCGGCGGTTGGGTGTCGATTGGCTGGTGGTGAAGAATGCGGGCGGGCAGGCGAGCGCGACCAAGCTGACAGCGGCGCGCGCATTGGGGATACCCGTGCTGATGCTGGCGCGGCCTGCACCGGGTGATTGGCACAGGGTAGAGACTGTCACCGCAGCACTGGATTGGGTGGGGCGATGCGGGTGATCCAGTCGCCGGATTGTCTGGCCGAAGGGGCGGCGCATCTGGCGGCGGTCGAGCCGCGCTTTGCGCGGGTTCTGCCGGGGTTGGAGATTCCGCTGCGGCTGAAACCCGATGGCTTTGGCGCGCTGCTGGCGGCGATTGTCAGCCAGCAGGTGTCTGTCGCCTCGGCCAGCGCCATCATGGGGCGGCTGGAACTGGCAGGCATGACCGATCCGAAGCTGGTCGCATTGGCGACGCCAGAGGCATTGCGCGCGCTGGGGCTGAGCGGGCAGAAGGCGCGCTATGCCAAGGCGCTGGCGCTGGCCGATCTGGATTATCCGGGCTTGCATCAATTGCCCACGCCGGAGGTCATCACAAAGCTGACCGCCGTGACCGGCATCGGTGTCTGGACGGCAGAGGTTTATGCGATGTTCTCGCTTGGGCGCGCCGATGTCTTTGCCCCCGGCGATCTGGCCCTGCAAGAGGCGGCGCGGTTGATCTTTGACCTGCCCGCGCGGCCCCGCGACAAGGCGCTGCGCGCGATGGCCGAACCCTGGGCGCCGTGGCGGTCGGTTGCGGCGCGGGTGATGTGGGCCTATTACGCCAAAGACAAGCAACGGGAAGGGATCAGATGACACGGGCACTTCAGGCGCAGCGGCGCGAACCGCAATCGGGCGAGACGCGATCCTGCGTGATTTTCCTGCATGGCTATGGCGCGAATGGCGCCGATCTGATCGGGCTGGCTGATCCTTTGGCCGATCACATGCCGGACACATTGTTCATCGCGCCTGATGCGCCAGAAGCCTGTGCTGGGGCGCCGATGGGCTATCAATGGTTCCCGATTCCGTGGATTGACGGGTCGAGCGAGGAAGAAAGCAACGCCGGCCTGCAGAATGCCGCCGCCGATCTGGATTCCTTCATCGACGGGGTGATGGTGGATGAGGATCTGCTGCCCGAACAGGTGATCGTGCTGGGGTTCAGTCAGGGCAGTATGATGGCGCTGCATGTGCTGCCACGGCGCGAAGATGCGGTGGCCGGGATCGTCGCTTTTTCGGGGCGGTTGTTGTTGCCCGAACAATTGGTGGATGACGCGGTCTGCCGCCCGCCGGTGTTGCTGGTGCATGGCGATTCTGATGACGTGGTGCCGCCGCAGAGCATGGCGCAGGCGGCGGAGGCCTTGCAACAGGCGGGCTGGCGCGAGGTTTATGCGCATGTGATGAAGGGCACCGCCCACGGCATCGCGCCGGACGGGTTGCAGGTGGCGCTGGCCTTCATGCGCGACCGCTTCGGCATGTAGGGCGCGTGCGCGCACGCGTCGCATGTGGTGCGTGTGGCATGTGGTGCGTGTGGGCACGCATCGTTCGGATGTCGGGTGCATGCGCGCCCGCACCCGACGGGTTGTTTGGGATCGGTGTCGGCGGGTGCATGCGCGCGTGACACGCACCCGCCGGATACATCCCCTCCCTCACCACCTTGTGGATCGACGAATAGGGCCAATCCGTGGGGTCGTCGACGAAGCCGTGTTTCACCGGATCAAACCAGCAATATTGCAGATGCGCGGCATAATCCGCGTCATCGCGGATATGATGTTCCCAATACCGGCGCTGCCAGATGCCGCGCTCGTTCCGGCGGATATGCGAGGCGCGCAGCGGGCCCTTGGGCAGTTCCCTTGAAAACCGCGTCTTGATCAACCGCCAGCGCGTGGGATAATCGCTGTCGCCCTCTGGCAGGGTCCATATGCAATGCAGATGATCGGGCAGCACGACACAGGCGTTGATGGTAAAGGGACGCTCTGCCCTTGTGGCGGCGAAAGCCTGGCGCAGCAGGCCGATATGGGTGGTCAGCCCGCTGCTGCCGCGGCGCGCGAGATTGACGGTGAAAAAGATGCAGGCCCCGGAAATGAACGGGCGGCGGTAATGCGACATGCGCCATAGCATGGCAGAGAGAGGTTAAGATGAGGTGAACGGGGGCGTACGGTGCGTGCAAGCACGCACCGTACGCTGCGCACCGGACGTTTACGCGACCTCGGTCACAATTGTCGCGCGCGGTTTGCGCACCTTTTCCATGGACAACAGCCAGTCGCCTTCCGGGTCGCGATAGCCCAAGGGCAACAGCAACACAGACCGCAGGCCGCGTTCTTTCAGGCCCAAAATCGCATCCACGGCGTCAGGATCGAAACCTTCCATCGGCGTGCTGTCGACCTCCTGTTCGGCCGCGGCGACCAGGGCGACACCCAACGCGATATAGGCCTGCCGCGCGGCATGGGCATAATTGTCTTCGGCGTCGCGGGGCAGATACATGGATTTCAGATTCTCGTAATAATCATGCAGCGTTGGCAGATCGCCACGGGCATCGACGTTCAGCTTGACGACATCGTCAATGCGCGCCGCAGTGTAATTGTCCCAGGCGGCGAAAACCAGCAGATGCGATCCGTCGGTGATCTGCGCCTGCCCGAAGGCGGCTTCCGCGATCTTGCCCCGGATCGCGTCATTTGTGACAACGATCAGCTCAAACGGCTGCGTGCCGCTGGAGGTGGGGGCCATGCGGATCGCCTCGATGATGGCATCGACCTTGTCCTGCGGTACGGCTTTGGCGGCATCCATTTTCTTGGTGGCATAGCGCCAGTTCAGGTGATCGTGCAGGGTCTTGTGTGTCATAGCGCGTTTCCATTGTAAAAGCCCGTCATGGGCGGTATATATTAGTGACTGGCTATCTAATAAGAACCGGACGCCATCACAAGAAGGCACATGTCTGAGCCTCGGTCACAAAAAGGGAACCATCATGCTGGACAGCGGCGGATGTCTTGATTGCAAACGTATCAACGAGGTCCTGTCGCGGGTCGGCGACCGGTGGAGCGTGCTTGTCATCATCTCGCTCGCGCAGCACGAAACGCTGCGGTTCAATGAGTTGAAGCGCAATCTGGGGATATCGCAACGTATGCTGAGCCTGACGTTGAAAGAGCTGGAAAGGGACGGGCTGGTGCATCGCACCTATCATCCGACGATCCCGCCGAAGGTTGAATATACGCTGACCGACATGGGCCGGTCGTTTCGCGAACCGGTCAGCGCGCTGGGGCATTGGGCGCTGGAAAATCTGGGCCGGATCGACACGGCGCGCGCGGCCTATGACAAGGGGGCCGCAAAATAGCCAGGCATCCCCGGTGCGCCGCGGCGTTTCACCACAAATTGTAGGGCTTGTCACAAATCTGACGCGAGATATAGTCTATATAACAGCTATGCGGAAACGCTGTCTTTCATGGCTTCCGCACCGGATGTGTGGGATATGAATATGACGCAGACAGAGTTTCGCAATGATTTCGTGCGTGCGCCGGGATCGCTCAAACATTTTCCCGCGCTGGTGCTGAATGCGGATTACCGGCCCTTGTCGTATTACCCCCTGTCGCTCTGGCCCTGGCAGGAGGCGATCAAGGCCGCCTGGCTCGACCGGGTCGTCATCGTCAGCGAATACGAAGAAACGGTGCGCAGCCCGTCAACTGTGATCCGCATCCCGTCAGTCGTGGTGCTGAAGGATTACGTCACCCCGCAGCGGCAGGTCGCCTTTACCCGGTTCAACCTGTTCCTGCGCGATGAATTCTGCTGTCAATATTGCGGGGCCAAGGGCGATCTGACCTTTGACCATGTCGTGCCGCGCGCATCCGGCGGCGTGACATCCTGGGAAAACGTGGTCGCGGCCTGTTCGTCCTGCAACCTGAAAAAAGGATCGAAATCCCTGCGCCAGTCCGGCATGTCGCTGCGCAAACCGCCCCGCCGGCCGGTGCCGGCGCAATTGCACAATGTCGGGCGCAAATTCCCGCCCAACCACCTGCACGAAAGCTGGCTGGATTACCTGTACTGGGATGCAGAGCTGGAGGCTTAGGCCACAGCCCCCCTTGCGCTGGATCAAGGTCACTGGCCGCGTAAAGCCCTAGCTGGCATGAATGTGCATGTGTGAAGGAAGGAACCCGGCCAGATGACCGATATGCTTGTCCAGTCGCCCTTTGGCGAGATTGCCTTGCTGTTGATGCTGGCGGCTGCGGTCGGATTTGTGGGGATGTTGCTGCGTCAACCGCTGATCGTCAGCTTTATCGCGGCGGGGCTGCTGGTGGGGCCGTCGGGGCTGGATCTGGTGCGCTCGGACGCGCAGATCGATTTTCTGTCCGAACTGGGCATCGCGGTGCTGTTGTTTCTGGTGGGGATCAAGCTGGATGTGAAACTGATCCGGTCGCTGGGTGCGGTATCCTTGCTGACCGGGCTGGGGCAGGTCGCCTTTACCTCGGTCTTTGGCTATCTGATCGGGCTGGCGCTGGGGCTGGGTGCGGTGACCAGCCTTTATGTCGCGATTGCGCTGACCTTTTCATCGACCATCATCATCGTGAAACTGCTGTCCGACAAGCGCGAGATCGACAGCCTGCATGGCCAGATCGCCCTTGGTTTCCTGATCGTGCAGGATCTTGTCGTCGTGCTGGCGATGATCGTGCTGTCGGCGATCGGGATCGGGGCGGCGGGTGACGGGCATGGCGGGTCGGTGCCTGTGGTGCTGATCTCTGGGCTGGCGATGGTGGGTGCTGTGGTGCTGTTCGTGCGCTTTGTCGCCAATCCGCTGACCGAAAGGCTGGCCCATGCGCCGGAACTGCTGGTGATCTTTGCGATCGCCATGGCGGCGATGTTTGCCGCCTTCGGCGATATCGTCGGGCTGGGAAAGGAAGTGGGCGGCCTTCTGGCCGGGGTCGCGCTGGCATCGACGCCCTATCGCGAGACGATTGCCGCCCGCCTTGCGCCGCTGCGCGATTTTCTGCTGCTGTTCTTCTTTATTGCGCTTGGGTCCGGGCTTGATCTGTCGTTGCTGGGCGCGCATGTCTGGGGCGCGGTCATCTTTTCCGCTTTCGTGCTGATCGGTAATCCGCTGATCGTGCTGGCGATCATGGGGGCGCTGGGATATCGCAAGCACACCGGATTTCTGGCCGGGCTGACCGTCGCGCAGATCAGTGAATTTTCGCTGATCTTTATCGCGATGGGCGTCAGTATCGGCCATGTGCAGGAAGACGCGCTGGGGCTGGTGACGATGGTCGGTCTGGTGACGATTGCGGCATCCACCTATATGATCACCTATTCGCATCAGATTTATGCCCTGTGCGAGCCTTATCTGGGGGTGTTCGAGCGTCAGGCGACCCCGCGCGACCAATCCGGCAATGCACAGCCCAGGGCACGGCCAGAGGTGATCATCTTCGGTCTTGGCCGGTTCGGCACGGCCATCGCGCTGCGGCTGCAGAACCGGGGCGTCAGGGTGCTGGGGGTGGATTTCAACCCCGCTGCCCTGCGCCGCTGGCGCGATCTGGGGCTGGCGGCGGAATTCGGCGATGCGACCGATCCGGAATTCATCGCCGAACTGCCGCTGCCGGATGCCGCATGGGTGCTGTCCACCGTGCCGATCCATCCCACCGGGGTCAGCCATGAAGACCCCCGCACCACGCTGATGCAATTGACCCGCGCGGGCGGTTTTCGCGGGCAGATCGCGCTGACGTCGCATCATCCGGCGGATACCGACGATATGGTCGCCGCCGGTGCCGATCTGGTGCTGGAGCCGTTTCAGGACGCCGCCGACCGCGCCGCAGACCTGCTATGCGGCGGCAAGCGCGAGGAAAGAACCGATATTCCGACCATCGATTCCGAGGGCGAACAAGCGATCTGAGCGGTGCAATCGATACGCAATGGCTGTAGACAGCGCGGGAAAACTGCTTTAGCCAAACCACGTTAGCGCTAACGAAATTTCAAGATCGGAGCATATCCATGGTTTCCCGCGTCATTCCAGTTGAAACCTTTGATCTGGTGATTTTCGGCGGCACCGGTGATCTGGCCCGCCGCAAGATCCTGCCGGGCCTGTTCCGCCGTTACCTGTCGGGCCAGATGCCGCAGGGATCGCGGATCATCGGCGCGGCACGGTCCGAGATGGATGCAGCCGGGTATCGCGACATGATCGCGGAAGCGATTGCCGAATTCGGCGGCGCGGAATCACAGGACAAGACAGGGCTGGCAGGATTTCTGGATAGTTTGGATTATGTCGCCATCGACGCCAAGGGCACCGGCGGCTGGTCCGAACTGGCACAGAAGGTGCGCGGCAATGTCGTGCAGGCGTTCTATTTCTCGGTCGCGCCCGCCCTGTTCGGTGATCTGGCCGAACGGTTGCACAACAACAAGATTGCGACGCCCGACAGCCGGATCGTGGTCGAAAAACCCTTTGGCCGCGATCTGGAAACGGCGCGCGCGCTGAATGCGGTCCTGTCCACCCATTTCAACGAAGACCAGATTTACCGGATCGACCATTATCTGGGCAAGGAAACTGTCCAGAACCTGATGGCGGTCCGTTTCGGCAATGTGCTGTTTGAACCTTTGTGGAACAATCATTACGTCGATCATATCCAGATCACCGTCGCCGAAACCGTCAGCGTGGCGGGCAGGGGGTCGTATTACGACAAATCCGGTGCGATGCGCGATATGGTGCAGAACCACCTGATGCAGCTTTTGTGCCTGATCGCGATGGAACCGCCCAGCCGTTTCGGCGCGGATGAGGTGCGCGACGAAAAGCTGAAGGTCATCCGCGCACTGGACCCGGTCGAACATCATCATATCGTGCGCGGGCAATATGATGCGGGTCCCGACGGGCTCAGCTATCGCGAGGATGCCGAAAACCCGCGCAGTTTCACCGAAAGTTTCATCGCGATGAAATGCCATATTGCCAATTGGCGGTGGGCGGGGGTGCCGTTCTATCTGCGCACCGGCAAAAGGATGAAGGCCAGATCATCCGAGATTACCGTGGTTTTCAAGGATCTTGGCCATACGATTTTCGAAGGTGATACCGCGCGCCACCGCAATATCCTGTCGATCCGGCTGCAACCCAATGAAGGCATGGATCTGCAGGTCACGATCAAGGAACCCGGACCGGGGGGCATGCGTTTGATTGATGTGCCGCTGGATATGACATTCGCCGATGCGTTGGGCGACGATGCCGAAGAGGTGACAGATGCTTACGAGCGGCTGATCATGGATGTGATCCGCGGCAACCAGACCCTGTTCATGCGCGGCGACGAGGTCGAGGCGGCATGGGCTTGGACCGACCCGATCATTCAGGGTTGGGAGGCGCGCAATGATGTGCCGAAACTATACGATGCCGGGTCCACCGGCCCCGAGGATGCAATGATGCTGCTGCATCGTGACGGAAGAAAATGGCGGGAAATCAAAGGCTAATCTGATGGAACTGAGCGAATATCCCGATAGCGAGATGATGATGATGCGGCTGGCCGATATTCTGGCCGGCCAGTTGAAGCAGGCGCTGCTGGCCAATGACCGCGCGTCGCTGGCCGTGCCGGGTGGCACGACGCCCGGCCCGGTGTTCGACAATCTGTGTTCGGTCGATCTGGACTGGTCGCGCGTCGATGTGATGTTGACCGATGAACGTTGGGTGCCTGAAAGCTCTGATCGGTCCAACACCGCCTTGCTGCGCCGCCGGTTGCTGGTCAACCGCGCCGCCGCCGCGCGCCTGATCCCGCTTTATGCCGATGCCGCCACGCCAGAGGAAAAGCTGGAAGAGCTTGCCGCCGGGCTGGAACCCTGCCTGCCCTTGTCGGTGGTCCTGCTGGGGATGGGAACGGATATGCATACCGCGTCGATTTTTCCGGGTGCCGATCGGCTGGATCATGCGCTGAACGGTGATGATCTGTTGGTCGCGATGCGCGCGCCCGGTGCGCCGGAACCACGGATCACCCTGTCGGCCAAGGTGCTGAAAGATGCGTTCCACCGGCATATCGTGATTGTGGGGTCGCAAAAACGGCTTGCCCTGGACGATGCCCGCGAATTGAGCGCGGAAGAAGCCCCGGTTTCAGCCTTTCTGAAAGATTGCACCGTGCATTGGGCGGAGACGTAAATGGTCTGGGATAAACTGCGCGCGCACAATGCCGCCACCGCCGATCGCCGCTTTGAAACGCTGCTGGATGACACCCGTGCCGCGGATTTCAGCGCCACGGCGCATGATATGCGGCTGGATTACGCCAAGACGAATATCGACGCTGCGGCCCGCGCGCTGCTATGCGATCTGCTGGATCAGACCGGCGTCGCGGCGAAACGCGAGGCGATGTTCACCGGCGCGGCGATCAACGACACCGAAGGCCGCGCCGTCTTGCACACCGCCTTGCGCAATCTCGATGGCGGGCCGGTCATGGTCGATGGTGGCGATGTCATGCCGGGGATCATGGACACGCTTGCCCGGATGGAAGACTTTGCCGCCGCCGTGCGCGACGGCGGGTTTCTGGGGCAGGGCGGGGCGATCACCGATGTGGTAAATATCGGTATCGGCGGGTCCGACCTTGGCCCTGCAATGGCGGTAAAGGCGCTGGCCCCCTACCACAACGGCCCGCGCTGCCATTTCGTCAGCAATGTGGACCCTGCCGATATCGCAGGCGTGCTACGGGATTGCGACCCGGCGACGACGCTGGTGATCGTCGCGTCCAAAACATTCACCACGATCGAGACGATGACCAATGCGCGGACCGCGCAGGCGTGGATGGCGCAATCGGTGACTGACACCGGCGCGCAATTCGTCGCATTGTCCACTGCGGCGGACAAGACCGCCGCCTTTGGCATCGATCCTGCGCGTGTCTTTGGTTTCGCAGATTGGGTCGGCGGGCGCTATTCGCTTTGGGGCCCTATCGGGTTGTCGCTGATGATCGCGATTGGCCCGGATGCGTTCCGCGCCTTTCTGCGTGGCGCGCAGGCGATGGATGTGCATTTCCGCGCCGCCCCTTGGCATGAAAACCTGCCCGCGCTGCTGGCCGCCGTGGGGATCTGGCACAACCAGATCTGCGGATATCCGACACGCGCCGTGCTGCCTTATGACAACAATCTCAGCCGCTTACCTGCCTATCTTCAGCAATTGGAGATGGAGAGTAACGGCAAAGGCGTCGCCATGGATGGCAGCGCTCTGCCTGTGGCCAGCGGACCTGTCGTCTGGGGCGAGCCGGGCACCAACGGGCAACACGCGTTCTATCAATTGATCCATCAGGGCACCGGCGTGGTGCCGTGTGAATTTCTGGTCGCCGCACGGGGCCACGAGGATGATCTGCACCACCAGCACCAATTGCTGGTCGCCAATTGCCTTGCGCAATCAGAGGCGCTGATGCGGGGGCGGTCACTGGATGAAGCGCGCGCCAAGATCGCGGATAAATTCACCGGCGATGAATTGGACCGGCAGGCGCGCCACCGGGTGTTCACCGGCAACCGGCCATCTGTCACAATCGCCTATCCGCAATTGACGCCGTTTGTGCTGGGCCAGATCATCGCGCTTTATGAACACCGGGTGTTCGTGGAAGGGGTGGTTCTGGGCCTCAATTCCTATGACCAATGGGGGGTGGAACTGGGCAAGGAACTCGCCACCGCCCTGCAACCCGTCATTGAGGGCAGCAAGGGGCTGGAGGGCAAGGATGCCTCGACCGCCGCGCTTGTCGGGTTCCTGCGGCAGAACGGGGTCTGAGGATGCTGGCCTATGTCCCCGTCGTGATGTCGGTGATCCTGATCGCCGCCATGGTAATCGAATTGCGGACTGGAAAAATCCCCAACCTGCTGACATTGCTGCCTTTCGTGCTGTTCATGCTGGTGCTGGTCACGTCACCCGACCCAAGCGCCTTTGGCCCGCAACTGATTGGCGCGGCGGTGGTGCTGGTGATCGGGCTGGTGCTGTTCGCGGTCGCCGGTTTCGGTGCCGGGGCGGTCAAGCTGCTGACGGGGCTGGCGCTGTTCGTGCCGCTGGACCGCGCGCTGGTGACCTTTGGCATCTTCGTGGCGGCGATGTTCGTCGGCACCTTCGTGATCCTGCAAATCCGCAAAGGTTTCGCCGTGGAGGGCAGCGATTGGGTTGTGCTTGCGAAAGGCGTGTTGCCGATGAGCTGGCCCATCGGCATCGCCGGTCTGTCGCTGTTCTGGCTGCTGTAACGCCTAGATCGCCGCAGTCACGATGATTTCGACGTCGTAATCCTGCGTCGCCAGTTTTGCCTCGCCGGTCCAGCGGGCAGGGGCCTTGCCCTCGGGGACCCATGCATCCCAGACGGCGTTCATATCGGCAAATTGGGTGCCGATATCGGACAGCCAGATCTGCGCGGTCAGCAGGTTGGATTTATCGGTGCCGGCCTCTGCCAACAGCGTATCGATCTGCCCAAGGATCGCCGCCGTCTGTTCTGACACAGACGCCCCCGGCGTGCCGACCTGCCCAGCGAGATAGGCGATGCCGTTGTGAATGACCAACTGGCTCATCCGGGCGTTGGTGTGGTGGCGGGTGATGTCGGGCATGGGGGGACTTTCTGGTTGGGGGATGGGTTGGAGCGGGTGAAGAGCGGCGGGTTCTGAAAATCGAACCTTGCCAAATTCCATTTTTTCTTTATTTATCAGTAACTTTTGACTTGTCCGGTTTCCGGCTGAATTTCGTGTGTGTGCCTGACGTGCCGCCAGTGTGTGCCAATGCGTATCGGCTACCGATTGCAATGCCAATGCGTTTATTGTGGCACTACAGGACTTAAAGCTACAAGATCAAATACGATCTCTAACAAATTCTGCCGTGTAACGAGGTGTCTCTTGGACAAAGTGCAAATTTGGTTCTTTGATGGTATCGTGACGCCTTGGCGCTCACTGATGGAACTTGTTTCCGCCCATCCCATTGCTGCCAACCCTGACAGCAACAGGCTGACCGTCACGGCTGAAATGCTCGCGACTTCGTTGCGTCATTTCAAAGAGCGTCATGCAAATTCTGCGGTTTCATCGGTGTGGATAAGCGAGGAACTCGTCGAATGGGCGAACTCGATAAAGCACGCTACAGAGAACGGACGAAAGCATGGTGGAAAAGATTTAGCAGAGGAAACGGTGTTCTGCTTCGTGTCTCCTACATATGAGCATAAGGATGACACCTTTAGGTTTATACGAAATGAAATTACGTGCACCTACCCGCTTGCACAGCGAAAAAATGCTGGCCGGGAATTTTCAGCGACCGAGATAATGTGGGTTACAATAAAAAACTATGCTGATGCACTTGGGCTTGATGTCGACCGCTTCGCCCCAGCGGAGTCCAGTTATGGCTTCCTGCCGGTTGCCGTTGCCTTCCATCTTCCAGAGTATGCGGCTTTCACGAAGGATATGCGGATCAAGATTTTCGCGAAGTGTGATAGTGGATACGAACCAGTTGATCCGTCGACTATCCGATTGGAGATACTTGGCAGTGAACATTTAACTTCTGACTTGTCAAAGATCACATGGGCGTCAGTTCAAGCAGAAAAATGAGAAAAAATCTAAAGCCCTGACCTCAACAGGCAAGGCAGCACGTTACCCCCCGCTAGGGTCGCTACCTCCATGATATCGGATCATCTGACCTGCAACTTACCGTATATTTAACGACCACAACGAACGTTGACATTAGATAAATACTTGTGCGACATGCCCTGACGGACCACGAGAAGGGCACCACCATGAAGCAGTTTGTCATCTATCGACGTGTTAGCACAGCCGATCAGGGGCGCTCGGGCCTTGGCCTAGAGGCCCAGACGCGGGACATAGACCTATATCTGACCAACTATGCAGAGACGCCCTATGAGATCGCAGGGGACTTCCTTGACGTGCTCTCGGGGCGTGACAATGACCGCCCGGAGTTGACCAAGGCGCTAGACCTGTGCCGTAGGACCGGGGCGGAATTGCTGGTGGCAAAGCTGGACCGTCTGTCCCGCCGGGTGTCCTTCATTGCCAACCTCATGGATGACCCCAAGGTGCGCCTCCGGGTGGCCTCTATGCCCAACGCTGACAAATTCCAGTTGCACATCTACGCCGCACTTGCGGAACAGGAGCGGGATTTCATCTCCCTGCGGACCAAGGCGGCACTGGCAGAAGCCAAGGCCAGAGGCCAGAAGCTAGGCGGACTGCGTGACAAGACCGGGAAGCGGAATGAGGCTATCCAGCGGGACGCCTTGGCTTTTACACAGAAGGTGAGGCCGATTGTGGAACCCTTGCGGGCTTCTGGTGCCACGCTGGCGGTGATCGCCGGGGCACTGGACGGGGCAGGGATCAGCACAGCGCGGGGCGGGAAGTGGACGCCTATGCAGGTTAAGCGGGTTATGGAAAGGCTCTCCTTAGCCCACTAGTGTCGCCTGAATACATCTCTTCGACTGCCTATCTGTTTTTCTCTCGCGGCTTGGTCACAGGGGTGGGCACACTCTGTCCCGTAACCCTTTGAACGAACTCATTCAGCACTGGATATTTTATCCGCAGGTTGCACAAATACATGATTTCCAAGGGCATGTTCCGGAGTTACTTCTGCCCAACGAACACCATAGGAGAAAGAAATGGCATACCAAGGTGATGAGCTCGGGCAACTGAGGGCGCGAAACGACAAGATCAAGGAGCAACTGACCGAAGTGGATGCGAAGCTTGCCGCATACTCTGATTGGAAAAAGGAAATCGCGGAAGGACTGCAGGACAACCGGCGCAAAGGTGCTGTCCTACAAGGACTGATGGAACTGGCGGCGGCAAACATCGCAGCTGGCAAGGAAGGCACAGCCGACAAGGCCGAAATGTTTCGTAATCTGCTGGATGCGCTAAGAGATGCCCGAGACTTGGTGGGCGGCGAGGACGGGTTTGACGAACTTATAGCGCAAATGGAGACGATGGCTCAGAAAGTAGAGGTCTAGCGCGAATGACCATGCCCATCACTTCAATCTCGGCCCACCTTTGCCATGCTGGGGAGATTATCGACGCCTTTGCGGTCGCCACCGTGAGGACCACCCAGAACACCCGTCAGTCCTTGGCCCATCTCGACGCCTCCAAGTCATTCATGACCGCCGCTGATGCCCTGTATGAGGCCGCAGAGAGGATCGCCTCGGGTGAATCTGTCGGGTGCCCGGAGTTGGCCCTTGCGCTGCGAATAGCCGAGGTGAAGGCGGGAGAGGGACGGGCGATGCTGGCCGGGGACTGATTACCACCCTTTATAGGTAAGCTGATCCGATAACCCCTCATCTTAGGGCGATCACGAATAACCCACTCGTTTAGGACCGATCTGATTTCCCCGTGTCTTAGGGCCATCATGGATTATCCCTTCGCTTAGGGCTGATCCGATTACACCTTATCATAGGGCAAAGATGAATTATCCCTCCGCTTAGGTGATCCGATCCAAATATCCCTCCGTTTAGGGCCATCACGGATTATCCCACGTCTTAGGGCCAATCCAAACACACATCCATCTCCGGGTTCATCTC
>NZ_JBKBQY010000067.1:0-19068 GCF_046292185.1 Yoonia sp.
CTGGGATGCTTCCTAATCCGGCCAAAGCGCGGCGTCAATCGCATTTGCACCGCCTTGACGGGATCGCGCGGGCATGGCCTAAGCAGGCGATCAAACAGGGCGATCACATGCTGCGCGGACTATATGACTGGACGATATCGCTGGCGCGCACGCCTTATGCGCTTTGGGCGCTGGCGGCGGTGGCCTTTATCGAATCGTCCTTCTTTCCGATCCCGCCCGATGTGCTGATGATCCCGATGATCATCGCGCGCCCGTCACGTGCCTTTCTCATCGCCGGCGTGGCGACAATCGCCTCGGTGCTGGGTGGCATGTTGGGCTATTTCATCGGGTTCGCGCTTTATGATTCTGTCGGCGTCCAGATCCTGCAATTCTATGGCAAAGAAGATTATTTCGCCGATTTCGCGGTGACCTATAACAGCTATGGTGCCTGGGCGGTGCTGGTCGCGGGCGTGACGCCGTTCCCCTATAAGGTGATCACGATCGCATCAGGCGTAACGCAATTGTCGTTGCCAGTGTTTATTTTCGCCTCGATCACGGCGCGCGCGCTGCGGTTCTTTCTGGTGGCGGCGCTGCTGTGGAAATTCGGTGAACCAATCCGCGATTTCATCGAACGCCGCCTTGGGTTGATGTTTATCCTGTTCTGCGTCCTGTTGCTGGGCGGATTTGCATTGCTGGGGGTTCTATGACGCGTAACCTGTTGATTTTCGTTGCCGGTGGCGGCTCTTTTGCCTTGTTGGCGGGGGCCTACCTGTTCCAGGCTCTGGGCTATCCGCCCTGTGCGATGTGCCTGTGGCAACGCTGGCCGCATATGGCCGCAATCGTGATTGCCGCCTTGGCGCTGCGCTTTGGTGGGCGCGCCCTGCCCGCTTTGGGCGCTGCTGCGGCGGCTCTCACCGGTGGTCTGGGCGTCTATCACACCGGCGTCGAACGCGGCTGGTGGCAAGGCCCGACATCCTGTTCCGGTGCAGGCAGCCTGCAGGGCATGTCCGGTGCGGACCTTTTGGCGATAGAAGGCCCGCGCGTGGTGATGTGCGATCAGGTGACATGGGAATTCCTGACCCTGTCTATGGCAAGCTGGAATGCAGTGGTGTCATTCGGCCTGATGGCGATCTGGATCATCGCCGTGATGAAAGCAAAAGGCTCGTCTCGGACCGCGTGACGCCTTCCATCCGGCGGATCGCGAACAGGGCCTGATCGAAATCCTCCAGCGTCTTGGTGCCGATTTCGGCGATCAGATCCCAGGTGCCGTTGGTGGAATGGACCACGATTACTGCAGGCATTGCGGTCAGGCGTTTCATCACCTTTTCGGCGCCGCGCCCGGCGATTTCCAGCATCATCAGCCCGCGCACCGCATCGGGGCGAATGTCGGACCGTGTCAGCACGGTGAACCCCGCAATCTCACCCCCCGCGATCAACCGGTCGAGCCTGACCCGCGCCGTTGCCCGCGTCACGCCGATGCTGGCGGCAAGATCCGACAGCGAGGCACGGGCATTCTTGCGCAAGGCGCGGATCAGGGCGCTGTCCGTTTCGTCCATTGGTGCCGTCCATTCTGGTCAATTCGCACCCAGATTGCACAATTTGCAGGGTTCCGCCATCAACGTTTCCGGCTAATCTGCCGCCATGACACATAAACATTGCATATTGATTGGCGCCCCCGTGGATTGTGGCAAACGCCGCCGGGGCTGTTTGATGGGCCCCGACGCCTATCGCACCGCAGGTATCGCCGAGGCGATTACAGCTCTAGGGCATTCCTGCACCGACTGGGGCAACCTTGCGCCCGCTGCGGTGGAGGTGGGCGAACCGCGCAACCCCTTGGTCTACAAACTGGCCGAGAACGTCGGCTGGACCAAGACACTGGCCGATGCCGCACAGAAGGCCGCCGCAGATGGTTTCCCCATCTTCATGGGCGGCGATCACGCGCTGGCGGCTGGGACTGTCTCTGGCATGGCCGCCCATGCGCAAAAGGCGGGGCGTCCGTTCTTCGCGCTCTGGCTCGACGCGCATAGCGATATTCACACGCCCGACACGACCGACAGCGGCAATCTGCATGGCACACCGGTCGGTTACGTCACCGGGCGCGACGGGTTTGACGATTTCCCGCCCCTGCCCGTCCGTGTCGATCCGGCCAATATCTGCATGATCGGGTTGCGGTCCGTTGATGTGGCAGAACATGAAATTCTGGCTGATGGAGATGTCGAACTGGTCGACATGCGCCGGATTGACGAAGAAGGGATCAGCGCGCCGTTGCAGGCCTTCCTCGACCGCGTCGCGGCGGTTGACGGCATGTTGCATGTGTCGCTGGACGTTGATTTCCTCGATCCTTCCGTCGCACCCGCCGTCGGCACGACCGTGCCGGGCGGTGCCACGGTGCGCGAAGGGCATCTGGTGATGGAAATGCTGTCGGATTCCGGGCTGGTCACCTCGCTGGATTTGGTCGAGTTGAACCCGTTTCTGGATGATCGCGGCAAGACCGCCAACCTGATGGTCGATCTGACGGCATCCTTGCTGGGCCGCCGCGTGTTCGACCGGCCAACGCGGAGCGTGAAATGAGTCTGAAAGCATCCCCCCGCGCCATGGTGCCCTTTGTCAGCGTTGATAACATGATGCGGCTGGTGCATCGCATTGGCATTGAAACCTTCATCGCCGATCTGGCCCAGGCGATTGAAGAAGATTTCGCCAAATGGGACCAATTCGATAAAACCCCGCGCGTGGGGTCGCATTCCGACGTCGGCGTGATCGAGTTGATGCCCACGTCCGATGGCGTGCTCTATGGTTTCAAATACGTCAACGGCCACCCCAAGAATATGGGCGAAGGCCTGCAGACAGTGACCGCCTTTGGCGTGTTGTCAGATGTCTATTCCGGTTATCCGCAGCTATTCACTGAAATGACCCTGCTGACGGCCCTGCGCACGGCGGCGATGTCGGCGGTGGCGACGAAACATCTGGCCGCCCCCGGCGCCGATACGATGGCGATGATCGGCAATGGCGCGCAGTCGGAATTCCAATGTCTGGCGGTCAAGGCGGTCTGCGGTGTGCAAACTGTCCGGCTTTACGACATCGACCCTGCCGCCACCGAAAAATGCGCGCGCAATCTGGCGGGGCTTGGACTGAACATCATCACCTGCACCTCGCCCGAACAGGCCGTCGAAGGTGCGCAGATCATCACCACCGCGACCGCCGACAAGGATATGCAGACGATCCTGACCGATAATATGGTCGGCGCAGGTGTCCATATCAACGCCATCGGCGGCGATTGCCCCGGCAAGACGGAACTGCACCGCGATATCGTGGCGCGCGCATCGGTGTTCGTCGAATACCCGCCGCAAACGCGGATCGAGGGTGAAATCCAGCAAATGGCCCCCGACCATCCGGTGACAGAACTTTGGCAGGTCATCACCGGCCAGACCAAGGGCCGCAAATCCCCCGATGAAGTCACCCTGTTCGACGGTGTCGGCTTTGCCATCGAGGATTTCAGCGCCCTGCGTTACGTCCATCAGCGGATCAAGGACACGCCCTATTACATCGATCTGGACCTGATCGCCGACCCCGACGACCCGCGCGACCTGTTCGGGATGCTGAAACGGGCCAAATAAGGCCGGTTTTGCCCTTGTTTTGCAATGCGGCATTGCACCCCAGATAGGGTGTCTGTTAGTATGCCTCAACCAAAATATAGCAGATAGCAGACAGGCGGACTTTGTGAACGATACTCCTGAAACCCCTGAAAACGATGATGATTTGCCTGTGACACGCATGGCCCATGCTGGCCCCAGCGTCACCATCGAACACGAATTAAAAACCAGCTATCTGGATTACGCGATGAGCGTGATCGTCTCGCGCGCGATCCCCGATCTGCGCGACGGTCTGAAACCCGTTCACCGCCGCATTCTTTACGGGATGTATGAGGCCGGGAATACCCACGATAAATCCTATCGCAAATCTGCCCGGTCTGTTGGCGACGTGATGGGGAAATACCACCCCCACGGCGACAGCGCGATCTATGACGCTCTGGTGCGGATGGCGCAGGATTTTTCCATGTCGCTGCCGCTACTGGACGGGCAAGGCAATTTCGGGTCCATGGACGGCGACCGCGCCGCGGCCATGCGCTATACCGAAGTGCGGATGGACAAACCCGCCGCCTTCATGCTGGCCGATATCGACAAGGATACCGTCAATTTTCAGGACAATTACGATGGCAAGGACCGTGAACCCACCGTCCTGCCCGCGCGTTTCCCCAATATGCTGGTCAATGGCGCCGGCGGTATCGCCGTCGGCATGGCAACCAACATTCCCCCGCATAACCTGGGCGAGGTCATTGACGCCACACTGGCGCTGATCGACAACCCCGATCTGACGTCCGAGGACATGATCGAATACATCCCCGCCCCCGATTTTCCCACCGGCGGGATCATTCTGGGCCGGTCCGGTGCGCGCAAGGCGTATCTGGAAGGGCGCGGTTCTGTGATCGTGCGCGCGAAAACGGTGATCGAGGAAATCCGTAAGGATCGCTATGCCATTGTGATCAATGAGATTCCCTATCAGGTCAACAAGGCCGTGATGATCGACCGCATCGCCGAGGCCGCGCGCGATAAACGCATCGAAGGCATTGCCCATGTGCAGGATGAATCCGACCGCAACGGTGTGCGGGTCGTCGTCGAACTGAAACGCGATGCCACGGCAGAGGTGGTGCTGAACCAGCTGTTCCGTTTCACCCCGATGCAAACCTACTTCGGCTGCAACATGTTGGCGCTGAACGGCGGCAAGCCGGAACAACTGACATTGCGCGCCTTCCTGACCGCCTTTGTCGATTTCCGCGAAGAGGTCGTCGCGCGCCGCACAGCCTTTGAATTGCGCAAGGCCCGCGAACGCGCCCATATCCTGTGCGGTCTGGCCGTTGCGGTGACCAATATTGACGAGGTGGTCGCCACCATCCGCGCCTCTGCCGATGCCGCCGATGCGCGTCATACGCTGATGACGCGACCCTGGCCCGCTGCGGCGATCCTTGAATATATCAAACTGATCGATGATCCGACCCATACCGCCAACGCAGACGGCACTTATAACCTGTCAGAGGCGCAGGCCCGCGCAATCCTTGAACTGCGCCTGCAACGCCTGACCCAGATCGGCGTCAAGGAAGTCACCGATGAATTGCAGGAACTGGCTGGCAAGATCCGCGAATATCTGGAAATCCTTGGCTCTCGCGACCGGATCATGCAGATCATTCGCGATGAATTGACCGAGGTCCGCGATCTGTTCGCCGTCCCCCGCCGCACCCAGATCGTCGATTGGGCGGGCGATATGGATGATGAAGACCTGATCGAAAAAGAAGATATGGTCGTCACCGTCACCTCCGGCGGTTACATCAAACGCACTGCACTTGCCGATTTCCGCGCGCAGCGGCGTGGCGGCAAAGGTCTGTCGTCGATGGGCACCAAGGACGAAGATGTCGTCACTACCCTGTTCGTCGCCAATACCCATACGCAATTGCTGTTCTTCACCACCGATGGCATGGCCTATAAGCTGAAGACATGGCGCCTGCCTTTGGGCAGCCGCACCGCCAAGGGCAAGGCGATCGTCAATATCCTGCCAATCCCGCAAGGCGTATCCATCGCCGCGATCATGCCGGTGGACCGGCCAGAAACGGAATGGGACGCGCTGCAGATCGTCTTTGCAACATCCGCTGGCGACGTACGCCGCAATGCCCTGTCGGATTTCACTAACGTCAAGTCGAATGGCAAGATCGCCATGAAACTGCCTGATGAACATACGCTTTTGGTCAATGCGCGCATCTGTTCACCGGACGATGATATCATGCTGGTGACTGACTCTGGTCGCGCGATCCGTTTCCCCACGACCGATGTCCGCGTCTTCAAGGGCCGCGACAGCACCGGGGTGCGCGGAATCAGGTTGCAGGGCGATGACAAGGTCGTCTCCATGTCCGTGATCCGGCATTTCGAGGCAGAGGCAGAAGAACGTGCCGCCTACCTCAAAATGCGCCGTGCGATGGCAGGGTTGGCCGATGATGCCGAGGTCGAAGATGAAGAAGCCACGCCGGGGTCCATCAGCCCCGACCGCTATGCCGAAATGTCGGCGGCGGAAAACCTGATCCTGACGATCAGCGCCAAAGGGTCGGGCAAATTGTCATCCAGCCATGATTACCCAGTGCGCGGACGCGGCGGCATGGGTGTCACGGCCATGGACAAGGCGATGCGCGGCGGCCCGCTGGTCACGTCTTTCCCGGTGGAAATGTCGGACCAGATCATGCTGGTCACATCGACCGGCCAGTCGATCCGCGTGCCGGTGGAAGGGATTTCCTTCCGCTCGCGATCTGCGGGCGGCGTGAAAGTGTTCAACACGAGTAAAGGCGAAACCGTGGTCTCTGTGGCCTGGATCGCCGATCAGGGTGAGGGTGAAACAGAGGCAGATACCTAACCGGCACCGGGACAACCCGGGCCACAACAAAGAGGCAGAAACCATGATCAGGAAAATCACATTGGGGGCGACGCTGACGGCGGCCCTGTTGCTGGCCACCGCAGGCGGTGTCGCGGCGCAGGGGTTTAGCGGGGCAACGCTCGGGCTTGATTATAACAAATCGCTGGACAGCTCTGATCTGGGCGGCGTGAACTACTACGGTCAGGCCGAGGTCGAGGCGATTTCAGGGATCAGTTTCGCGCTGGACCTGTCGTTTTATGATTTCGCCATCGCGGGATCCGATGCGCGCAATGTCACCGGCCACGCGATCTATGCGCTGGATAGCCAGATCGCACTCGGCGCTTATTTCGGGCGCGACTGGATCGACGACGAGACGATCAACAATTACGGCGTGCAGGGCGCCTATGATTACGGCTTTGGTGTCGCGCAGGCCTATGTCGGGCTGGGTGACGGCGCGCTGGACAGGCTTTATGCGGCAGGTGCCTCGGGCAATTACAATTTTGCTGGCGGGATCAGCGCGATCGGGTCGGTTGACGGCGTCAGCTTTGACGACGGCAGCGGTCTGACAATCGAGATCGGCGGCGAATATGCGCTGGCGGGTGGGCCGGTATTCAGCGGTGTGCTGGGGCGGAATTACCTGAGAAATACAGGCACCGACATTGACGAGACCTATATCGGCGTCAAGGCGCGGATCGATCTGGGCTATCAGAACGGCACGACCTTTGATCGTCGCAGTTTCTTTGAGGCATATCGCGCCGCAGGCGGCTGAACCCAAGGCCCCGGAGAATATCCGGGGCATGCCCCGTTGGCATGCGGGGCCTTTTCTTTTGCCCTGCATCGGCCTAAATGCAGGGCATGCAAAACACACTCCACATCATCGGCGGCGGTATGGCCGGATCAGAGGCCGCCTGGCAGGCCGCCAATGCGGGCATTCAGGTCGTCATCCATGAAATGCGGCCCAAGGTCGGCACTTTCGCCCACCGCACCGGCAATCTGGGGGAAATGGTCTGTTCCAATTCCTTCCGCTCTGACGATCACGAACAAAACGCGGTCGGCCTGCTGCATTGGGAAATGCGGCAGGCGGGCGGGCTGATCATGGACATGGCGGCGCGCCACCGCCTGCCCGCAGGCGGTGCATTGGCCGTGGACCGCGACCCTTTCGCCGAAAGCGTGACCGCCGCGCTGAAATCGCATCCCAACATCACTGTTAATTACGATGAAATCACCGCCCTGCCCGACGATGGTCACTGGATCATCGCCACCGGCCCGCTGACATCGGGAGCCTTGGCCGAGGCGATTGCCGCCGAAACCGGCAGCGAGGCACTGGCGTTCTTCGACGCCATTGCCCCCATCGTTTACCACGAAACGGTCAATATGGACGTGGCCTGGATGCAGTCGCGCTATGACAAGGGCGAGACGGTGGAGGAACAGACCGCCTATCTGAACTGCCCGATGAACAAGGACCAGTACGAGGCGTTCATCGACGCCCTGCTGGCCGCAGAGAAAACCGAATTCAAAGAAGGCGAAACCGCCGGATATTTTGACGGCTGCCTGCCGATTGAGGTCATGGCTGAACGCGGCCGCGAAACCCTGCGCTTTGGCCCGATGAAACCGGTCGGCCTGACCAATGCGCATGATCCACAGAACAAACCCTATGCGGTGGTGCAATTGCGCCGGGATAACGCCTTGGGGACGCTTTATAATATCGTCGGCTTTCAGACCAAGATGAAATACGGCGCGCAAAAGGCTGTTTTCGCGATGATTCCGGGGCTAGAGAATGCTGAATTCGCCCGCCTCGGCGGCATCCACCGTAACACGTTCCTGAACTCGCCCACCTTGCTGGACGACCAGATGCGCCTGCGTAGCCGCCCCAATATCCGTTTTGCAGGCCAGATTACCGGCGTCGAAGGCTATGTGGAAAGCGCCGCGATGGGCCTGCTGGCCGGTCGCATGGCGGCGGCGGAATTGCGCGGTGAAACGCTCGCCCCCGTTCCCGATACCACCGCGATGGGCGCGTTGGTCACCCATATCACTGGCGGTGCGGATGCGAAAACTTTCCAGCCGATGAACGTCAATTTCGGGCTGTTCCCGCCGCTGGATGGTGTCAAAGGTGGCCGACGCGGGCGCAAGGACCGCTATAAGGCTTATACTGACCGCGCCAAACTGGACTGGCAGGATTGGCTTGCGCCACAGGCGCTTGCCGCCGAATGATCACGCGGTTCGCCCCGTCGCCGACGGGGCCGCTGCACCTGGGCCATGCCTATTCCGCGATCCTGGCGCATGACATGGCGCGCGCCGCAGGCGGACAATTTCTGCTGCGGATCGAAGATATCGACCAGACCCGCGCCCGCCCGGCATGGGAAACCCAGATATATGACGACCTGCGCTGGCTTGGCCTGACATGGGACGGGCCGGTCTGGCGACAATCGGACCGGATGGACAGCTATTACCGCGTCATCGACGATCTGTGGCAGCGCGGACATTTGTATATCTGCACCTGCACGCGGCGGCACATTCAGGCAGCGCTGAGCGCGCCGCAGGAAGGGGCGAATGTCGGCCCTGACGGGCTGATCTATCCCGGCACTTGCAAGCCCCGACGCAACCATCTGGCATCAGCCGAGATCAGAGATGCGGTGTTGCGATTTGATCTGGATACATTGACAGACGACGATATGTCATTTAAAAATAATGGCTTGCGTATTGATGTGACGCTTGATGACCTGCGCCGTGATGTCGGTGATTTCGTCATCGGGCGCAAGGACAGCGGCACGTCCTACCACCTCAGCGTCGTGCTGGATGATGCGGCGCAAGGCGTCACCGATGTCGTGCGCGGTGCCGATCTGGCCGACGCAACACAGATCCATGTCGCCTTGCAACGCCTGCTCGGCCTGCCAACGCCGCGCTATCACCACCATGATCTGATCCGGGATGAAAACGGCAAACGCCTTGCCAAACGTGATGACGCCAAGGCGATTGCGAAATTCCGCGACGAAGGGGCGACCCCTGCAGATATCAGGCGGATGGTGGGGTTGTGTCCATAGGTTTCATCAATTCCACCTCGGCATCATCGCGCACGGCGGTATAGAAACAGGACCGCCGCCCGGTGTGGCAGGCAGGCCCTGTCTGATTGACCGTCACCAGCACGCAGTCGCGGTCGCAATCGACCCGGAAATCCACCAGTTCCTGCACATGCCCGCTGGTATCGCCCTTGACCCAGAACGACTGGCGCGAACGCGACCAATAGGTCACGCGCCCGGTTTCCAGCGTGCGCACGATAGATTCCGCGTTCATCCAGGCCATCATCAGCACATCGCCCGATGCGGCATCCTGCGCGATGGCGGGGATCAGCCCTGCGTCATTATATGTCAGGGTCGACGGATCAAAAGACATGGGTTTCCCTTTGCAAGCCGGAGGCAGCGCCCTATCTAGAGGTGATTGGACCAAAGGGCAAATGCGATGTCAGCCGAAACCGATATGATCAAGCTTTATTCTGCGCGGATTCTGGCGCTGGCTGCGGATATGCCGCGCACGGCACGGCTGGAAAATCCGACCGCGACGGCAAAAAAACGCGCGCCGCTTTGCGGGTCCAACGTGACGGTCGATATCGTGGTGCAGGACGGCGTGATCACCGATTACGGGCAGGATGTGAAAGCCTGCGCCCTGGGGCAAGCCGCCGCTGCCGTCGTCGGTGGCGCAATTGTTGGCCTGACTGCGGATCAGGTGCAGGCTGGGCGCGATGCGCTTTATGCCATGCTGAAATCGGACGGCCCGGTGCCGCCTGCCCCGTTTGACGGGTTGGAAGTGCTGGAACCCGCACGCGATTACAAGAACCGCCACGCCTCGATCATGCTGGCGTTCGAGGCCACGTTGGACGCGCTGCAGGTGGCCAAGGCCCGCGCATACAGCGTTTCGGTAAATACCTGAAATATCTTAACGCGCCTTTCCCGTTCGCGCGCAGCAAAAAGCGCTGCAGGTTCTTCCTGCAACGCATAAAAAAACCGCCGCGCATCCGGGCAGGATGGCGGCGGCGAGTTTGGCGGCATTCCGGTCCATATTGTCAGGAAGAGGCAAAATCCCATGACAATGGGCGGGGAGGTTCATTGCAAGGTGGGACAGGCAATGGGCGAACCGGATATCCGCGCGGCACGTCAGACCGACCCGGGCAAGGACAATCCGACAAACAACAAAACCATCAAGGCGATCACGCCCAGGGCGTCCCCGATCAGCGTATGACGCGAACGGATGAGAATGGTTTGAATTTCTTTCGCCATGTTCATGTTCCCTTAATGTTCTGTTGCTACTTTGTTCTCATATCAGACATGACCTGTAAAGAACTTTTTAGGAACATCGGGAAAGAAATTTATTAACCTATTGAAATCAAACGGATCGCGCGATCCTGTTCCAACAGCCACAGCAGGTTGCGCGCACCTTCCCCACGAGGAAGGGTCAGATCAGGATCATCATGCAGCAGCTTGCGCGCATCCGATTGCGCCACCGCCATCAGCCCCGCCTGCCGTTCCAGATCGGCGACACGGAACCGCGGCAGGCCCGATTGCGTGGTGCCGATCACGTCGCCTGCGCCGCGCATCATCAGGTCTTCTTCGGAAATGCGGAAACCATCCTCGGTCTCGCGCAGGATTTCCAGCCGCTTGCGGCCGTTCTCGGACAGCGGCGGCTGATAGATTAGCAGGCAGGTCGATGCCGCATCGCCGCGTCCGACCCGGCCGCGCAACTGGTGCAATTGCGCCAGTCCGAAACTTTCCGCGCCTTCGATCATCATGATGCTGGCGTTGGGGACATTCACCCCCACCTCAATCACCGTGGTGGCGACCAGCACGCGTGTGTCGCCGCTGACGAACCGCGCCATGGCCGCGTCTTTTTCTGCAATCGGCATCTGGCCATGCACCAGCCCGACGATATCATCGCCCAAGGCGGCGCGCAGCCTTTTGAACCGTTCTTCAGCGGCAGTCATTTCCACCACTTCGCTTTCTTCGACCAGCGGGCAGACCCAATAGGCCTGCCGCCCGTCGGCCACCGCGGCGCGCAGTTTCGCCACCACCTCATCCATCCGGGCGGCTGATACCAATGCCGTCTGCACCGGTTTGCGCCCGGGTGGTTTTTCATCCAGCACCGACACATCCATATCGCCATATTGCGCCAGCGCCAGTGACCGCGGGATCGGCGTCGCCGTCATCACCAGCACATCGACAGCGCGACCTTTCGCGCCCAGTTCCATCCGCTGCGCCACGCCGAACCGGTGTTGTTCATCGATTACCGCCAGACGCAGATCATGGAAATGCACGTCTTTCTGGAACACCGCATGGGTGCCGACCAGAATACTGATCTCACCCGCCGCCAGCGCCGCCAGTTTCGCTGCGCGATCCGCCCCCTTGTCACGGCCTGTCAGCACCTCCAGTCGGATACCGGCAGCGGCGGCCAGCGGCTCCAGCCCGGCATAATGCTGGCGCGCCAGAATTTCGGTCGGGGCCATCATCACGCCCTGCCCGCCTGCCTCGACCACCTGCAGCAGCGCCATCATCGCGACCAGCGTCTTGCCCGACCCGACATCGCCCTGCAACAGCCGGTTCATCCGCTGCTCTGCCGCCAGATCGGCGCTGATGTCGCCAATCGCGCGGGTCTGCGCGCCAGTGGGCGCATAGGGCAGATCGGCCAGAACACGCGCCTGCAACGCACCATCGCCGCGCGACGCGATACCCTTTGCCCGCCGCGCCCGCGACCGCGCCAAGGCCAGCGTGATCTGATGCGCCATCAATTCGTCATAGGCCAGCCGCGCGCGGGCAGGATGATGCGGCGACAGGTCAGTCGTCGATTGCGGGTTATGCGCAAGGTGCAGCGCCTCTGCCCAATCGGGCCAGCCTTCGCGCGCCTTTTGGCCGGGGTCGATCCATTCCGGCAGATCGGGCAACAGGGTTAACGCAGACCGTGTCGCCTTCCACATCGTCTTTTGCGTGATGCCCTGATGCAGCGGATAGACGGGTTCGAATGCGGGGATCGTTTCGGCCTCTGCGAGGGGCAGGACGTGATCGGGATGCACGATCTGCGCGATCCCGTCAAAAAGTTCCAGCTTGCCCGACACCACGCGGCGCTGGCCCGTGGGCAGCAATTTCTGCAGATAATCGCCGCGCGGATGGAAAAACACCAGTTGGAACGTGGTTTGCGCATCCTCGACATTGATCCGATAAGGGCGGCCCTTGATCTTGGGCGGCATATGCAGGCCCACCGTGACCTCGACCGTGACGACACAGGGGGCGATGACATCGCGGATGCTGGCGCGCCTGCGCCGGTCCACGCCGGAAATCGGCAAGGTAAACAGCAGATCAGCGGGTTTGACCGTGCCCGCATCCGTCAGGATCTGCGCGGTTTTGGCGCCCACACCGTCCAGCTGGGTCAGGCTGCCGAACAGCGGGAACAGCGGTTCGGGCCGGCCGGTCATGGGGATGCGATCAGCGCAAGCCAGCCGTCCTCGTCCAGGGTGCGGATGCCGAGCGCTTCGGCCTTGGCCGCCTTGGACCCGGCCCCCGGCCCTGCGACCAGAATATCGGTCTTGGCGCTGACCGATCCTGCGACCTTGGCGCCAAGGGATTCGGCGCGCGCCTTGGCCTCTGCCCGTGTCATTTTCTCCAGCGTGCCGGTGAAGACAACGGTCAGGCCCGACACCGGGCTGTCGCTGGCGATTTTGGCGGCGTCCTGCACGTCCAGTTCGGCGACAAGCGCGGCGATGGACTCGGCTTCTGCCGGGTTCTGCAGCGTGGTGATCAGCGATGTCGCCATCACCGCGCCGACGCCATCGATGCTGATCAGCGCGTCCCAGGCGGGACCGCTGCCGATCTCCGCCTCGGCCATCGCGGCGGCGAAATTGGCCCAGGACCCGTAATGTCCGGCCAAAAGCGCGGCAGAGCTTTCACCGACATGCCGGATTCCCAGCGCATAGATCAGCCGGTGCAGCGGGATTTTGCGTTTATTATCAATCGCGGCGAACAGATTATCGGCGCTTTTCGCGCCCCAGCCGTCGCGGTTTTTCAACTGCTGCATTCCTTGGCCGAACCGCGCGCGCAGGGTGAAAATATCCACCGGCGTGTTGTTCCACCCAAAGGCAAAGAATTGTTCGACCTGTTTGGCGCCCAGCCCTTCGATATCGAAAGCCGCGCGCGACACGAAATGTTTCAGCCTTTCAACGGCTTGCGCGGGGCAGATCAGACCGCCGGTGCAACGGCGCACGGCATCGCCGTCTTCGCGGATCGCAGGCGATCCGCATTCGGGGCAGGTATCAGGGAATTTATAGGGCTTGGAATCTGCAGGCCGGCGCGCAAGGTCCACATCCTTGATCTTGGGGATCACGTCGCCGGCGCGGAACACCTGCACCCAATCGCCGATGCGGATATCGCGGCCCTCGCGGATGGGCTGGCCGTCGCCGCCGCGCCCGGCGATATAATCTTCGTTATGCAGGGTCGCGTTCGACACCATGACACCGCCCACATTCACCGGCACCAGCCGCGCGACGGGTGACAAGGCACCTGTGCGCCCGACCTGAATGTCGATCCCGGTCAGTTGCGTCCAGGCGAGTTCGGCGGGGAATTTATGCGCAATCGCCCACCGCGGCGTGGTGGACCGGAACCCGAGCCTGTGTTGCAGGGCCAGATCATCGACCTTGTAGACCACGCCATCGATATCATAGCCAAGCGTGGCGCGCTGCGCCTCGATCCCCTGATAATGCGCGATCATCGCGGCGGGCGTGTCGCAGGTGACAGTCAGCGGATTGGTGGCGAAACCCATCGCCTGCAGCCGCGCAATCGCGCCCGATTGCGTGCCTGCCAGCGGTTCCGACACCTGCCCCCAGGCATAGGCAAAGAAACGCAACGGGCGCGCGGCCGTAATCTGCGCATCCAGTTGCCGCAGCGACCCTGCGGCAGCATTGCGCGGATTGGCAAAGGTTTTCGCGCCTTTCGCGTCCTGCCCTGTGTTCAGCGCGGCGAAATCGGCATGGCTCATGTAAACCTCGCCCCGCACCTCCAGCACATCGGGCGCGTCTTTCAGGCGCTGCGGGATATCCGCAATGGTGCGCGCATTGGCGGTGACGTTTTCGCCCACGGCCCCGTCACCCCGCGTCGCGGCCTGCACCAATTCGCCCTTTTCATACCGCAATGACAGCGACAGCCCGTCGATCTTGGGTTCTGCGGTATAGCGCAGGGGCTGATCTGCGCCCAGCCCAAGATATTTGCGCACCCGTTGGTCGAAATCCGCGACATCGTCATCGCTGAACGCGTTGCCCAGCGACAGCATCCGCACCGCGTGCTGCACCTTACCGAAACCATCGGCCACGGCGGCACCCACCTGATCGCTGGGGCTGTCGGAGCGTTTGAGGTCGGCAAACCGCGCCTCGATCGCGGTATTGCGGTGTTTCAGCCGGTCATATTCCGCGTCAGAAATCGCCGGATCATCCTCGCGATGGTACGCGGCATTGGCCTTTTGCAGCAGATCGGCCAGCCTTGCCAGTTCGGCGCGCGCCTGATCCACGGTCAGTTTATCCACCGGCATGGCGGCGATATCGTCACTTTGTGCTTTCTGGCTCACGTCGGTCCCCAATGCGATTGCGCGCCAGATAGTGTTAGGCAGCCATCACGCCAAGGTCCAGACGCGATGGGGCGATTGCCCCGCGCCGGGCAAAGTTATGCCCCGACGGCAAGCCGGGGGATCACGGCGACAGGTTCCGGGTCGCGCAGGACGTAACCCCGCCCCCAGACCGTTTCGATATTGTTTTCGCCATTTCCGGCCTCTGACAATTTCTTGCGCAGCTTGCAGATAAAGACATCAATGATTTTCAGTTCCGGTTCATCCATCCCGCCATAAAGGTGGTTGAGAAACATTTCCTTGGTCAGCGTGGTGCCCTTGCGCAGTGACAGCAATTCCAGCATCTGATATTCCTTGCCGGTCAGATGCACGGCAGCGCCCGCAACCTCGACTGTTTTGGTATCCAGATTGACCGCCACCTTTCCAGTGCGGATGATGGATTGCGCATGGCCTTTCGACCGACGGATGATCGCATGAATACGCGCCACGAGTTCTTCGCGGTGGAAAGGTTTCGTCAGATAATCATCTGCCCCGAAGCCAAAGCTTTTCAGCTTGCTTTCTGTCCCATCGTCCCCTGTGAGGATCAATATCGGCGTATCGATGCGGCTGAGCCGGAGCTGGCGCAACACTTCGTGCCCGTTCATATCCGGCAGGTTCAGGTCCAGCAGGATCAGGTCGTAATCATATAATTTCGCCAGATCGATGCCTTCTTCACCCAGGTCGGTCGTATAGACGTTCAGATTGGCATGGGTCAGCATCAATTCGATGCTTTTCGCCGTTGTCGGGTCATCTTCAACCAGCAAAACGCGCATAGGGATTCTCCACTTAAACTTGTGCCATTCATCATAGAAACAAAAAGGTTAACCATATATTACCTATAGCGTATAAATATCAAAAACAATCTAAGGTTGTCTATATTTTTGCAATGCCGTGGCTTTCAGTGCGGCTTCACCATGGTCGGCCACGGCCCTGTCCCATTCGCTGAATTCCTCTTCGGACAGCGCATAGTTTTCCAACGCCTCTTCCCTTGTGATCAGCCCATGGGTGACGGCGCGCACCACGGCGGCCTTGCGCGATGCGACCCAGCGGCGCGTTGTCTTGTCGGGCAGATCCGCCCGTGTCATGACCGTGCCATCCGGCAATGTAACGGCCCGCGGCCCGTTCAGTTTCTTGATCCGCATCGCGAACCCCTTTCCTGCAGCTCCCTCAGGTGTTATCGGGGCCATGACTTAACGACAGGTATACCCGCGCCTTGAGAATAGGTTGCATTTTCCTATATTTGTAACGGTCCTCGCCATGACGGAAGCTGACATGCCCTTTGAAACGCCCTTGAACTCGCTTGGTTTTGCCAAGGCCCCTGCCGATACCCGCGTGGTCGTTGCCATGTCCGGCGGTGTGGATTCCTCTGTCGTGGCGGCAAAACTGGCCGAAGAAGGCTATGATGTCGTCGGCGTGACCTTGCAGCTTTATGACCATGGCGCGGCGCTGGCGAAAAAAGGTGCCTGCTGCGCGGGCCGTGATATCCACGATGCCCGCCGCGTGGCCGAGGAGATGGGCTTTCCGCATTACGTGCTGGATTACGAAAACACCTTTCGCGAGGCGGTGATGGACGAATTCGCCGACAGCTATCTGGGCGGCGCGACGCCGGTGCCCTGTATCCGCTGCAATGAACGGGTGAAATTCAAGGATCTGCTGCAAACCGCCAAGGATCTGGACGCCGATTGCATGGCCACCGGCCATTACATCCAGCGCAAGATGGGGCTGGACGGCGCGGAACTGCACAGCGCCGCTGATGCGGCGAAAGATCAAAGCTATTTCCTGTTTTCGACCACGCAGGATCAGCTGGATTACCTGCGCTTTCCGCTGGGCCATCACAAAAGCAAGGATGAAACCCGTGCGCTTGCCGCCAAATACGGGCTGAGCGTGGCGGATAAACCCGACAGTCAGGATATCTGTTTCGTCCCTAACGGCGATTATGCCGCGGTGATCGAAAAACTGCGCCCCGGGGCCGCGGCACCGGGCGACATTGTCGATATCAACGGCAACGTGCTGGGCAAACATAATGGCGTGATCCATTATACTGTGGGCCAACGGCGCGGCCTTGGCATCGGGGGGCTGGCAGACCCGCTTTATGTCGTGCGCCTTGATGTCGATAATAAGCAGGTCATCGTCGGACCGAAAGACATGCTCGCCACCCGGCGCGTGCCGATCCGTGAAATCAACTGGATCGGCGGCGGGAAACTGACGGATGTGGCCGAACGCCAGATCGCCGTGCGCGTCCGGTCCACCCGCCCGCCGACTGACGCGGTGCTGCGCCCGATCAGCGACACAGAAGCCGAGGTTGAACTGCTGGTCGCCGAACAAGGCGTGTCACCCGGTCAGGCCTGTGTGTTCTATGACACAGAAACCACCCGCATTCTGGGCGGCGGCTGGATCTGGCGCGGCGTCTGACGATCGCGCGAGACGCCAAACCAAAATAAAAACGTTTGTATTAAAAATAGAAACGTTTTACATTTTTTTGTGGGATTGACCGATTTTTGGTTAACGATATGTAATCGATGTAGAAGTGTTTCTCTTTTTATCGGTTTGCATGGGGTTGGTTAATCATGGCGACGACGTTCAACGTATTCTACTTGGGCGTTCACGCCATCATCGACCCGATCGAGGGTAATCAGATCGCCGAAAACGCCTCTGCGCTTGTCGGGTTGACGGTTGGCGATGCAAGTAACCCACTGTTCAACAACCTGCAGACGCTATCGCCCGGATCGGTGCGGTTCGATCAGCCGACTGGCTTGTTTAGCTTTTTCCTTCCCGGAAGCAGCTCTCAGGATCGCGCTGTTTACAACCAAGACAATAACATCCGAAACGAAACTTTCCGGATTAACAACGGCGCCGATCAGGTTTTTGACGCTGGCGCAAATTACACCGCAACGCTGACATATACCGATGGAACGACAGCCAGCATTAGTGCCGTTGTTTTTCAGGACACCGCTGGCCGCACATATCTGGGACCACCTCAGGCGGCAGGCGCTGATCTGGCCGCTCTGACGGCAAAGCCAATACGGTCCATCACTTTGAATTCTGTGGCGCAAAATGGGTTCGTCGGTTTGGTCGGCGACCGCCCTGACTTCTTCACCCAAGATAACATCCTCACCTGCTATGTCACCGGCACCGCGATCCTGACGCCGACCGGCGAAGAACCCATCGAAACCCTCGCGCCTGGCGATCTGGTGATCACCAAAGATCACGGCCCCCGCCCGATCCGCTGGATCGGCAAAAGCACCGTCAAGGCAATGGGCAAGCTCGCCCCCGTCCGCATCGCCGCCGGTGCGCTTGGCCCCAACCTGCCTGCGCGTGATCTGCTGGTGTCGCGCCAGCACCGGATGCTGGTGGCTTCTGCGATCTGCAAGCGGATGTTCGGCGCGGATGAAATTTTGATCCCCGCGATCAAACTGATCGCCCTGCCCGGTGTGGACATCGTCGAGTCCAGCACTGACGTCACCTATGTCCACCTGATGACCGATACCCATGACGTGATCTTCGCCGAAGGCGCGCCGAGCGAGACTTTGCTGACCGGAGCCATGGCGATCGAGGCATTGGGTCCAGATCACATGGAAGAAATCGCCGCGATCTTTCCCGATCTCGCAGACAGCGAACCCGTGCCCGCGCGGCTGATCGCAAGAGGCAAGAAAGTGGACCAGATGATCGCGCGTCATCAGAAAAACGGCGTGACGCTGGCGGCTTGATCTCTACGTCCTGTTTCGGGCAAGGCCCCGTCCAACTTGCTGCAGGCCGGAAAAAACCTCTGGCAGATCATCGCTGGCCCCATTACCCAAGGCGCATGATTTACACATCCGCATCAGACTGGCGCGAAGCGCCGCAAAAACGTGTCCTGCTGTTCGCGATGTCGGGGCTGGGCAAGACCTATCTGTCCAGCATGCTGCGCGAAACCGGCGACTGGTTCCATTATTCCATCGATTACCGGATCGGCACGCGGTATATGGGCGAATATATCGCCGATAACGCCAAGCGCGAGGCGATGAAGGTCCC